>JAPOOU010000215.1 GCA_026713245.1 Chloroflexota bacterium
AGCAAGTACCTTTTCCGTAAATCAGGACACTTGTTCAAAGTTAGCGCCTTCTTTGAATTTACGTTGAGATACATTAGCCCAATACCAATCAAGCCTTACAAGGCTTGATTGGTATTAGAAAGCACACTGAAAATCATCCTTAACGTAACTATTTTCATACTAAATAGCGGGTCAATCCTTGCGAAAGGTATCAAAATACAATGAAATTCGCAGAATTTAGCTCCCATACCGGACTCGTCGGGGAGGGGGCCGGGAGATGGGGTAAAATTCCGGCGAATTCATCGGTAATACCAATCAAGCCTTACAGATCGTTGCTTTGGCGAAAGTTGCATTACTTTCTTGCACTTAATTCTATGTCTCTGTGGCCAAACATAACCTAAAGCAAATCGACCGCATCCCAACTGCCTGTGCTGCGCGCGGCAACGCGATGACCGCTCAAACCGGCGCCGTATTGTTGTGCCAGATAGACAAATGCCGGCGTCAGCAGGGCCGGGTCAACCCAATGCTGCTTCTGTTCCTCGCTGTAGTTCGAGTCGGACATGGGCGTATTGATGGGCGCGCCGGGCGTGGCGCAGTTGACGGCGATGTTGAAGGGCGCCCCCTCCAGCGCCAGGCACTTCATCAAGCCCTCGATGCCGTGCTTGCCCGGGTTGTAGGCGACTTCTTCAATAAAGCCCTTGTAGCCGGAGCCGGAGGACAAATAGACGATACTGCCGCCGCCGGCATCGATCATCGGCTGCCAGACCGCCTTGCTCAAGATGAACGCGGCTTGCAGGATGATATCGATCTCTTTCCGCCACTGCTCTAGAGTGATTTCACGCATGGAACGCGTGATCAGCAGAGCGGCGTTATGGATCAAAACACGCGGACTGCCGTAATGCGCCAAGGCGGCGTCGACGGCGCTTTGCGTTCCCGCGGCATCGGAAAGATCGACAGTGATAGGAACGACATCGCCCCCCAGCGCCGCAAATTCGCCGGCCGCTTGCTCGAGCAGATCCCGGCGGATATCCATCATGGCGACGCGCATGCCTTCATTGACGTAGGCTCTGGCTATGGCATACCCCAAGCCTTGCGCCGCGCCCGTTATGATCGCGCTTTGACCGCGCAAGTCGTCCATTGAAGCTCCTCAGTAAAACAAAGTGAATCATACAAATCTCGCAAAATGCCCCCATCCCCCACAAGGAGGGAAGGGGAGCCCAGATCGCACAATCATTGCGTTCGAAGCCCCCTCCCTCTTTAAGGGACCCCGGGGGTGGGGGCAATGCGTGGGACTTCTTACATTTCTTACCTGCACTTACTTCTGTTTATGTAATCCGCGCCGCTTATGCAACAAGCAGGCTAGCTGTATTCCGTGAGCGCGGCTGTCCTTCTCGCGACCGCCGAGCGGCTACAATCCCTGGCCGGAGCCGCGCAAGCGCGGATCGAGGAAATCGCGCATCCAGTCGCCCAGGATGTTCAGCGACACGACCGTGAACATGATAGCAATGCCGGGAAAGACCGCCAGCCACCAGGACCCGCTCAACAATTGATTGCGGCTGTTGGCCAGCATGGCGCCCCAGGTCGGTACGCTTTCGGGCACGCCAAGACCGAGAAAGGATAGTGACGCCTCGGACAAGATAACGCCGGCCACATTGAAGGAGGCGATAACGATCAGCGGCGTCAGGATATTGGGCAAGATTGTGCGGAACATAATGCGCAATTCGGTGGCGCCCAGGGCCCGCACCGCTTCGACAAATTCACGCTCGCGCTGCACCAGCGTCTCAGCCCGAGCGATGCGCGCGTAGGTCACCCATTGGCCGATACCCAAAACCAGGACCAGGTTCAAAACGCCTTCTCCCAGAATCGTTAACATCATGATGGCGAAGAGGATGAAAGGGTAAGCCAGTTGAATGTCGGCGAGGCGCATGATCAGGTCATCGACGCGGCCGCCGAGGTAACCCGCCGTCAGCCCGAGAATCGTGCCGGCGCCGCCGCCCAGGCCAACCGCCGCCAAGCCAACGAAGAATGAAATCCGCGCGCCGTAAATCACCCGCGAGAGTACATCGCGCCCGGCTGAATCGGTACCAAGCACGAACTCAATCTCGCCCTGACGGTCGGTGCTCAGGGGTGGTTTGAGCGTGACGAAGATGTCAACGCGATTTGGGTCTTTGGGCGCCAGCTGCGTGGCCAATGCGGCGCAGAGCGCTATTAAGGTCAGGAAGATAACGGCCACAACCGGAAAGCGCGCCTTGACCATGCTGGTCGTCGCCCGCTGGATGAAAGTCTGCGGTGTGTATAGCTCGTCCATCTGGCGCTCGAGCATTGAAACGCGGCTCTTGGCCAAGGGCTTGGGTTTCTGTGTGGCGCTCATTGGTTTCTTGCTCATTCCAGACGGATACGCGGATCGAGGAAGCCATACATGAGATCGGCAATAAGGTTGGCGCCGACGAATAAGAACGAAAGCAAAACGACCGCCGTCATGACCAGCGGCACATCGCGTTGATTAACAGCGTCAAATACCAGGCGCCCGACGCCGGGCCAGGAAAATACGGTCTCTACTACGATCACGCCATTTAAGAGGAAGGCGAATTGCAGCGCCAGCACCGTCACGATCGGAATGAGCGCGTTGCGGATGGCGTGGCGGATCATGACCGTGCGCTCGTTCAAGCCCTTGGCGCGCGCCGTGACCACATAATCTTGCCGCAAAACTTCCAGTACGGCCGACCGAATAAGACGGGAGTTGCGGGAAATCGAATAAACCGATACCGCCACCATCGGCATCAGCATGTAACGGATGGCTTGCGGCAAGTTGATCAGAGCCTCGTCGGCTCTTCCCTCCAACAGCGGCTTGATAAAGGGCACGTGCCCCGACACCGGCATCCAGCGCAGGGTGACGCCGAAGAATAAAATGAACATCAAGCCCAGCCAGAAGCTTGGCATCGATTGCCCCAGCATCGCCCCCAACATCAACGTGCCATCGGTCATCGTGCCGCGCCGCGTCGCCGCCAGAACGCCGATGGGAAAGGCCACAACGGTCGACAGGAGAAAGCCCCCGATCGTCAGTTCCAGCGTGGCCGGCATGCGCTCCATGACCACGTCGAAGGCTGGCACGCGATGCGCCAGCGAATTGCCGGTATCGCCACGGGCCAAATTGACTATGAAATCCAAATATTGGACATGCAGCGGACGATCGAAGCCGAGGCGCTCGCGCGCTGCCTGGCGCTCTTCGGCGCTGGCGCGTTCGCTGACGTAGAAGAATGTTGGGTCGCCGGCCATATGAATGGACAAAAAGGTCAAGAGCGTGACCCCAAAGATCACCACCACCGTCAAGAGCAGCCGGCGAATAATGTACGTGTGCATGGGGCTGTAACAATCCCCTTCGTCAGTCCAAGTCCGCTGCGTGTAGGGGCGACCGGCGGGCGGTGTCTACGCGCCCCATTGGGTCGCCCGTTGGTGAAAATCGGAAAGAGGGTCAGCCAATAGCGAAGTGCAATGTCGGCGGTCTGTGACGGCGCGATCTACGCGACCTATGCGGACTGACCCCTACTTAAAGTATCGCGGGTGGGGGTTCCCCCTACATATCCTTCAATTTGGCGGCATAGCCAGTGATGAAGTAGTCCGCGCGCGACTGGTATTCGATGCGGTTGCTGACCGCTTCGGTACGTGGTCCAGCAAAGAGCAT
>JAPOOU010000227.1 GCA_026713245.1 Chloroflexota bacterium
GCATTGGGTGTTGGATGTAACATTTCAAGAGGATCAGATGCGAACGCGCAAAGGCAATAGCGCGCAAAATCTCATTGTCTTGCGCAATATCGCCCTCAATATCCTCAAAAAAGATTCATCCAAAGCTAGTTTGAGGCAAAAGCGCTATCGCGCCGCTCTTGATGAAGCCTTCTTACTAAAATTGCTCTCCCAAATTTGATGCAATTGCCCTGTCCCTTCGGACAACTGATGAGGGCGGACTTTTCTGCCCGCCCTCCCTGTATGCATGTATTTTGGCGCTGACGCAGCTTTGGTCGCCTTACTGCGATTCCAACTGCCCCTGCTGCTCGGCGATCATGTCGTCCGTGCATTGCAGCGAGTCCAGGTAGGCGCGCGCCGCCGCTCCTCGTTCGGGTCCTTCTTCAATTGCTCGCGCCTCCGCCACCGCTTCTGTAACCCGGTCGGATACCTTGCTGCCTTCCTCGTTCAGGACAATATCCGCCCGCTCCAGGATCTCGCTCGCGATCTCCAGGTCCAGCGATTCCGCCACGGTCAGGTTGACGCCGACGCCGTCGCCGCTCAGCGCGTCAATGGCGGTGGCGGCGATATCCAGTTCTCCGCGCAGCCAGGCGACCAGCTTGCGTCCTGTGTTGATGCCTTGAGTCCGCTGCTGATAATATCCGGCGCTGATCATCGCGTCGCTCGAGATGCCGCCTAGGCTGGGATAATAGACCGGCATCAGGTTCTCGCTCGCGGTCGAGACCACCGCGGGCAAACCGCGGGACGTGATCGAATCGATCGATAGAATCAGCGCTTCGACGCCGCGGCTGGCCAAACCGTCGACCGCGGCGATAAAATCAACCGGCTGCGTCACCGCGGCCTGGATCACTTCAAGTCCTCGCGCTTCTCCAATCGCCACTACTTCGCGCGAACCCTCGACGCCGGAGATCTGATCGGCGCTGAATACTGTGCCAAGCCGGGTGAGGTCAGGCTGCTGCGCCAGCGCCAGATCGACCAGCAGTTCATAAGGCGGGACAATCTGCGAGCCCGTGACGTGGCTCGGTTTGACGCAGGGCGCCTCAGCCAGGCCGGCGGCGAAGGGGTAAAAGGTCGAGGCGAAGATCACCGCCGGCGGGTCATCCAGGTCGCGCGTCGTCTGAATAGCCGCTTGGGCGACCGGTGTGGTGAAAGCCACAATGACATCGACATCGCGGTCAAGCGCCGCTTCCACCATGATACCCAGCCGGTTATACTGCCAGCCCGCCTCCATAAGCGCGATTTGGATGTTTTCGCCGTCGATTTCGCTCTGCGAATCAAGCGCTTCAATATCATCCGCGCTCAAGTAGCCGTCCAGGTAAAGCTGATGCAATATCTGCTGAACCGTGACTGACGGGGCGCCGGGCGAGATGCCGAAACTAAGCAAAGCCACGCTCGGTTTCTCGGGAGTTTGGGCGGCGTACCCCCCAACAGATAGAGCCAGCAAGAACATCAGGAAGCAAATCCGTCGCATTTTGAGCGCATTCCTTTGGTCAAAAAGACCCATCAGATTCAGCATTATTCGGTCAGTATAGTATCTTATGGCATATTTCGCTATAAACTATCGTCAAATTGTTGACATGCCGCATAATATCTATTAAGTTAGGGATGTAGCGATTTTGTATTACCGCATTTGGCGGATTGAGTACTCAAGCTGGCGGAAGACCAACTTCGCAGGCTTGGCGAGGGGAGAATCTCATGAGTTTCAATACAGTTTTGCAGCATAAGATCGCGGTCATGGTCGCCGTACTGGTTTTGTTGACGGTCTTGGCTTTCGGCGTCCTGGCGTCGGGGAAATGCGCCGCCACGGATGACTACGGCAATTGCATTGAAGCATGGAACAGCGCGAGCGCCGCTGGCATAGCAAATTGATCTGGCTGGCGGGCGGCAGCGGGACCAGTCGCGATACCCTGCCGCGTATAATATTGGTCAGGTTCGGCGAAGCTAGCCGTCGTCCTCGCCAGCTGCGCCAGCCTCCAGCGCCGCCCGCTGCTCGGCGATCATCTCTGGTGTGCATTGTAATCCGGCGAGGAATTCCAGGTCGGCCGCGCGGCGCTCGTCGAGCGGCATTTCCGGCAGGGTGATCTCGACCTCATTGGAGTTGCCGCATATCAAGGGTTGCCTGGTGACGATTGACGCCATGGGCTGCCAAAAGCAGATCGCGCAAGACATTCGCGATAAACAAGCCCACTACCTCCTGGCGGTCAAAGACAATCAAAAGCGTCTGCATCAAGATATTCAGCAATGGTTTGCTTATGCTGATCAGGTGGATTTTGCAAGCATAGACCATGACTACTTTCGCACCGTCAACAAGGGCCACGGGCGAATTGAGACTCGGAAATGC
>JAPOOU010000272.1 GCA_026713245.1 Chloroflexota bacterium
CCGGACAAGTTGAGCATGCGCCAGTTCCACATGGCATGCGCGATATTGGCGCAGGTTTCGTTATAGGCGGTGGCGTTGGGCAGTTGATATTCGTAGCCGAAGGCCTCGTGTACCGGCCCACCGCCGCGGCTGTGCAGCTCCGGCCGATGCGACGCGCCAGAATGCAGGGCGGATGTGCCGCCGGTTATGTACATTTTGCTGTTCACGGCGTTGTCCCAGATGCGATGCAGCCCCGTCAGCAGCTCGTCGTCGCCGGTTTCCGCATAGACGTCGGTGGCGCCGCAATACAAATAACCGGCCGTCACCGCATGCCCGACCGCGCGCGTCTCCTCGCGCAGGGCGATCAGCGACTGGTTCAGGTCCTTGCCGCCGGGTTGCGACCCGCGCATGTCGACGAAACTCTTCGCCAACTCCAGGTATCGCTTTTCACCGGTCGCGCGGTACAGATCGACCGCGCCCATGGTATTGGACGGGTTGAAGCCGAAATGCGCCAACTCCGGCGGACAGGGCACGAAGACGTCGCAAAGATAATCCGCCAGGTTGATAGCGACCTGTAGGAAATTGCGCTGCCCTGTGATGCGATGGTGAACCGATGCCGCCGTCAGCAGATGACCCATGTTATAGAGTTCGTGGTCATGGAGGTCTGTCCAGCGTTCTTTGTCGTAGCGCAGTTGCATGGGCGTGCTGATATACCCATCATCCTCTTGCGCGCCCGCGATGATCTCGATGAGTTCATCCAGTTCGTCGATGATTGCTTGCTCGCCGGTGGCGCCATAGATATGTGTCATGGCTTCCATGTACTTGTAACAATCGCCGTCGCTCCACATCGTGCCTTTGCGCTCGCCTTCGGCCAGACCGGCGGCGATATGGAAGTTGCTGAATACGGCGCCGTTTTCGGGTTCATCCAGCGCCGTCCGCATGCTCGGCAGAATTTTCTCGCGACATAACTGATGAAGATTGCCCCAAAAGCCGTCTTCCCAGCTGACGGCATCAAAGGCGGGCGGGAAGAGTTTTTGATATGGCGGTTTTTGTTCCATTAACATCACACGTCCTATGCATCTAAAGATCGGATTTGTAGGTTGTCAAAACTATTTGTAGCCCGTGAAAACTACGCCCTGGATGAAAATACGTTGAGCGAAAAAGAAGACGATAATCAGCGGCAGCATGACCACCAGCGACGCTGCCATCAGCGAATTCCACTCGGTGCCATAGGTGCCCTGGAAGAAGCGCAAGCCGAGCGCCAAAGTCGCCTTGTCCGTATCCGACAAGAAGATAAGCGGCCGGAAGAAGTCGTTCCAATGGTATTGGAAGGAGAAAATTGCCACTGCCGCCAAAACCGGCAGCGACAGGGGCAACGTAATGCGCCAGAACACACCAAATTTAGAGCAGCCGTCCAACAGCGCCGCTTCATCAAGTTCGCGAGAAATGGTCATGAAGAATTGTCTGATTAGAAATATGTAAAACGGATTGCCGAACCAGGAGGGAATCACTAGAGGCCAATAAGTGTCGTACATGCCAAAGAACCGGAAAATCAGAAAATCGGGGATCAAGGTCACTTGCCTCGGAAGCATCATCGTCGCCAGCACAACGATGAACAAGGCATCCCTACCCCGCCAACGCAATCGCGCAAATGCAAATGCAACAATGGCCGAGACACCGAGTTCCCCGATCAACGTTGCCGCCACAATAATCAGGGTATTGGTCAGATAGAGATCAAATGGCAGCTTTGTCAGCGCATTCGGGTAGTTCTCCCATATGACCGGATCGGGGATGAATTCCGGGGGAAAACGGAAGATATGCGACAAATCCTTTAGTGATGTCGAGATCATCCAGGCGAAGGGCATCAGGATAACTATCGATCCTGCGCCCAGCAGCGCATAGACGATGAGTTTGCCGATGGCATTCCGCAGATTCAAGCCGATGAAAAAGCGCCCGGTCATCGCTTAGTTCCCTTCGGTTTCGCCTTCGTAATACACCCAATATTTCGCCGTGCGGAAAAGAATGAGCGAGAACACCAGGATCACTACAAAAAGCAGCCATGCCAAAGCGGAGGCATAGCCCATCTGGAAGTCTTGAAATGCCTTTCGATAAAGATAAAGAATGAAGAAAAGCGAGGCATTGGCCGGTCCGCCATTGGTCATGATAAAGGCTTCGGTGAAGATCTGCATCGAGAAAATGACACCGATGATGAGCTGGAAAAAGATCGTCGGGCTGAGCATGGGCAAGGTGATATGACGGACCCGCTTCCACCAGTTCGCGCCATCGATTTCCGCAGCCTCGTAGAGATCGGTCGGGATGGATTGCAGGCCCGCCAAATAGATGACCATCCCGCCGCCTACGCTCCAAAGGCGCATCACGACGAAGGAGGGTATGACCCAGGTACGATCCGCGAGCCAGGCCGGTCCCTGAATGCCGACGACGTTGAGCGCCGCATTAATCAGGCCGAAATCGGTAGAGAAAATCCAGCGCCACATGAGTGCCACAGCGACGCCGGACAAGATGGCGGGCAGATAATAAATGGTTCGAAAAGTAGAAAGCCCCCGAATATTGGTATTCAATAGCATGGCGATGCCCAGCCCGAATACGATATTCAGCGGAATGGACACCGCAGAAAAAACGACAGTGATTTTCAAGGAGTGCATGGCGTATTTGTCGACGAAGAACATCTTGTGATAATTTTCTAATCCGACAAACACGGGCGGCGTCAAGATATCCCATTCGGTGAACGACAGCACCAGAGACGCGATCATGGGAAACGCGGTGAAAATGAGGAATCCGACTAACCAGGGCGATACCATCACCCAGGCCAGCCGGGTTTCTGCACTGTTGTATTTGAACCCTCTGCCGATTCGTCTGGAGAGGATTCCGCTGGGAACAGAAATGTTCATTGCGGCGAGATCACAGCCAGCAAAGGTTGGGCCCAAGATGGCTGGTTTGTATCAATTCGATAAACGGCAAGCGGCGCCCGGCGATTGGAACCAAAAGTACAGCGGGCACATGCGCGTTTTACTGGTGGGAGGGGTGTCGGGTCAATGCCGCGAACACCCCAAAAGATTCGTCAATCTTACTGACGCCATTGCCCTTCCACGATCATCGGGTTGACCTCTTCGACGATCCTGTCCATGATGACCTTCGCATCGCGCTCTTCACCGATGAAGAGCAGATCCAGTTCGGCCTGCATGATCCGTGTGATCGCGTCCCAGTTGGTCAAGACCGGATCCGGCGCTACGAAGTGCCGGGCGGCGTCGACCATAACCTGCTTGTTGGCCGGCGGCAGCGGATCGGTAACAAACCACTGTTCCTGGGCGGAGAAGGTCGTGCCTTGCAAGCCGCCTTCCCTAATGATTGTTTCCATGGCCGGACCGTTGAAGTACTTGAGCAAGTTCCAGGCGCATTCCGGCACCTCGGTGGTCTTGGGAACGACAAGCGGATAGTAGAAGACGTAATTGGCTCTGCCGCCCTTGCCTGACGGGAAATGACCCAAGGCGACATTGAAATCAACATTGCGATAGTTAGGGAAGCTCCAGCTGCCGCTTTGGAACATTGCCAGCCGGCCGGTCTGCATCAGCGTATCAGTGCCGAGCTCCGCCATCGCGTCCGGTCTGGGCGCGAAGCCGTGTTCCCAGCGCAGATCCGCGTAGAATTGCAGGGCCTCTACCGCCGCCGGCTCGTTGAGTACACATTCTGTCGGGAAGAAGGGATCATCGACAATCTGGCCACCGAAGATGCGCACCCAGATCTGCCAAATCTTGTCCCAGCTGCTCACATCATAGGCGTATTGGGTCGTTCTGTTGCCTTCACGTTTTGTCAATTTCTCGCAGGAGCTAAAGAAGTCGTCTACTGTCCAGGCTTCGTCGTCCCATTGAGCGGTCGGCAGCATGGCGCCGGCTTCCTCGAACATGTCCTGATTGTAAAAGAGCGCGATTGTCGCCACGTTGTCCGGGACGCCGTAAATGCCGCCATCATGGGTGTAAGCTTCAATAGCAAGATCGGGGAATTGACTTAGATCATAGTTTTCAGC
The DNA here is from genome assembly GCA_026713245.1 of Chloroflexota bacterium. Lineage (GTDB taxonomy): Bacteria > Chloroflexota > Anaerolineae > Aggregatilineales > Phototrophicaceae > UBA6055. Next base: position 4,022 of record JAPOOU010000272.1, read on the forward strand.
GTCAATAAAGGGCTTGAGATCGACCAACAGGTCTTTACTCAAGAATTCTGGGAGCTGGCCAATGCGTATGATGAACACATCGGGCGCTTCATTAGCCGCAAGCATCGTCAACAATTTGTCATTGTAACCGCCGCCGGGAACGCTGATGAAATTGAGCCTGCAGTCCGGATAAGCCTCGTCAAACGGGGTCAAGGCCTGTTCACGAATACCGATCAAAGGCGGACCATCCCAAAACATGATCGACACTTCACTGGCGTCCTGGCCCAAGACGCGGCTCAAGCCAGGGACCAAGCTGCTGCCCGCCAATGCCGAACCCGCCGCGCTGGCGCGCAAGAAATCCCGACGACTCATCTTCATATGTCTTGACATCTTTCTATCTCCATATCACTAAGCCGACTAAGTTGTATTGACACATTCAATTATCTGATTCGACAGATAATCTTCGACAGTCAATTTGCTCGATAACGTACCTCCTTATCCTCGTGATTATACTCAAACGATTTCTTGACTCAGGCGAAAGACGTCCCTTTAACCTCAAGAACTAGATGATTGTAAACGTTCAGCTAGGCCGAGGCGATAGCTTACTCAAATAATACAGTGAGAATTTGCATACGCGCGGCTCAATTCTCACCTGATTTACAGATCGATATTCTAGCACAGCCGCTCGGCGCGTAACCGGCGAAAAAGTCTGCCGCGCTCACGCGAAATAATAAGTCTTCTTGTCGCATGAGCGACGCGGTCTGTTAAACAAGCTGATGAAGTCCAAGAATCTTGGTCAGTGGCTGTATCGGCATAATTCTGATCTTGAATACCGGCTAGAGATTAGCGCATTCAGCGCATAATGACAAATCCCTGCGATCTGGTTTGGTAGTGTATCCTTTTCGGTTGAAACATGGAAAGTATCTCGGAGGGGCGCGCAGGTCGCCCAAAATCACCGCCTGCAATCACGTCAAAACCTGTACCCCAGCGGCGGCGGGCGACCAGATTGCTCGCGTAGCCGTGGCTCGCCCCTCGGTGTCCTCGGTGTTTAGTAGACCCTGTACCACCCCGTCATCGCGCCATCCCCACCAGCCCGCGGCTCTTCGCCCCAAACCGTGAACATATAGTCGCCCCTTGCTAGACCACTTATGCTACTGTCCCTTTACCACGCAAACAAACAAGGATTCCCCACCATGCAAGCAAGCTACACGCTCGATACAAAAATCGAGGCTCTCAACCTGCTCGATCGACACGACGGCGACTTCCAACTCGTCAGACCCCTGCTCGAGATCCCGCTCAAAACCTTAAGAGGCTGGCGCGTCGACCAAGACAAACTCAGACATCGCTACGAAGACCGACAATACCGCTACTTCGCCAACATCAAACTCGAACTCCTCAAGGACATGTTCGAAACCTCCCGCGACATCATGAAGAAAATCAAGAGCGGCGACCACGAAGGCAGTGCCGTCAGTCAACTCGCCTACGCCCTGTCGACCCTGCTCAATCAGGCCAATCAACTCGAAGACAGTTTTGAAGATCTGCCGCCCAACCCTCAAAATGAAACTGAACAAGCCAACCGCATCGGCTATGCCTACGACGATAACCCGCAGGATGACCCGCCCAAGGCAGCTGAAGATCCGCAGCAGCCCCGCCCGCCTCAAAGCCTTGGACTGCGGGCGGCCCTGGAGAAAATCGGCATTGGGACGAATCAAGATCCTGAAAGCTCCCCGCCTGGAGCGCTAACGCTGCTGATGGATCGCCCCAACTTACAAAATAGCGGGGCAAATTCGCCGCGATCTGGCAAAAAGCGTAAAGCGCCTAAGAGACGTCGCCGTCGATCAAAGCGAAGGGCGCATTGATCTCCCAAAAGGTCATCCTCGACGCCCTGCTTCGCCGGAGCTTTCGATGGCTCTCAATTCACC
>JAPOOU010000276.1 GCA_026713245.1 Chloroflexota bacterium
CCCCCGGCCCCTCCCCAAAGCATTGGAGAGGGGAGTCAAGTCGCCGAGTATTGCGATTTTTTTGCATGACTAACTTGGTATCACTTCAGTGCCTCTGTAATATGAAAAAACCGGGCGAGCCAATGGCTCGCCCCTACATGATCATTGGGATATGCTGGAACATCACCCCACCACAACCAACTCCTGCCAGCCGTTCGTCAGCTTCTCGCCGCCGCCGGGCCGCGCCACCACAATATCCTCCACCCGCGCCGAATATCCATTCATCTGCATGATGCTCGGCTCGATGGTGAAGAGCATGCCCTCTTCCAGCGGCGTCTCGTCGCCTTCGGTCAAGAACGGCGGCTCGTGCACGTCCATGCCGATGCCGTGGCCCAGCCGATGTCGAAAGGCCTCGCCATAGCCGGCGTCTTCAATCACCTGTCGCGCCGCGCGATCGGTCGCCGTGGTTGTCGATTCACCGGATTTCAGCGCAGCGACGCCCGCCGCCTGCGACGCCATCACCAGGTCATACACCCGCTGCGCCTCCGCGTCCGGCTCGCCGAAAAAGACCGTGCGGCCGAAATCGTAGCACCAGCCTTGATAGATGCCGCCGAAATCAAAGAGTATCGACACCGGCGGATCCAACTTGCGATGCCAGCTTTCCATGCGCTGCCCGAAGAGCAAGGGATGATTCGGCCCGGAATTGTAGAGCGAGGTGGTGAAGGACTGGCCCAACGAGCCATGCCGCCGCAACTGGAAATTGACCTCTTCAACGATCTCCAGTTCGGTCATGCCGGGGCGCAGCGACGTCAGCGTATCGGCGAAGGCGGCTTCGGTGATGCGCCCGGCTTCCTTCATCTCGTCGATATCGCTCTGCGATTTGATGACGCGCAGGGGACGCAACAAGTCGGTGGCAGAAAGCCAGCTCGCGCCCGGCAGCAATGGCTGCAAATTGGAAACCGTCTCGCCACGGGTGAAATCGCTGATCGCCACGCGCGGGTTATCGGGCAAGTTGAAGTCGTCGAGGATACCCTTCACCATCTCCGCGGGTTCGTCCCAATCGCCCAGCACACGAATATCGATGCCATCCAGACGGTTCAGTCCGCCGAATTCGGCCGTCATACGCGGCAGCGGCAGCACCGGCGCGCGCTGCGGACGGATCCAGGCGCCCTCCAGCCAGTCGCCCGGGTGGATGTTGTGACCATAGTTGGGAATATCCCTTGGGACGCCGGTCAGGTATTGCAGGTCGGAAGAAATGGGAACAAACGCGAGATCGGCCTGGTCGGCCAGTATGGCTTGAAAACGCTGCAGTCGGTCGGTTGGCATGAGAGGTCTCCACAGATCTATCGTTCGAGAGCTTATCTTAGCCCGTTTCAGGCGGGATTACATCTTTTGCCTGACGAGCGTTCGCGGCTTTCCTTTGTGCATAGACTTTCAGTTCATATAATATATTCTCTAAGCGACTGGCACGACAAAAGGACTGCCCATGCGAACTGCAATCATACTTCTCCTGCTCGTGACGTTTCTGACGGCCGCGCCGCTGCAGGCGCGGGACAACCTGTACGAGGCTTGCGGGGAAACCGAGACCCAGATGCTGTTCAGTGTATTGCACGGCTTGCAGCAGGCTAACGGGGATGGCGCCGAGCGCCTAAGCACAATCGAGGATATTTACGCCTACGACGAGACACTGGCGTATTGGCGCAGATCCACGCGATTGCTTGCAAGCTGTGAAGAGGCGCTAACCGTCGTTTGGAAGACATACCGAACGGTGGATAACGTACTCGCCGCCAGCGTCATGCGCATAAATGGGCTGGGCGCGGATGATCATGTTTATGACGACCGCATCACCAGCAGCATCAGCGAGTTGCTCGCCTTTCTGCGCGATCTCGAAGCTGGCGCCAAAAGCGATGAAGGCGAGAAGAGGCGGCGCTTCTGGGCACCGGATACGCCGTCATGCTCGTCGGCAGATCTAGAGAGAGTCCTCGTCATGATAGCGGAACATCAGGCTCTCTTGGCGCGAGCCGACGCCATCTCGTCGGCGACAGGCCTGGCGCATTTCGGCGCAACTCATATGACTTGGCGCGCGGAAACATGGTCGCAAGTTCCCAACTGTCGAGGCCCAAGGTGGCAAGCGATCTTCCTGGAGCAGGTTGCGACTGACGCTCTAATAAATGCCGGGCTCGCGTTGGCGGGCGCCGCGGAAGACAATCCTTTTGCCCTGCGCCTGGAAGACGCTCTTGAGACGCTGGCCGAGTTCAACGCCGAGGTCGATCGGCGCTACCAACTCGCCTTGGAAGAAGAAGCGCGCGCCAAGCCGCAAGCCCATGCCTTGCCATCTTGCCCCGATGATGTATTCCAAAGCGCAACCGACGAGTTGCTCGATTATGCAAAGCAGGGGGAAATTGCCATCGAGTCAAATGAAGACCTGATGCGCTTCGCCGAGCGGCAGATTGCCTGGCATGCCGATCATTTGACGGATCTGCCTTATTGTGATGAAATGCTGCAGATCCGCTGGCTGCTAATCGAACTGAACAGCGATTTCGTCGCGCGCGCGGCCTTGCGTTTGGCCGGTGTGCCCAATGCTGACAATCCCTTCTTGCGATTGCCCTCCGATCAGGCGCGGATAGACGCCATCGTCCAAGATCGGCAGCGTCCGAACAGTGATCAGCCGAGGACCGAAGGGGCTGCGGTGCTGCCGGCCTGCTCCAAACACGATCTGCAGATCGCCATCGACGAATACATATATGTCTACGACGAAATAGAGGACATTCCAGCCTATCTGTTTTCCCTAGCAGACACGATTGAATACATCCAGGTCTTGATCGCGTGGCGAGAGGCGTTATGGCGGCGCATGCCATTGTGCGCGGAAGCGGTTGCGCTGGGCCTGTTTATGCATCAGTCTAGCGCCGCATACAGCCCCCTGTTCACACTCTATTATGGCCTGAAGGAAAAAGAGCATATATACGAAAGCCAACTCCGGCGCGATTTGCCCCGCCTGGAGGAAGCCGCTACAGCCGTTTTCCGCGCGAAACGCGAAAGCTGATGCTATAAGGCTCCTCCGGTACTGGGCGCGGCGGCGCAGGTGGCATCCCCCATTGCCATGGGACCGAGCGCGTAAACAGAAACTGCGCCCGAAATTGAGGATATCGCGCGGGACGCCGGTAAAAGATATTACAAGTCGACCGAGACGGGGCAAAAAGGCGAGATCCACGCGCTGGCCCCTGAGTGCCTTAAGACCTTGCAGGCGGTCGCTGCACATCGCATCTAAAGGCCGCAACATTACCCGCTTGGAAAGCTGCTTCAAACTATAACGTTACCCGTATCTGACACGGTTCGCGCTCACAATGTGAGTATGGAACATTCACTCCGATGAATGGGAGGGACTATGCGACAATTAATCATTCCGCTTATGCTAATCCTGTGGGTCGTTTCTTATGCGCAGGGTCAAGACGGCGACAGAGCCCCATGCGCCATTTCCGAGCTATCGCTAGCGCAGGGATGGAAAGCGGAATACGACCAGTTGAATGTTGAGACAAATCTGACAGACGGCTCTACGGACGATGTGCTTGGCTATAGCGCAAAGATAATCGAATGGCGCGACAGGCTGTGGTCGCAACTGCCCCTTTGCGACGAAGCAATCGACATCGCCGTTCTGATGAGCGAGCAAATAGGCGATATTGCCGCTACAGCCCTCTTCACCTACGCCCGGGAACTGCTATCGCCGATTCCTTTCGATGACAAGCTGTTCTTCCGGGAAAACAAGTCGGATCACCTGCGGGAGCAGTTCGAGAGAATCAACCAACTGATCGTGAGCGGCGAAAGACCAGACGATGCGGCGCCGGCAGATCGTCGCTTGCGTAGCTGTTCGACAGCCGATATCGAGAGAATTATCATCTTGCAAGCGGAACAGGAAGTTTTGGCCCAGTCCGCTTTCAATACCACAACAATTGGTGATTTGTTGGCGCGCGGTAAGGCGCTCCTGGAGTGGCGCGACGGCCTTTGGGACAGTATGCCTGTTTGTCATGAAGGGTTCGAAATAGGCTGGCTGTTGAGCAGAACCGCTGGCGACATGATCTCCGACATGAGCCTCCGATTCGCCGGCGTGTCGCTCTCGCAAAACCCTTATACCTCGCAACTGACGGATGACTTCAACCGGATTAAGGCCTTGCTAAGACCGCTTGAAGCCGCCGCGGCCTCCGATAGCCAGATTTCGCCGACAGTTGGGCAAACTAACCAACTGCCAAGATGCAGCGAAAGTCAACTGGCGAGCCTCGCTGACGACCTTTCCGAATTCGTTGAGTTGACGCAGCTTTCGCAAGAAATCTCGACGACTAGCGATTACCTCGAGTATGGCGCGCGATACATCGACTGGCGCGAAGATCTGTGGGAAGCATTGCCAATTTGTGGCCAAGCGCTGGAAATTGGGCGCGCCGCGCATCAAGCGGCGGGCGACATATCCTCCGTTCATGGGCTGTATCTTGGAGGTGCGCGGCTTGAGGACAACGAGGTTTGGACCGGCGCGCTCGATATGCTGTCACTGCTTGTTCGATTGTCCGCCGCCCTGTCAGATTTGGCAGCCGGGGAAGCCCTCCCGCCCCTGGATGCGAGCTCCGATTACAGCTCGCCCAGTTGCACAGATTATGAATCTGAGTTTGTCTTTGACATGCTGGACGAATTGAATGCCGTAGCGGAGCTGGCTACTAAATTTAATTCGGCCGATGATCTGCTGGAGTTCAGCATCGTTCAAATCCAGTGGCGCGAGCACATGTGGACCAGCATGCCGGTTTGCAAAGAATCGACGGAATTGGCTTGGCAAATGTTTCAGATCACGGCGGATACAGTTTCGGCGGCCGCCTTGGAAATGTTTGCAGGTCTCGCCAAGGACGAGAATCCTTTCTGGCAGCAGATCCTAATCGGGCGGCAACGCCTGGCGGAATTGGCGGCGGAACTGCAGGACAATTGACAAGGGTTCGACATGTATCAAGCGATCCTCTTTGACCTTGACGACACGCTGATCAGCCTGCGCGGCTGCGAAGCGCAAGCTCTGCTACGAACTTTGGACGAAGCCGGCTTGACAGGGCGCTTCCGTGATGATTTCGGAAGCGTCTCCGCGACTTTCGCGGTGATCAGCAGCCGCTACTGGGGAGAGCGCGGCGCCAAAGGATACATGCGCGAGCAGGTGCTCGCGGCTTCGCTGCGCGACCTGTTAGCGCATTTCAACCTGGATGCGACATTGGCGGAAGATCTGGCACTGAAATACTGGCGCGACTTCTGCCGCTCATCCGCGCTCGAACCGGGCGCGCTCGATACCCTGCGACATCTATCACGGCACTTTCGCCTGGGACTGATCACAAACGGCTATAGCGACTCCCAGCGCGGCAGACTGGACGCTGCCGGGTTGACGTCATTCTTTGACCCGATCCTGATTTCGGAAGAAGTCGGCATCGCCAAACCCGACGCGCGCATCTTCGAAATGGCTCTGGACGCGCTTGAACTGTCCGCTGGCGACGTCATTTACGTCGGCGATTCGATCGCTCACGATCGCGCGGGCTGTCAGAATGCCGCGATCGACTTCTGCCACTATTACCCCGACCCGGCAGCGGGCGTGGTATTGCCGACTGTCAAATATCGAATCGGCCAACTGCCCGACTTGATCGATTTGCTCGGGCCCGGCGAATAGCGCGTCCGCTACTCCGTAATCGTCACCTTGGACAAGCCTCGCGGCTTGTCGACTTCATAGCCGCGCGCAAGCGCCTGACGCATAGCGAAAACCTGGCCGGGCATCACAGCGATAATGGGGCTGAGCCACTCCGGCGCGCCGGGTATGCGCATAGCCTGTGTCGCATCTCCCAGCAAATCGTCATCGTCGCTGATGACAAGCGTTTGCGCGCCTTTTTCTGCGACCATGTCGAAGATGTCCCGCATCGTAGCGAAGGCTTTGCCCTGCGTCGCGACCACAACCACAGGATAACCCCGCTGCACGACAGCGATGGGCCCGTGGCGGAAGTCGGCTTCGCTGTAGCCTTCGCTGGCTATATAGGTCAATTCCTTGACCTTGAGACTGATCTCGCAGGCGGTGGCGTAGTTGAAGCCGCGCCCTAGCACGGTGAGCCGATCCATAGTGCGATAACCCTTCGCCCAGTCCCCGATGCCTTCGCAAAGGTCAAGCGATTCTTTCGCCAGCCCCGGCAGCTTCTTGAGACCGGATCGCATCTCCTCATCGACGGCCAGCGCCGTCGCCAGCATAGCAATCACGGTCAACTGCGCCGTATAGGTTTTGGTCGCGGCCACACTGAACTCTTCTTCGGCGAGCAGGGGCAGGTGATACGCCGCCGCGCCCGCTAGCGGCGAGTCTTGGTAGTTTGTAATCGCCAGCGTCAGCGCGCCCTGCGCCCGCGCGTCGTGCAAGACCGCGCGCGCATCTTCGGCCTGGCCCGATTGCGAAATTCCGATCACCAGCGCTTTCGAGAAGTCGGGCGGTCGGCCATAAACCGTATGCAGCGACGGCGTCGCCAGCATGACCGGCATTTGCAGTGCCGCGCCGAACAAATACTGGGCGTAAATCGCGGCATGATCCGATGTGCCGCGCGCGGCGATGCAGACAAATACCGGGTCGAACGCGCGAATTGCGGCGGCGGCGGCTGCCGTCGCCGCCTCGCCATCGTCCAGCAGGCGGCGTATGACATCGGGCTGTTGGGCGATTTCCTTCTTGAGCAGCATCGCGGGCCTCTGTTTCGAGTCGGCTAATCGTCTAGCGGCCGATAGTTAACCCCGAGTGCATCCAGGCGGGGCAGGTGTCCCTTCAAGCGCGCCAGGAAGGCGCCGTAGTCGCGCTGCTCCGGATGCTTCCACAGCACCTCTGCCAACGCGATGGCGCGCGGATAGGCCATATACTCCAGATGATCCGATGTGGGAATGTATTCTGTCCAGAGATTGCCCTGCCCGCCCAGGATGTGCTGTTTCTTGTCGGCGGCGATTTCCTCCGGCACGACCTCAAACTCATAAACTTTGCGCAGAGGCAAGTAGCGTGGCAGGGCGGGCGGTTCACTATCGAAGTCTTCGGCCTGATAATAGTCGAGGTAGCAATAAGTGGTGGGCGTCATGACCACGTCGTGGCCGGCGTTGGCGGCTGCGATACCGCCGTCGCTGCCGCGCCAGCTCATCACCGTCGCATTTGGCGCCAAGCCTCCCTCGAGGATTTCGTCCCAGCCAACCAGGCGACGCCCGCGTTCGCCGAGCCAGCTATCAAACTGGCGGACGAACCAGCTTTGTAGCTCATCTTCGTCTTTCAAGTCTTCAGCCTTTATACGCGCCTGGCAAGCCGGGCATCGCTTCCAGCGTTTTTTGGGCGCTTCGTCTCCGCCGACGTGGATGAACTCGCTGGGGAAAAGCTCAAGGACCTCGCCGAAGACGTCTTTCAGAAATGTGAATACATCATCGTTGCCGGCGCAATAGATGTTTTCGTCAATGCCCCAACTGGTACGAACCTGATAATCCTTCCCGACGCAGCCCAATTCCGGGTACGCGGTCAAGGCCGCGAGGCTGTGACCGGGCAATTCGATCTCGGGCACGACCGTGATGCTCCGTTCGCCGGCATAGGCCACCACCTCGCGGATTTGCTCCTGCGTATAGAAGCCGCCGTAGGGCGCCCCATCGAACTGTCGGCGGTTCCTGGGCAGGCAGGTTTCTGTCCGATAAGCACCGACTTCGGTCAGCCTGGGATACTTCTCGATCTCGATCCGCCAGCCTTGGTCTTCCGTCAGGTGCCAGTGGAAGGTGTTGAATTTGTAGAAGGCCAACAGGTCGATGAACTTCTTGATGAATGCCAGCGGAAACATGTGTCGCCCGACATCCAGATGCAAGCCCCGCCAGCCAAAAGCCGGCGCATCGCTGATTTTTATTGCCGGGATGCGCCAGTCGATGCCGTCAGCCCGTTCCGCGCCCAGGATCTGCGGGGGCAACAATTGGCGCAGCGTTTGGAATCCATGCATAAAGCCCGCCGGCGCAGAGGCCGACAGGACCACTTCGTCGCTCGACGCCGCCAAGCGGTAGGCCTCGGGCGAATCCAGGTCCCGCCCCTCAACCAGGCGAATGACATTGCGGCTGTTGACCATGTCCCCGGTCGGCTCGACCGGGAGCGGGAAACCAGTCGCAGGTCGCAGATAGGTCGCCAGCATTTCGCCCAGATTCCTGTCCTGCGCGCGTATCACCGTGTCGGAATCGAGGGTGAAGCTGCCTACGTTTCTCACGAGCGATCGCGGGCGCGGGAACAAGATGATTTCGGGCATGTTCAAGATCCTTTTTGATTTCGCTTTTCATGCGCTCGTTATAGGTCCTCGAGCGAGATGACGGCGCTCAGGTTATGCGGACGGTCGGGATTCTGGCCATTATGCAGGGCGCGATGATAGGCCAGGAGTTGCAAGACCGGCAAATGCAGGACCGGCGCATTCCAGACTGGAAGGTCCGCTGGCAGGGCGATATGACGCGGCGAGTCAGTCGCAAGCGATGCGACGCTCAGGGTCCCCGCGCCCATCCGGCGCATTTCCCGCAGCACTTGCAATTCCTGCCGAGCCGATAGCGCCGATATCAAGCCCACAACCAGCGCATTTTCAGCGGCCATCGACATCGGGCCGTGGCGGAACTCCAGCGTGTGAAACGCCTCGCTGTAGGACAGGGACATCTCTTTCATCTTAAGCATGCTTTCGCAGGCGATGCCGTACAACGCATCCGAACCGAGAAAGAAAAAGCGTTCGATGCCCTGGTCGCCGCCCAGCGTCTCCGCCAGATCGCCAAAGGAATCCAGCAACTGCCGACATTGCGCCGGCAATCGGGCGCTCGAAGCCCGCTCACGTCCGGCGAGGACAGCAGCCATCTGTTGAAGCACAACGCACATGCTGCTGAAGGATCGCGTCTGCGCGACGCTCTTTTCGCCGGCGCTGTCGATCGCGAAAGCCAGATCGGCCTCGAGCGCCAGCGGGCTGCCGCTATCACAGGTGACTGTGATGACAGGAGCGCCGATCCGGGATTTGAAGGCGGCCGCCGCGCGCAGGGTTTCCGTGGTCGCGCCGGAGCGCGAGACTGTAATCAGCGCGTATTTTCGCCCCTTGAGATAGATCGTCTCGGGGAAAAGCAGCAGTTCCGAGGCCGGGTGCGCCCGCGCGTCGATACCGGCGCCGCGCAGCAGGCGCGCGGCGGTCAACGAGAGATAATACGTGGAGCCGCAGCCGGTGACGACAACGCGATCGGGCTCGGCAGCGGCGATCAAATCGGAAAACCGCGACTCCTGCGCCTCAAAGACCGCGAGCGCGTCAGCCCATACCTCCGGCTGGCTATTGATCTCCTGGCGTGTATGTTGTCCTGCGTTCATAGTCTCTTTATGCTTTCGAGCGCGCCGGGAATATCTGTGCAGTCCAGCGCATAAGCCTCGTCTAGCAGATCTTTCGGCACAAAGTCGGCGTACCTATCGCACTGGCAAGGCACTGGCGCAGGCAGTTCCGCGGCGGCTGGCGGCTCGGCGCGGATCGCTTCCAGCTTCGATTTTACCTCGGCGGCACCCGTCGCGTCACATTCGAGTTCGTAATAGTATGGAAGGTGAGTATTTGTACATTTGACGCCGGCATGTTCAAGCAAGCGCAACTGGGTTCTGGCTTGCCGTGTCCCGCAGAAGGGCAGGATCAGGAAAGAATTCGGCGTGAGCGGCAGGATGGATGTCTCGGCGAGCTCGGCGCTTTTGGCTGTGTCGCGGGCCCGCTGCAGGCGTGCTACAGCGCCGGGCTTGAGATAAGGATAGCTATTTTCAGACAGGAGAATCTGGCGGATTTTTCGCAGAACGCTAGTATGAATTGGTGGTCCGTCCCCTCTCCACAGTGTCGCAGGTCTGCCTTTTATCCGCTTCACTTCAATGATGCGGGCACCCTCGTCTACTTTGAGCACCTGCCAGGCGTAACCCGCCAGGACGATCGAGCTGTCGACTTCCGGCGCCCCTTGAATCGTGCCGATCTCGCGCGATTTGTCGCGTACGCGGTATTCCACTTCGTCGCAGAAGACGGCGTAGAAGCGATAATTGTTGATGATTCGCTCGGCTTCGACGCCGATAATCAATCCGCCTCGCTCTGTTTGTTCAAGATGTTCAATCTCCAGCAGATGGCGCAGCATCCTGCGAAAATGATCTTGTGTAATATGCCGGAAAGCGGACAAGGTGAGGACGCGCTCGGCGATCTGTGGCGGAGACAACTCGCTGTGAGATTTGATGATGCTCATTGTCTGGTGATAGAGCAGGCTCAAGGGCATTTGCGGGATTTGCGGCGGCTCTATCCATTTTTCTTCGGCGTATAACTGAATGACGGCGATAGTTTGCAGCAGATTCCAGGGCAACTCTTTGCCGATGTGCAGCGCTTCCTCTTCTTGCTCTGTCGAATAAAAGAACATTCGAGAAGGTCCGCCGCGCCGCCCGGAACGCCCCAGCCGCTGCACGAAACTCGAGACGGAATGCGTCGAATTAACCTGTATCACTTGATCCAACTGTCCCAGATCAATACCGAGTTCCAGCGTAACGGTGGCGGCTGTACAGGCATATTGACGCTCGTCTTTCATGGCCGCTTCGGCGGCTTCGCGATAGGGCGCCGAGATGCTGCCGTGGTGTACGTGATAGAAGTTGGGATCTTTGCGCCGTGCGGCAATGCGCCTCATATTCATAATGATGGCTTCGGTAGCGGCTCTGCTGTTGGCGAAGATCAGCGTTTTGGGAACGCGCCGGGTCATTTTGTACTGATGCTCGAGGTATGCGGCTTCTTGGGAGCGAGCTTCTTTGGTCGCCTCTAGCGGTTGCGCGTCTTCGACCGCGCCGCGCCGAGAACTCGGCAGCAGAAAGTACTCCAAACCAATTTCCACCGGGGAAGTCTTTTCGCTGGTGATCGATTGCACCGGAATTTCGGTATCGCCGCGTAGCCAATCTATTGCCAGTTGCGGTTCTCCGATGGTCGCTGAAAGCCCGATTCGGCGCGCGGGCGCAGCCTGCAGGCGCGACAAGCGCTCCAACTGGCACATCACTTGCCGTCCCCGATCCGAATCAATGAAGGCATGAACTTCGTCGATGATGATGTAACGCGTATCGTGGAAGAGTCGCTTTAGCTCATGGTGTCGGTTAATCAACATGGCTTCCAGCGATTCGGGAGTAATTTGCAGGATGCCCCGCGCCCGTTGCAGAAAGCGCGCTTTTTTCGTTTGCGCGACATCACCATGCCAGCTTTGCACCGGGATGTCGCTTGCTTCCAGCAACTCGGTAAGGCGCTCGAACTGGTCGTTGATGAGCGCCTTCAAAGGACCGATGTAGACCGCTCCAATCGCCTGGGGCGGATTATCGTATAGATCGGTAATGACAGGCAGCAGCGCGGCTTCGGTCTTGCCGCTGGCGGTGCCGCTGGAAATCAGCATGTGATCTGAGGAATCGAGAATAGCGTGAATGGCTTGCGTCTGAATGTCGCGCAGGTTTTCCCACTTGTTGCGCCAAATATACTCCTGAATGAAGGGCGCAAGTTTGTAAAATGGATTGCCGGTCATTAGATTTGGAAACTGGCGTAGGGGGAGTCTTCTGCCTCCAGATGGGATGCGTCGCTGGTGGTGAATTCGACATCGCCCAGAATGGAATCGAAGGTCTGGTCGGGGTACTGCTGCAAGAGGTTCAACAGCGATACAAAATCACGGACCACCTCGCGCGGGGTTAGCAGAGAATCCGCGCCAACGCGCGCCGAAACTGTCGACATAAACGCCTTGAGTTGCAAGTCATCCAAGCTGGATTCGTATTTGTGATGAAAGGCATGGATCTCACGGATATGCTGCAGCAGCGAGTGTATTTCATCCTGGCTGAGCATATCGAGGTGAATGAGCGGCGCGTTCAGATCTCGCAAGCCGTCGCGGACGAAGCGACTCTGTTCCAGGCGCGTTTTCAGGGCATCGTAGCTAAACAGACCGCGGCGCGTATCCTGGACCATATCAGGTGTAGCGCCAAAAAACACGCCCAAATACTCGGCGCCGCCTTGTCGTGTATCGTTGAAGATGCTCAGAAGACGCTCGTAGTTGTTCCTGCGAGAAACTGCATGGGATATGCGATGGAGGTTTACGGCTTCATCGACAAAGATGATCAGCCCGCTGTATCCAATCTCGTGCACAAAACTGGCCATCAGCTTGATATAGTCGTACCACGACTCGTCATCAATAATGCTGCGCACGCCTAGTGCCTGTCTTGCTTCAGTCTTAACATTGTATTCGCCGCGCAGCCAGCGAATGGCCGCGGCTTTGAGGTCATCATCGCCGATTTGGTGCCCGTGCCAATAGTCATGAATCACCTTTGCGAAATCGGCACCATGCACCATGTCTTCCATAGCGTCCACGACATCGTAAATGCCTTGTTCGACCGCGCCGGAAAAACGACGCGAATTGCGATCGATACCGGCGCGTACGAACTGTGTCTGCACCTTGCTGATCCATTTTTCCAAGACAGTTGCAAACGCTTTGCCGTCGGGCCGTGTTTTGATCGCCATGTTCATCATTAATTCGCGATAAGTAGCCAATCCTTCGCCCTTGGAGCCAGTCAAGCGCCTTTGAGGACTGAGATCGGCATCGGCGACGACGAAATTTCTCTGGAAAGCATAATTGCGCAATAACTGCAGCATAAAGCTTTTGCCGGAGCCGTAGCGCCCGACAAGCAGTCGACAAGTGGCGCCGCCATCGGCGATGACATCGTCCATATCGCGCAGGAGCGTTTCGATTTCCGCCTTGCGTCCAACGACAATATGCTCGGCGCCTCTTCTTGGCACAACGCCAGCGCTAAGCGACTGCAATATGGCAGCTGAAACGCGTTTCGAAATTCTCTTCTCCATAGGATGCCTTCACTGATTTTGATTGAACTTGCCATACTGCGAATGTTTGAGTATGGATTCAATCTTGCATCGATAATCCCTTTCAATGAAAAACAAGTCATTTTCTTCAATGATTAAGGATTCGCCGATTTCTTCGTAGGCGCGCTCATTGATAGTCTCTATAATCGGGTTGATGAATTGACCGCGGAAAGCGGATTGTATGTCCTCTTCCGCGCATTCCCAATCATTATTCGACAGAAAGGCAATCAATCTGGCTGTCTCGCTTCCGCTTGCGCCCATTATTCTAGCGACTTCATCTAGGCTGGGCAACGAACCAGACTTCCTACCTTCCATATCTTGGAGAAATCCAGGCGATGCTGGCCCACCATCCTGACTGCCGCTGATTTGCGCTGTATCGCCAAGAAGCAGTGACCGAAGCGTTACCGATCCGCTTTTGTCTCGCTTACCTTCCAGGGAATTCCGCTGCGCTTCGTTTAGCGCATTGTCGTCTTTGAATTCTTGCGAATTGTCGTCAATCTGTCCGACGAGTAGACGATCGCGAATCGCCGTCGAATCTATTTTGAGCTGCTCAACTTTAGCGGGGTCAATGATGATTTCCGGCCTCGGCGGTTCGAGTTTTAATGCCGTCTCGATAATTGACTGCCATTTTGGTGACAACCGAATGCCGCGCAATTGATGACCAAAATGATATTGCTGGCGCATCACATTTTCGGTGTGCCGCAGGATATCACGCAGCAAATTAGCGATCCGCGCGTTGTCTGTCCAGGGATGTACAATCGCAATCTCAATCTCGGTCTGCGGATACTCATGCAATGCGTTAATGAATGGGATCCTTTTTATGACCCGGCTTTGTTTGGATTTGTAGGTCTGAAACAACGATTGTCCACGTTCTTTCTCTATAGCGGCATTAAAAGCCATCACTCCCTTTTTATAGGCGCTGCGCGCTTTGACGGTTTCGCCATGTTGTTTGTAGAATTTGTTCTCGGTCGGGTTGTACTTTGCCAGATGAAAAAGCACATCGTCGGATAGGGCTTCAAAGTTCTCACCTTCATTGACCCAGCCTTCGATCAGCATATTGAGATCGCCAACCGCCCCTAGTTTCGCCACTTTGGCATACCATTGCAGGGGATCGGGGAGCAATTTATGAACAACAATGAAGTCCGCATTCCAATCCGGCAAATACTTATCCAGCTTAGGTTGCAACTTACGGTAATATCGCCAGAAATCCTCAAGATGCTTATAAGCCGCTTGTGGCGAATCAAAACCGATCAGATTAATAACTTCATAAACATGGACAAACAGGTAGCTTAGATCGGTCGGCAGTTGATTGCCTTGCCTCAGTTCTGTCCGCCAATAGAAATACCATTGCTGTTGCGCTTCACTCATTGCGGAATATGTAGGCCAGTATTGCATGAACGGAACTTCTTCGGCTGCTGTTTCGATGCGATTAACATATTTTCTGGCTTCGTCAATGAAACCCCGGCTTGCCGAAGATGATTGCAGTACCGATAGGCGCGGCGGAATCGAGATATCACCGGGGTCTTCTACCGGCAGTTCAGTGATTATCGGGTGGAATGGCTCTGTATCTGATTGAGTAGCGGGCTGTATCGCTTCATCAAGCTGCGGCTGCTGCAATTGCTCGTCATACCATGCTTTGCCAGCTGGGGTTACGCGGAATTTATATGTCTGAAACTTATTGCGTTCCAATTTGCCGTCTTGGGTCAGGCGATTGATCGCCGCTTTCGGGAGGCCAGCGCCGATGTAATCGACATATTCCCTTTCCGCTTCGATAATTACCGACATGACTTCAAACAACAATGCCGTTTCAGGGTCGGGGCGACGTGGCGGGATGGGGGTACCGGCAGGTTCGTCGGCGGGCGTTTCGGCACGAATCTGGTGGAACCAGGCCGGCTTGGCCGGAGGCCCTGCTGCGCTGTCACGCGACGTGGAATCCTCGGCCGCTGTCGTTATAGCAGGCAGCACGTCGCCCGTTTCTTCGCTTGGCTTGGCGCGGAGTTCAAAAGTATCGTCCTTTTGCGCGTGGATTGCGGCACTCAACACAGCGCTTCGCTCTTGTTCCTCCCTCAGGTCGCGGATAAGCTCGGCAATGCGATCCCGCTTGTCCGAAAGCTCGTTCTCAAGCTCAGCGTTGCGTTGCTTCTGCTCTTGAATCTCGTCGTCAAGTTCGCCGATTCGTATATTGAGCGCCTGCAGCATGTCCGCGTCAGAGACTGCTGGCCCTTGAGCGTCATCACGTTCCTCTCCCGAGCTTGATGATACCGACAGCAACAAATCGGGCTTGCTTGAAACACGAGCGTTCAAGCCTTTGAGACAAGCGACCGGCTCGACCTGCTGCAAATTTAGATCGAGAAAATGCTCCCGCTGCACATCTAGAGCAATCAGGCAAAATCGACCTGGTTGCCCTGTGCCTGGGTTTATCGCATCCACATATCCTTCAAAGACAATATGCTCGATTTTTTCTGTTCGATCCGCCGTAAAAATCTCATAGATGGTACGCAGGCTGGTCTGCGCCAACACCGACGCGTAAAACTGCCTGCGCTGTTTTTGCGGCAGGACGATCTCGGTGATCTCGTCACGAGACTTCGCATATTTGTACGCTTCTGTTTCCGGAATGATATCCATTGCGGGCAAGTCATAAGATATTTTCAGCAATCGAGATTCGGGAAAATAAGCGAGCTCGGCTTTTTTGGAGAAACCCGGCGGGTACTCGCTATTTTTCAGCACTAGTTTGAAGTACCTGACGACTGCCCCGGCCTCTCCCGCAACAAAATCTTGCAGAAATTGCTCAATATCTTGATTGTGTTTTTCCGCCTCCGCGCGGATTTGACTGACACGTTTCTTATTATTGAACGAAGCTTCCCGATAGACTACAAGGGCTTTCTGATAATTTCTCTCCGCGCTCGCACAGGCTTTTTCGTATGACCGATTCTTCCATGGCAGCCAGGACGCAAGACCAGAAGGGGGCGCCGGCAATTGTAGAATCGGTTCCTTTCGCTTGAATTCGGGAAGGCGCGCTTGAATTTTCAAGCCGTCAAATATGATACAAGTATCAACTAAAAGGGACTCTTTCAGCAGATTTTCTAATCGAGATCTCGATTGATCCAAGATCGCGTTTTTGCTGTCGACCTCGGAGAAGCGAGCGGTCCAATGATCGCGCAATTGCTGCTTTTCCGATTGCATCTCCGCTAGCAACCGTTTCAATTCGGCCTGCTCTTTCTTCGCTCGCGTATTAAAGAACATCGTGATCCCGTACTTGTCCTGCCTGTTATCCCATTCAAACTGATGACCGCCGCGCTGCGATTATACGCTGTTCAAAACGCATGGGCGACTGAAACATTTAGAATCATATTACATCTGTGGCAAAATGCGAGACCCCAGGTATGACTTATAGCTAAGTTAAGAACAGCCGTTCTGCGCGTAAACGGCTTCATCGTCAGCAAGCAAGTGTAGCGATGGAATCATTGGGCGCTTCCAGTGTGGCCGGGTCTAATACATCAACTCCACGTCGAGCAAGTTTTCCATTGGCTCCTCAGCGAGATAGTGGCGCAGGTTGCGGATGAACAATTCAGTCAATTTGCCGTTTTCGGTATCCGCCGTGCTGGCGGAATGATGGCTGATGATAACGTTGGGCAATCCCCAAAGCGGGTCGTCGGCCGGCAGCGGCTCTGGATCGGTGACATCCAGCGCCGCGCCCCCAAGCTGCCCGTTAATAAGCGCGTCCGTCAAGGCCGTCTGGTCGACCAGGGCGCCACGCGCGATATTGATCAGATAGGCGCCCGGCTTCAGCATGGCGATACGTTCAGCGTCCAGCAAGCCATCCGTTTCCGGCGTATGCGGCAGGCACAGCGCCAGAAAATCGGCTTGCGGCAGCATCTCCTCCAGTTGAGAAGGGGCGAACAAGAGGTCGACGTCGTCTACTGCCCGATGGATATCGCGCCGCGTGCCGATTATGCGCATACCGAAAAACCTGCAGACAGCCGCGAGGTCGCGCCCGATCTTGCCCAAGCCGAGGATGCCAACGGTCATGCCGCGCAGTTCGGTATTATTGAAGCGTTGCCAATGGCGCGCGAGCTTCTGATCCTCCATCAAACAATAGTTCTTGACGAAGGTCAACATTGCCATCAGGCAGAACTCGGCCAGGGGACGGGCGTGGACGCCGCTGGCGGTGGTGAAAATCCAGCCCTGCCGGTCGTAACCATAGCTCTTCACAAACTGTCCGATGCCGGCGCTGGTCGTTTGGATCCACTTCAGGTTATGCGCGAGCTGCGGCAGATCCTCGCGATGTGTATGGTCGAAGTCGAAGAGGACGTCGGCTTGTGACAGCAGCGCGCGCCACTCAGCTTCTTGTTCGGCACTACGCTTGATGATGGCGGTGTGATGGGCGTGAAACTGCGGCGCGCCGATCAGGTCGGGTCGGTAGACGACCTCAACCTGCGGCACATTGTTCCGGATGTGATCAATGTGTTCTGGTTCCAGGTAAGACGCGATCAAAACCTTGAGAGGCATACAAGTTCCAATTGCTGGCGAATGATGTACGACTGTAACCTAAAGCGCTGACGATGCAAAGCCTATTGGAAGGCCTCCGCTCTATAGCTGAAGCTCGTTCATCGCACAAATCTGCCTGATGTTCTCTGGGTAAGGGACTATTCTTGATCGCGGCGTATCCGCTTGGCATCTAACAAGTATTCGGCAATCTCTTCATCAATCACAAGCGCATTTGCAAGTCCATTTCTTACAACCATTTCCGTCGCAACTCTTTTGTGATCCCCGGTAGCAATGACCCAGACAAAACCGTTATTCCTGTCTATAACGTCTCGTAACAGGTTGAGAGCCGGGGCATACACCTCGCGCTCCTGAATCGATTGAAACGAAGCATTACCGATGCTTTGGGCCTTGTTGCCCAGCATATGTCCCAGCACCTCGCCTCTAAAAGATGTCGCCATATTCTCGTGTTTCAATTGTTCGTGCAGACTATGAAGAAACTTAGGACTGAATGTGCGCCTTTTGGAATAACCTGGCGAATTATCGGAGCTGTTGGCTGAAACACCCCCTACAGTCATCAACATAGCGCGAGCCATTCGTAATTCTTCAATTGTTGCCGCTGCCTGTGCTTGATGCGCATCCAAGTCATCTCAGTGCAAGGACCTTCGTTCAGGAGCCAAGTAGGGTAAGTAAAAAGCTCTCGTGTTCGGATTGTGGGCAGCTAGTAATTTGACCGCCAGATTGGAAGAAACAGAAGCCGCCTCCTGCTGGTGGTTGTTGACTTCCATGGTAGACGCCCAGTTAATGCTTTTGTATTGGTGTTGGCTGGGCGGTACCAGCTCGGCGCAGCGATAAATCGTATAGCCAGGCCCAATGCCGATTGCACCCTCTTCGAGCGCCGGAAAGACCTCCATAGCCGCTGCGTATGCGAGGAACTCAACATTCAATACGTGCGAGGATACGCAGTTCTTGCCGCTCTCATGCCCCTTGGGTAGCTCAACGACGATAACTTGCTTAAGGCGAGGCGAATATAGTTTTAGTAAGTCGTATTCCAGCCGCCGATTTCGCCCTACCCGGTTCAGCTTGAGCGCGTTTGCGAATACTGCCGTGCGAAATGAACGTTCCAGACCAGCTATAGTCTGCCCCTTGAACCGACCATTCGGTCCCGTCAATGCAGGCTCGCACAGTCCTTCCCGTACAACAGCCGCAAAGAATTGGATTCCCTGGCGATATTCTTTGCTCAATTCTTCAGGCAGGTTTTCGGGAATATTCTCGATCCAGCCAAATGCGCCATGTTCATAGTGCTCGATACATCCAAGTTGATCTATGCCAAGCAAATAGTCGCTGCTCACATCAAGGAAACTACAGATCTCGACCAGCCGGGAAATCGACGGCATGGTACCGTTCATCCAGTTAGCGACGCCGCCTTCAGACACGCCCAAGCGATGCGCAAGTTCCCTTTGGGCAATCTTTTTCTTCTTCAAAATCTCTCTAAGTCTTCGCGAAAAGGTCATATAACCTCTACTTGGCGCTGACCCAAGGGATTCTCACAATTGCATGGCGACAGCGAAGCGCGTCTCATTTGTATACTCGCTCGTTCCAGAAGATCTCCTCTGCGCCACTTCCTGTAGGGTCGTTGAGTAGAACTTCAGTAAGTTTGAACGCTCGAATTGGAAGTTCAGCAATATTGTACGTCGATATGCCAATTTCCTCAACAACGTGACATGAATTCACGACAAGTCTAAGATGTATAGAAAGAAGCTCGTGTTGGCGGATTACACGATGCTTGACACAGATCCAGTACGCATTTTGGAAAGGATAATCTAATGAAAAAAACGACACTTCTGATTGTTTTGATTCTGACCTTGTTTCCATCGTTGGCCTTGACGCAGGATGACGACCGCGTCACGATCCGTTTTTGGCATCGTTGGGGCAATGTCACCTGGTTGCCCGAAGTGGTGGAACCCGCCTTTGAAGCCGCCTTCCCGCAATACGATCTGGAACTGCGTGTTTTTGATGGCTACAGCAACGCTTATGATCTATACACGCTGGCGCAGGAGCAAGGCGATCCGCCCGAGCTTCTGCAAGGGACCTCGAGCAACACGCAGGCTCCCCGTGATACCGGCTTCTTCAAACCCCTCCACGAAGCCATTGGCGACCGTACCGAAATCAATGGCATACCCGTGCGGCTCGACGAGATTGTCGGTCCCGCTGCGATCTTCTATCAGCTGGATGGCGAGTACTACGAATTGCCGTGGAATGCCTCGACGCCGATCGTCTTTGCCAACATGGATCTGCTCGTGCAAGCCGGCGTGGCCGAAGATGTCAACGATTTCGCTGCCATCCCCTCAACCTGGGCGGAAGTAAATGAAGCCTGCGCGCTCATCGTTGAAAACCTCGCTGATGTTGACTGCATCAATTTCGGCGCCAGCGGCTGGTACTTTGAAAACGCAATGGCGATGCAAGGCGCCTTTATGGCAAACAACGAGAATGGTCGCGGCGGCGGCTGTGTCACCGAGGTGCTGTTCAACAGTCAGGAGGCAGTAGATTACCTGGCTTGGCACAAGACCCTCGAGGACGCTGGATACTGGGTCGATTACGGAAGGTCCGAATACGACATTACCTGGGCTAACAGTCAATTGGCAATGCACATGACCTCCAGCGCCGCTGCCCGTGGTCGGGTAGAAATCGGTGAGGGGAACGGCTTCAATGTGGGCGCCGGTCGGATGCCATACAATCAGGATGCGGAGTATGTTGGCAACACCGTCGGTGGCGGGATGATCCTATTGACGGACGGCCTCGAGCCGGAAGTTGAAGAAGGCGCCTTGACCTTCCTCATGTTCCTGCTGGAACCTGAAAACATGGCCGCCTGGCACAAGTCAACCGGGTACATCCCCGTTACGCAGTCCGCGTTTGACTACCTGGAAGGGGAAGGCTGGTTCGATGAAAACCCGACCTTTGCCGTTGCTAACCATCAGTTGGCGGAGTCCGCCCGGGTCCCCCAAACCGCTGGCGCGATATTCGGTAGCTTTGCGCAGGTTTATCAGATGTACCGTGAGGTCTTCCAAAATATCCTCCGCAACGATGCCGATATACAAGAATCGCTCGATCGCTTGAAGGCGGAGGCAGACCTGCTCATCGAAGAATACAACTTGCTAGTGCCATGTGACGAATAACAGATCAGCCAACAGTTTCAAAGGATGGGGCGATTGCTCCATCCTGCGCCTCCTCGTGTTCACCAGCGCTCACGCATGGCGATGGACACGTGTTAAACTGTGTAAGCGCGATTTACGGCTTTCCTCTCGCCGAGCCAATTGGCTAACCAGCTCCAAGGAGTAGCCAAGACGGTGCCTCCATTCCTTTTCACATGTCTCGCGTCTTGTCTTGCCGCGCTTGTTGTCGGGGCGCTTTCTTGGCGCAGAGGGAGCGGACTACAGGATGGAATCGCGGTAGGCGCTATTGCCGGGTTCCTCGGCAGCCTGGCAACCATGATCCCCCTACAATTCTGTGTCCTCGATCCGAAGAACCATATGTTCTTCAAGCTCAGTATCTTGGGTCAGACGATTAGCGTTAATGCCGTGACGCTCATCGCATTGCTGCTTGTCGCGGTTGTCATATGGGGATTCGCATTAGCGATCAACATACTGCGTCGTCAATGGCGGGCGCGCGGCGCAATCTGGAGGGCGGACACTGCTCCGGGCACCTTTGTCGGTTACGATATTTCGCCCTGGATATTCTTGGCGCCGACCGTCGTCGGATTAGCTATTTTTACCTATTATCCGGCAGCGCAAAACTTTTTTTTGGGTACCCAATTAGCGCGACGCGGTGTCACGAATACGGCATTCATATGTTTGGATAATTTCGCCAATTTGATTACCAGCAGCTTGCAAGATGCCCACTATTACATCTTTAGCGATGGGTTCCTCTGGCATGCCGAAAACGCGCGCTATTTGGCGGTTTTTGGCAATAGCATTTTCTTCTCGGTGCTGATTGTGCTTCTTGCCAATATGTTGGGAATCGCAATCGCCCTGCTTGCCTCACAAAAGATTCGGGCCGCGTCAATATACCGCACTCTGATGATATGGCCTTACGCCATCTCCGGTGTGGTCGTCGGCGTCGTATTCGCGGTATTGCTGGGCGGTGGCGGATCCGGTTTCTTCAATCAAGCTTTGCGACTTCTGGGTTTCCCACCAATACCGTTTTTGTCCGATCCCTGGTGGGCGCGAGTATCGGTTGTGATGGCGGCCGCCTGGAACAAGCTCGG
Source organism: Chloroflexota bacterium (assembly GCA_026713245.1). Lineage (GTDB taxonomy): Bacteria > Chloroflexota > Anaerolineae > Aggregatilineales > Phototrophicaceae > UBA6055. Next base: position 21,625 of record JAPOOU010000276.1, read on the forward strand.
ATTCAACGTCTTGATATATATCGCGGCTCTGCAAGCTGTACCAATTGAATTGATAGAGGCCGCTTCCATTGATGGCGCAGGCGCCTGGAAGCGCTTCCTGAACGTGACCATTCCCATGATTTCCCCCTACATCTTCTTCGTCGTGTTTCTCAATTTGAACTACAGCTTTTTCGATCTTTATGCTGTGATTGACAACCTCACCGAGGGCGGACCAGTGTTCTCCACAACCAACCTCGTCGTGGATGTCATTCGTGTTGGTGTAGAAAGCCGCGATATAGGGAAAGCCGCGGCGCAATCGATCGTCTTGTTCATTGTGGTGATCGGCCTCACCTACATGCAGTTTCGCGTCATGGGCCGGCGCGTCACCTATGGGGCCGATTAAGATGACCGCCTTCACACGCGTGACACTGGAGGAAAAGCCGCCGCTGTTTCGGGTCCTCCTTAAGCGGCTTTTCAGCAAGCGCTGGTATATCCACATCTTTTTGTGGATCGCCGTGATATTCATGGGCTTCCCACTGTTCTACGCGGCCCTGGTCAGCACCCAAGACAATGCCCAGATGTTCAGGTTGCAGTTGATTCCGGGCGACTCTTTCAGCTTTAACCTGCAAACGGTACTCGATCGCAACATCGCTCGCTTGATGTTTAATACCTTTGCCGTGGCAACAATGATCACCGTTGGCAAAGTCGTGCTATCGATTTTCAGTGGAATGGCGCTGGTCTACTTCCGCTTTCCCGGCAAGTCGCTTGTATTCGGCTTTATCCTCGCTGCTCTGATGGTGCCGGGTGAGGTAACGATTATCGCTTTATTCCGCTTGGTCGCTTTGGAGTTGGGTTGGGGCAACAGTTGGACGGCCCTGGTTGTGCCAGCTGTGGCAAGTCCAACCGGAGTATTCCTGTTTCGACAGCATTTTGCCAGCATCACACCGGAACTTTCCGAAGCGGCACAGTTGGACGGCGCGAATCCCCTGCAATTCTTGTTGCGCGTCCTATTGCCACTAAGCCGAAACACGGTAACCGCGCTGGTTGTCATTATGTTCATTGGCGCGTGGAACAGCTATTTGTGGCCCCTGCTGATCGTCACCAACCCGGATTTACAGGTGATTCAGGTGGGGCTGAGCACGCTGGACGATGGCTTGGAGATAGGGCGTACCTACGGGCCGATCATGTTGGGCGCGATAATCGCGAGTATTCCGCCAATTATCATCTTTGTGTTGATGCAAAAGCAATTCTTGCAAGGCTTTGCGCTCACGCGACACAAATAGATTAATCGGCAGCGCTCATATCTGCCATGCTCATGAGAACAATGTATCCGCCTACCCGTGCGAGCAACGACGGTGAACTGAAAGAATTGGCGCGGTTTTCGATTGAAAAAGAGCAATGACTATGTTGCGTATTGTCACACAAAATATCTGGGGCAAGAACAACCAATGGCAAGAGCGTGCCAATGCGATCGGGCGCAACATGCGCGATCTGGAAGTCGATATAATCTGTATCCAGGAATCGGCGCCCGATCACTTCGAGTATCTTAGGTCGCGCAGTTTTCGCTGTTTCCCTCATGCCTATTATGCAGCGAGTGATGACGGCTCCCTAACGCCTTGGCCGCAAGGACTGGCGGTGTTCTCACGACTGGCGGCTCTGGAAACCGGTAAGGTCGATATCGGGCGCGAGGTCGAGACGCGCAATCCCTGGATGCGCATTGTGCAGTATATGAAAGTGAAATCACTTTCCGGCCATTCCCTGGCTGTTTTCAATACGCACCTGTTTTTGAGCACCGTCCAGAAACAAACCGGGATCAGGTCTTGCCTGGAAGTGATGCAGCGCGCGCAATTTGCCGACCACACACATATATTGACCGGCGATTTCAACATCAATCTCGATACGCAGCCTGAATACTTGGCGCCGCTTGTGCAGCATCAGTATGCCGACATGTGGACCGCGAAAAATGGAAACAAGACGGGTTATACTGATCCGTATCACCTTGACCGGCCGCTTGCCAAACGTATCGACGGCTATTTTACACAGTGCGATAGACTTGACAGGGTGAACAGTGTCTCGCAAGTCAATAAGGAGCCAATCAACGATGGCAGTCTACTGCTCTCTGATCACATCGGCGTGATGGCAACACTGGACCTCGACCACAACGCCAGCGCTTGGAACCATTCCAGGGACGAATCTGTTTCCGAGGGTGAGGGTGCTGCGCAATAACAGCTACTGCGCCTACTGCGGGAAGCTCTGTCGGCGGTGTAACTGTCACCATCCCGATAGCGATGTCGCTCTATTCCTGGCTCGCGGTGGGCGGTCGTACGAGCCCTTGACATTGCAGCGCCCGCCTCAATGGGCGGTGCCACCACAGGTCAAGCGGCGCGAACGCCGCCTCCTGCGGCAGCGTTATCGCGAGTGGTACGAGCGCTTAACACGCAGCTATGGGGAATACTGCGCCAATTGCGACGAGCGCCAGAACCTGGTCCTGGATCATGTGATTCCCATCGCAAGAGGCGGCTTGTCGCGGCTCGACAACCTGCAAGTGCTCTGTTCCACCTGCAACCGCATCAAAGGCAAGCTGCTGATCGATTGCCGCCCATTTATACATCCAGAATGAAGCGCGCTTCAGCACTGAGTCGCGCCCGAGTCGCCTCGCTGACAAAGGCTTTCTGATCCATCTGCTGCGCATGGTGACGGCGCGTGAAATACGAATGCAGGGCATAGCGCGGCGTATCGCTATGATTCGTCGTACCGGCATGCCACAGATGAGAATTGAAGATGACAACCGTGCCCGCGGCGCCGGTCAGCAGAATCTCCTCCGGGTGCTTCTCCCAAGGGTTGTCCATAACATCGCGCGGGAGCTGACCCGAGCGGTGGGAGCCGGGCACGACCCGGGTGGCGCCGTTCTCGGCGGTGAAATCCACCAGCAGCCAGATGGAATTGCAGACTTGAAAGTCATTGGGATCGACGCCGCTGGACCAATCCGCATGGAAAGCTTGCACGCCATCGCCGGGCACAGAGGCGCGGCCATTGAGCGATGACAGCTTGAAATCCCCCTTGAGGACATGGTTCATCGCCGCCAGGACGCGAGGATGGCTGAAGCAGACTTCAAAGAGCGGGTCCTTGTCGACGAGATTGGCCAGGCGGACGGCGCCTTTTTCCTGCCCGAATTCGCTGCCAGCCTCGTCGCCTTCCTCAGCCATCAAGGCCTGCACCCGTCCCCGGATAGCGCCTACCTCTTCCGGTGTCATAACAGCGGGCAAGGGCAAGTATCCGCGTTGATCGAGGTGTTGAATCTCCTCGTCGCTCAAGGTGGCGTCTGTGACGCCGAACGTGGCAAGCGCGCTTTGCATGTCCATGTTGGGGATTCCTGTCGCTGGGACTCTGGCGCCAATTAGAACACAACAGCTTCAAAGGCGCTACTGATCGAAGCCTGTCCGTCGTTTGGGGGCGCTGCCGGCGGGCGGCTGTGACTTCCGGGCAATGCGGAATGAACAATGTTATGCGACGCCCTCACAAGAGAACGCTTTAGGATTGTGTATCGAATTCGGTTGAGATTCAAATGAGCCACATTTAGTTTCACCACAAAGACACGAAGGACACTAGAAATAGGACTATTTCGCAAGCAATTCTCGGCGAACTCGGTGAGCTCGGTGGTTAGGCATTTTGTTTCAACCGATATGGTTACTCTACCTGAGAACGCATTAGCAAGCATTCGCTTTTCAACTGCAAACGCGTTATACTTGCTGGCGCTCCGGCGCAAGCGTTACCATCGCCGTACGCCGGTAAAGTATCTATCAATTTTCATTGACAGGATAGGAGTTTTCCATGAAAGCTAAAGTTTCGATACTCATCACGCTGTTGATCTTCGTGATCGGTGTCCTTGGCGTCTCCGCACAGGACACCTTTTTTGGCAAGACGGCGGAGGAACTGTTCCCGATTCCGGAAGTCGCCGAAACCGAGCTGGAACAGACGCTGGCCTTTGAAGCGCTGCTCGGCGCCAACATCCCGGACGGCCACGCCCTGGGCGAAGGCAAGACAATCACCTTCGGCGTCCTGGGTCAAGGCTCGCGCGGCGGCATCTCTGGCACCATATACTTCTGGCGCAATGCCTTTGAAGCGGCGACCGGCGCGGAACTGGAAGTCGTCGAGATCCCCTATAACCAACTCGGTACGACCATCCCGGCCGACTTCCTGACCGGGCAATACACCTACGACGTCTTCATCGGCGCCGCCTGGCAGTACGGTGACTGGATTAGCAACGGCTGGATCCAGCCGATCGACCAATGGATCGGCGATGAGCGCTTCGCTCATTGGACGCCGGAGGACACCGCTCCCGCCTTCCGCGCCTTGCTGCAATGGGGCGGCGAAACTTACGGCAGCCAGATGGACGGCGACGCGCAACTGCTCTACTATCGCCATGACATTCTCAGTGATCCCGAATGGCAAGCCGCCTACGAAGCCGAGGTCGGCGAGCCCATGCCATATCCCATCGTAACCTGGCAGGATTTGCTGGCGGTCACCAGCTTCTTCAATGGCAAGGACTGGAACGGCGATGGCGACCCCGATGACGGCATCAGTCTTCATCTGGCGCCCGGCGGGCAGGGGCACTTCCACTTCGCCACGCTGGCAGCGTCCTTCGCCGTGACCCCGGCTGATGGAGATGACCCGCGCGCCGTCACCAAGTATGACAACGTCTTCTGGTTCGATCCCGATGATATGACGCCGTTGATCAACGAGCCGGGCCACGTCATGGCGCTGGAATTCTTGCAAGAGCTGGCCGCCACGGGCCAGGAAGCCCAATTCGGCTGGCAGTTGGGCGAGGCTTGGGATAACTTCCTCGGCGGCAACGCTATCGCCACTTTCAGCTGGGGCGATGTCGGTTCGCTCTCGCAAAACGTAGAGCGCTCCGCCATCCGGGGCAGCTTGGGCGCGGACGTCACGCCTTGCTCCTCCGAATGGTATGACCGCGAATTGGGAGAAGTTGTTGTGGATACAGAAAATCCCAATTGCGTCGGCAACACCACCGGCGGCTCCTGGCACCCGACTATGTCCACCTTCACCGAGAACCCCGAGCTGACATATTTCTACATGGCGCTGATCGCCAACTCGTCCATCAACTTCTACAACGCCACCACCGGCTGGCAAGGCGTCGATCCCTGCTGCACCTACCAGCTCTATGAACCGCGCGGGACGGCGGTTTCCGAAGATTACACCGCCGTTGGCTTTGACGCCGCCGATATGGAGCGCTACATCAACGCTTACGGCTCCAATGTCTACGACAAGCCGACTTCGGTCACCTACTTGCGCATTCCCGGTACGCTGGAATACATCCAGGAAACGCTGGATATCCGCCTCTCCGAGGCGATGACCGGCCAATCCTCCGCCCAGGAAGCGCTGGATAACACAGCCGAAGACTGGGAAGAGATCACCGACGATCTGGATATCGACAGCCAACTGGAAATCTATCAGCAGGCTATCGGCTACAGCGGGATGTAATATCCTCTGCTGATCGACAGAACTGTAGGGGCGACCAACCTGGTCGCCCGTCGACCGACGGGCGACCTGACAAATCGCCCCTACATTGATGGCACTCCATGAGATAAACCATGACCAACAATAGAGCCAAATACTACTTCCTTATGCCCGGCGTCATCTGGATCCTCGCCTTCACCCTATTCCCTCTGATCTACTCCTTCGGCTTGAGCCTGACCAATTATCGTCTGGGGAAGGATCCCAAATACATCGGCTTCGAGAACTACGCCGAGATCCTGGGCATCGGCGACGAGAAGGTCGACAAAAAAGCCGTGAGCACAGCCAGCTTCAGCGCCTTCCTCTTCCTCGGCAGCACGGCGGCGACGCTCTTTTTCGGCACCTTCGTCGCCTGGGTCTTCAATCATAATTTACCATTCTTGAGGCAGATGCGAGCGATAATCACCATGCCGCTATTCGCCGCGCCGATTGCCCTTGGCTGGCTGGGCGTGGTCATTTTCAACGAGCAATCAGGACCGATCAACAACGTGCTGGAGGGCATCGGCTTAGGGCGGGTCAACTGGTTTATTGAGCCGATGCCAGCCCGCTTGGCCGTCATGTTCACTGATGTCTGGCAGTGGACGCCCTTTGTCTTCATCGTTGTGCTGGCCGCGATGCAATCAGTGCCGGACGACCTGTACGAATCGGCGCAGTTGGATACAAAATCGAACTGGGTGCTCTTCCGTTGGATCACTTTCCCCATGATCGCGCCGGCTTTAGGTACCGTCATGTTGCTGCGCATGGTTGAATCGCTGAAGATTATCGACATCCCTTATAGTTTGACGCGCGGCGGTCCCGGCTCGGTAACGCAGACTTATGTCTACTACGCCTATGAAAAAGGGTTGGTCGGCAGCTTCCAACTGGGCGAGGCGGCCGCGCTGGCTTACCTGCTCGTTATTGTGTCCATTGTGGTTTCATCGATCTACTTCTACCGCGTGCGCGAGCGATTCGAGTGAGGCAAGGGGGACAGGTATGACAGAAAAGCAAACTGCCCTGGCCCCTTCGGCGCCGCAGAGCGTATTTTCGCGCGGAACATTGGGCGACCGCTTCATCATCGCCCTGGCGATCATCTGTACCTTTATCGCATTCTCGCCCTTCGGATACGCCGTCTTGACCTCTTTGAAGTCGGAGTGGAAAGACGGCTCCATTATCCCCTTCCTGCAATTCGAACCGAATCTCTTGAACTGGCAGCAGGAGTTCGGCTCGGGCGGCGCCGAGACGATCAAAGCCTTGCGCAACAGCACCTTGATTTCGCTCGGCGCGACTGCCGTCGCGACCACGCTCGGCACCCTGGCCGGATATGGTTTGGCGCGCTTCAAGTATGGCATTGGCAACCGCAACCTGGTGTCCTGGTTTCTTTCGCAGCGATTCTTGCCGCCGGTCGCGACCTTGATACCCTTCGTATTGATGTTCCGCGACTTGAAACTGCTTGATACGCTACCGGGCATGGTCATCGTCAATGCCACGTTCACCCTGCCATTCGCGGTCTTGATCATGCGCGATTACTTCGCCGATCTGCCCTCCGAATTGCGTGAGGCGGCGCTGGTGGATGGCGCGGGCGAATTCACAACCTTTTGGCGTATCGCCCTGCCGCTGGCGCGGCCGGCGCTGGTGGCGTCGACTTTGATCTGCTTCGCCTTCGCCTGGAACGAATTCCTCTTCGCCAGCGTGCTCGCCAACCGCAACTGGAAGCCCTATCCGATGCTGGTGGCCGGCTCGGACACGGTGCGCGGCATTGACTTCGGCTTTGTGACGACGCGCATGCTGATCGCGGTCACGGTGCCGGTGATCCTGTCGCTGATGGTGCAGCGCTTCATCGTGCGCGGGCTGACCTTCGGCGCGGTGAAGGGGTAAGATTCACCACAGAGGCGCAGGGATTTGTAGGGGCGAGTCCGTGGCTCGCCCTGTTTTGGTGAACCAGCGAAGGCGCCGAGAACGCAATATGTGATTGGAATGAGCGGGCGATCTGATAGCTCGCCCCTACGGTGTTCGCGTGTTTTGGGGTCTCGAAGCCTTACCGAACCCTTCGTGCCGCCGAGCGGCTGTGGTGAAAGCAAAACCGGGCGACCCAAGCGTCGCCCCAAATCTCAGTTCTATACGGACTCTAAACCAGCGCGCCGGCGGCGAAGGCCAGGGATGCGGCTTCCTCGCTGACAGTGACAGCTTCCCGCCCGTTGAGCTCGGCGGCGATATTGGCGCTGACCCAAAGCTTATCCAGCGCCAACGTGTTCTTGATGCGCACGACGCGGGCGTCGCGGATCTGCGACGGGTCGCTGCGAAAGGCGTCAAAGAGCGTTGCCTTGATCGTCTCTTCGTCGCTATCGAAGACCAGCGGCATGCGGCAGCGCAGCAGGAATCCGCTAGTGAACATATTCTTCATGGTGATGGGAAAGTCGATCTTGTCGAAGAGCTTGCGCGACATGAAATCGGCCAGCCCGTAGGTGGTGGCGTTGCCATGAGATTCCGGCGTCAGATCGAGGATAGCGATACGCTTGATGCGCGGCGATTCGGGCTCGGGCTCGCCCTCGACCATCCAGCGGCCGATGATATTTGTATCCATGCCGGCGCCACTGATGTTCTTGCCCATCTCATCAATAATCAGCACATCAATGTCGTCCACCGGCAAGCTCGGCATCAATTCGCGCGAGCGCAGCAGCAAGCGCTGGTCGCCTTCTACGACTGTGTCGGCAGTGAAGCCTTCGAGCTGCGCGACCGTGTGATAACCGTCCTCGACCACGCCGAATCCGGCCACAAAATTGATACTGCCCAGCAGATGCTTGGCGACGACCGGCATGTAATCGCGCAAGCCCACCGTGCCTTGCTGATGGATTGTGCGGGCGCCGGTTTCCTTACCCAATCCAATCGCCAGCATTTTCAGCAAGCCGCTCTCGTGCGGTCCGCGGAAATCAGTGTGTACTTTGGTCCGGTTGCTGATGATCAAGCCGTCGGCTTCGGCCACATTCTTGTCCAGGAAAGCCGGCATGCCGACGCTTGTAATTCCCGTATTGACGACCTCCATGGTGGCGTGAATGGGACAGCCCACGGTCGCTTCGCTGATGCCCAAGCCATCCAGCACTTCGATCTGTCCAGCCGGCGTGCCGCCACCGTGGCTGCCCATCGCCGGCACGACGAAAGGTTGACCGCCCGAGTCTTTGACCAGCGCAACCAACTTGCGGGCGATGACGTCAATGCTGGCGATGCCGCGGCTGCCGAATCCCAGCGCGATGCGCTTGCCCCGGACCGCCTCGGCCAGTCCCAAGCGCCCCCATTCGGCGTCCAGCGTCTGGTCGATATCCAGGGTCTCGCCCTTGGGCAATTGTTGCCTGACGGGATAAAGGGTCGGAATGGTCACGTTTTCCATTGTCTAGCTCGCTTCACTTGGATTGTCGTTCACTTGCTATTGTAGCGATTTGGGTAGGTACTGGTAAAGACTTCAAATAGAGTAACGGCAGACCTAAATCAAAATCAACAATTTGAATGCGAATCGCTAGCCAGATAATAGACTATTTTGTCACTTCGTGTTCTTTCAAATATGCGATCGCGTTGAGCAGATAACTTTCACCGTTCTTGAATCTGCCGAGACCCGTGTTGCAACTGTCGCAAAGATGGCCTCTCCAGCGGCCTGCGTAGTGATCGTGGTCAGCGACAACCTTCACGTTTACCCCTACTATTCCCATCTTGCGACAGATAGGACATCTCCATAGCGTCCCCTTTTTTGGTCGAAGACGCTTTGCTTCCTTTTTTTCGCGACTGGGAATGGAGCGACGATCAATATCTTGGCGGCAAATATTACAGGATGGGCGACGTGTTTTCCTTCCTTTTGCATCGGTCTGATTGATTTGAAACTCATTCTCAGACTTCCTCACAAAACATATGTTACAGATCATATGCTCATAGCCTTTGCCAGTTGCATAAACATCAACGTCTGACGTGTCATGGCGATCAACTATGAACATCTGATCTTGGCCGGGCAAGAAAACACGTACCTCCTCGCCCATTTCTTCTAAAACTACTCCAATTGAATTGTCAAGAAAGTGGCTGCGGATCTCGTCGCGTACACCATGCGGACAGGCATAACCCAATCCTCTGGTACAAAGAATCCACTTTGATTGTCCAATTGGGTTAAGCATTCAGAACTTCCACGGAGAGACCCGATTGGATTAGTCGTTGACGGGCAATCTCGATATACTCGGGAGATATGTCAATTCCTACGAACTCCCGATCTCCCAAAAGTGCCATTTTTCCTGTTGTGCCAGAACCGCACATGGGGTCAAAAACAAGATCGCCCGGGTTGCTCCACGATTCGATGTGGTCATTGGCTAGTTTCTCAGGGAAAACTGCCGGGTGTTGGAAAGCGATCCTATCACTCGTGGTTCCACCTAGCCCGACCGCATACGACCAAATATTGGTACGGGTCTTTTCCTTTTTGAGCTCGCCAAGCTTTTTCTTGTTGATCCCGTCCGGCAACTTGTTATGCGTGAGCATCTCGTAGCCGTGGCGCTGGGTCGGCACTTTAAGCGCATTGAATCTGGTGGGCTTGCCTTTAGACAAGACAAACATCATTTCGTAGGCGTTGGTATAGGCATTGCTGCGAGTGAAAGGCGTATTTTTCTTTTGATAGATCATGACGTCGTGTGCCGAGAAACCGATTTCCTGAAAATATATGGCTTGACGAAACGATGTCAGACTTCGCCCACCGTTGATACGATCTCCTACCACCCAAACGACCACGCCGCCGTTAGCCGTAACTCGATAAAGCTCTTGAGCGATTTCTTCAAAGGGGAATTCATATCCCTTATAGTCTCGAAGACTATCATACGGAGGAGACGTTACTGTAAGTTGGATCGAATCATCTTTCCAGCTTCTCATCACGTCAATGCAATTGCCCACGATTAGCCTACCCTTTCGGCAATCGTAACTTAAGCCGTTTGACTTCGTAGCGGAGGCTATGTCTTCTAAGACGTCAACAGTCTTCTCAGTTAGTTTAATAGATGTACCCATTTCTGGCCCCTTCCCACGCTATCTTCAGCTCCTTCATACCTCCAGATTCCGTAAATTATAAACATAATCGTTGAAACGCATACCATGCCATTGAGATACGCTTACCATCGAATAAATTATACCAAATCCTCACAAGTGTGTCATGCGGTTCGAGCCAGTCCTTACCATCTTTATCGCCGCTTGCGCCGCCGCAGATGCTCGCGAAGCGCATATATCACCACCAGATTCACCCCCTGCGTCAATGTAATACCGCCGATCAGCCCGTACAGACCGGACTGACATGCTCTGTTTTCCGCGCAGGATTGTCCCAGGACCTGGGCCACGAGCAGCGCCAGCGCAACGCCAGTCAAGCTGGCGCAAATGCCGAGACCGAATATAGCTGTGGCGCGTATCACGATCGCTCTTTTATCATGGCGAGTTTGCACACTCATCTAGGTCCCCAGGCGCAGAATCGGTTGTCTCGGGGCGCATCCCGAGACAACTATGATAGCACAAATGTTCGCAAGTGTCAAATGGCCTGCCTTCGGCTGAGGACATGACAGGTCTTGATTTCGCGCAAATCTCAACGCCACCCCCTGTAGTGGTCCTATAAATCTGGACACATTTTCCCCAGTATTCTGGAAGGGTTTTGGTTTGTGGCAGGAGAATGCTGGACAGGACCAGCGTGCTTGCAAGAGAGCAGGGAAGCGA
>JAPOOU010000283.1 GCA_026713245.1 Chloroflexota bacterium
TCGCTTTAGTCGGAAAGCGGGCGACATGATAGGTCGCGTAGGTCGCGTAGACACTGACCGCCGACACTGACCGCCTGTCGCCCCTACATAGCTTGTGTGTATGTTGTGGTTTGGCAGGTAAAATGGCGTCATTTTCTTGTTGTCGGGCGTGTATATGCGTCCGTTTTGTTCGCCACAAGGCTTGTCCGGTAGCCGGAAAGTGGGCGACCAGATTGGTCGCGTAGACACAGACCGCCGGACGCCCCTACAAATTTCGTGATGAGCCTTGCAGGGGTCAAGGCGAGCCCGGGGACGGAGTGGTGAATTGAGAGCCATTGCATGCCCCGGCGAAGCAGGGCGTCGAGGATGGCCTTTTGGGAGATCAATGCGCCTTTCGCTTTGCTCGACGGCGACGTCTCTTAGGCCCTTTAGGCTTTTTGCCAGATCGCGGCGAATTTGCCGCGCTATTTTGTAAGTGGAGGCGGTCCATCAGCAGCGTTAGCGCGCCAGGCGGGAGGCTTTCAGGATCTTGATTGGAGCCAATGCCGATTTGCTCCAGAGCCGCTCGTAGGCCAACACTTTGAGGCGGGCGGGGCTGCTGTGGATCTGCTGCTGCCTCGGGCGGGGCATCCTGCGCCTGATCGTCGTAGACAATTTCGATGCGATTGGGTACTTCCTCGGGATTTTGCGGGTTGGGCGGCAGATCTTCAAAGCTGTCTTCGAGTTGATTGGCCTGATTGAGCAGGGTCGACAGGGCGTAGACGAGTTGACTGGCGGTACTGCCTTCGTGGTCGCCGCTCTTGATTTTCTTCATGATGTCGCGGGAAGTTTCGAACATGTCCTTGAGGAGTTCGAGTTTGATGTTGGCGAAGTGGCGGTATTGTCGGTCTTCGAAGCGGCGTCTGAGTTTGTCTTCGTTAGTGCGCCAGCCTCTTAGGGTTTTGAGCGGTATCTCGAGCAGGGATCTGACGAGCTGGAAGTCGCCGTCGTGCAGATCGAGCAGGTTGAGAGCCTCGATTTTTGTATCGAGCGTGTAGCTTGCTTGCATGGCGGGAATCCTCCTTTTGCTTGCGTTGTAAAGGGACAGTAGCATGAATGTTCTAGCAAGGGGCGACTAAATGGTCGCGGTTTCGGGCGGGAGGGGATGATTCACCACAGCCGCTCGGGGGCAGCGCCGCAGGTCAGTCGCCCGAAACTCATTCAGTTTCTAGGCGTCGGGCGATCCAGCGGATCGCCCCTATTGGCGGTCAGGTAGTTGTTGTTCTCAATTTCAACGGGCTTCGATACACCGTCTTTTTTGACAAAGAGATCAGAAGGCGACATAATTGAACAATATCAGAAAATTTCAAACTCAAATGAACAGAATTGATCATGCTGCTTGAAGAGCGCGAAAACATCATCTTGCGCAACATCAACGTGAAGGGCGCCGCCACTGTGCGTCAGTTGGCCCAAGCCTGCGATGTCACAGAGGTGACGGTTCGGCGGGATCTTAAGCGGCTGGAGGAAAACAAGCTGCTCAAGCGGGTATTTGGCGGCGCGGTCAGCATCGAAGGCAGCCAGTACAAAGCGCCGCAGTATGCCGCCGGGACCCCCGAGGCGCCGGCGCTGCCCAATGCCGACGCCTTGATTGTGACCACCATTGATACGCGCGACGCGCATACCTTGCGCGAGCGGGCAATCCGGCAAGACATCCCATTGATCGCCGAAGGCAATCCGCAGGATGGCGCCGTCTACCTGGGAATTGACAATTACGAGGCCGGCTGCCAATTGGGGCAATGGAGCGCGAACTATCTTCGTCGTCACGGTCTCGCCAATGCGCATGTGCTGGATATCGGAATTCTGTCCATGTCTGCCACCAGACTGCGCAGCAAAGGCTTTCTGGACGGCTTGTCGGCCGGTACAGGCGGCGAAGTAGCCGCTTTGTCCATTGACGGAAAGGGGCGCTACAACAGCGCTTATCATATAGCCTTGGACGCTCTGCGCCTGCATCCCGAGATCAACCTGATATTCGGCATTAATGACGACTCGATCCTGGCGGGCATGCAGGCCTATCACGATCTGGGACGCGACAAGTCGATGTTGATTGCTGTTTCCATCGGCGGGGAAGGCAATACGATCTTTGACGCCTTGATGGGCAAGGGCCCGCTCAAAGCCTGCATGGCGATGTTTCCGGAAGTCGTGGGGCGTCTGGCGATCGATACGGTCCGCTATCTTTGGCGCGCGAACCGCAGCGACTTCAATGTCATCACGCCGACCGCGCTTCTGACCGCGGAAAACATCAATGAGTTTTATGTCAAGAACGGGAACGACTGGCAGTTCGTCAATGAAGAGATCGTCAATACCGATGCTCTGCCCTGGCGCGCGGAAGATCTGCGCGGGGCGGAGGGGCGGGAAAGGCGCATCTCGTTCTCCATTAGTTTTCGTACCCACGAATGGTATCAGAATCTGGCCAAGGCGATGCACGCGCGCGCCAAATCAGTCGGCGTCGAGTTCTCTGTTGTGGACGTGAACGAGGATATTCGACAAGAGATTCGAGAACTGCAACGCATCATCGGCAAACTGGCCGCAAGCTATATTCGAGAAGGCGAGACGGTCATCCTCGATGCCGGCACGACCACTATGAATATGACACAATTCTTGAAGCAGCGTCAGAATATCACGGTGATCACCAACTCGCCGGATATCTTTGCCGGCTTGCGACCAAATCCGTCGATCAAACTGATTTTGGCGGGTGGGGCATTTGATCGAGAAGCGCAAGCTTTCGCGGGGCGCCAAGTACATGCGCTTTTCAAGGAGATGCGCGTCGACAAAGCGTTTATTGGCGCCGAGGGACTCTCGTCGTCATTTGGGCTGTCCGCGCAGAATTCGAATGTGGCGGAAGTCCGTCGATCTATGATTAGCGCCGCGCGCGAGGTTGTGGTGTTGGCGGACCATACCTTGCTCGGGGTCGATTCCGATGTGCATGTGACCGACATTGTCAATATCGATACCTTGATCACAGACATGGGCGTTTTGCCGTCGCAGCGGCTCGAATACGCTCAGAGCGGAAAGAACATACTGGTCGCGGGTCAGGTGCCCGCAGCCGAAGAATGAACTAATCGAGATGAGAGCCAAGGGCGTGCTGATATGAAACTGGGGCTCGGTCTATACCGTCATATGCTGGATCGCGACAACTATCGTTTTGCCAAGCAAGCCGGCGCGACGCATATTGTCGCCCACCTGGCGGATTATTTCCGCCCGGGCAAGCTGTCCACGGCCAGCGGCGATGAAGTTTGGGGACAGGCCACGGGCAGCAGTCATTGGACGTACGACGAGTTGCGCGCCTTGCGCCGGGACATCAATGACGAGGGACTGGAGCTGGCGGCGCTGGAAAACTTCGACCCCGGCCACTGGTACGATGTCCTGTTGGATGGACCCAGAAAGCGGGAGCAACTGGAGAATGTCAAGAAGACGATCCGCAATATGGGTCGCGCCGGCATACCCTGCATGGGATATTACTTCAGCATCACCGGCGTTTGGGGCCGGACGGAAATCCAATCCGCCAGGGGCGGCGCCGCGGCTGTCGGCTTCCTCGAGGGCCAGACCCCGGCCGAGACGCCGATTCCCAATGGCACAGTCTGGAATATGGTCGTTGACGAAGCGGCGCCGCCCGGTTACCTGCCGGCAGTGACACACGAGGAGATCTGGGGGCGGCTTGAAGACTTCTTGACGAGCATCGTGCCGGTTGCCGAAGAGTCCGGTGTGCGCCTGGCCGCCCACCCCGACGATCCTCCGCTTCCGGTATTGCGCGGGATGGCGCGTCTGGTAACGCAGCCGCAGCATTATCAGCGCCTGTTGGATTTGCTGCCCAGCCATCACAATTCGCTGGAAATGTGCCTGGGCACGATTTCTGAAATGGCCGAGGGCGAGTTCGATCTTTATGAGGCAGTGGATCGCTACAGCAAGCAGGGGAGTATCTCCTACATTCACTTCCGCAACGTGCGCGGCAAGGCGCCCAATTACGAAGAGGTATTTGTGGACGAGGGCGATATCGATATGTTCCGCGTCTTGCAAATCTTGCACGAGAACGGCTTTGAAGGCGTGCTGGTTCCCGATCATACGCCGCAGATGACCTGCGACGATCCCTGGCGCGCCGGCATGGCGCAGGCCCTGGGCTGGATGAGCGGCTCGTTGAACGCCATACGGCGCGCTTGATATCAATGATCGGATGAGAACTGCTGGCGACGGAAACGCGAATATGAGGGACCGGCGAAGGGATGACAAAGCTGAACCAGCGACGGGACGCTGAATCGCGGCGCGTGGCCGCGTTAACCGGCAGGGCAGCTGTGGTGACTGGCGCCGCCCAGGGAATCGGCGCCGGCTGCGCCAAGGAATTAGCCGCGCGGGGTTGTGACATTTTGTTGGCGGATATCAAAGCAGAGGGGCTCGAGAGGCAAGTTGCGGCATTGGGGACAGCATTTCCCGACCGCAGGATCGAAGGCTACGCGCTGGATGTGCGTCAGCAGCGGGACTGCTTTGATATGGCGGAACACGCGCGGGAAACTTTAGGATCAATTGACATCATGGTGAATTCGGCCGGCATCATCAGCCCTTGCGCCTCAACGGATGTGACGCAGGACGACTGGGAGAAGCTCTTGAGCATCAACCTAAGCGGCGTCTTTTATTGCTGTCAGGCGGCGGCGCGCCTGATGCGAGAGCGGGGCGGCGTCATCGTCAATCTCAGTTCCATCGCCTCGAAGGCGGCCTGGCCGGGCCGGGTGTCCTATGCCACAGCCAAAGCCGGCATAACCGCGATCACCGAATCGCTGGCGGTAGAGTGGGCGTCGTTGGGAATCCGCGTCAATGCGGTCGCGCCGGCCTGGGTCAATACCGAGATCCTGCGGCAGGGCGTAGAGCAGGGCGTGGTGGCGGTGGACAATTTGAACCGCGCCATCCCCCTGGGTCGCGTCGCCGAGGTTGAAGACGTTTGCGACGCGATTGCTTTTTTGGTATCCGATGCGGCGCGTTACATCACCGGGCAAGTGATCTATGTCGATGGCGGCTACCTGGCTGGGGCGCCGGACGCGTCGATACGCGCGGGCAGATCAAGCTGATGCGCCGAATCCGGTACATGGCAGAGGAAGATGAACGCGACGCGACGACGCGAAGGGCGAGTTATGGGCGCTGATTTCAAAGGCTACGGAATCCCGCGGACGGCGCGCGGGCTGGCGTCGCCCTATGAACGCGCGCCCTGGCATTTGAGCGGTCGCGTCTTCACGATCTGGTATTACCTGGCCGATCCGGCGGAAGCGCGCCGACAAGTGACGCCGCCGCTGGAAGTCCCGGAGAACCCTTTGTGCCGGGCGCGCTTCTACGAGCTGAACATGGATGGCGGTTACGGCGACGCGTTAGCCGTAAGAAATCCGCCGCAATCCCGGTTTTTCGAAGCGGTCATCGCCATCGAATGCAGCTATCAAGGCCTGCGCGGCGACTGTTCGGCGCACATGTATTCGGACAACGCGACTTATATCGCTTGGGGGCGCGAGGTAATTGGCTGGCCGCTAAAAGAAGGGAATATCAGCATCACCAGTCCCTGGAAACCGCATCAGCTGGAGGCGGGAGTAGAAATCGCCGGCAACCTGGAACGGTTCGGGGAGCGCTTGATGTCGGCGAAGATCCAACTGACAGCGCCGCGTCAAACAGGAGCGGTCAGCTTGCCGAACTGGTTCTCTCACAAGCTGATTCCCAACGTCGAGGGGAGGGAGCCGGATGTGAACCAACTGATCCTGGCGGGACCAAGCCGCATGGATATAGGACCGGTTTGGGAGGCGACGGGCGCGCTGGAATTGCGCCAGGGTAGTGCCGATGAGCTGCAATTCCTGCGTCCAGGCGAGATCGTCTCCGCCGACTACGCGCCCTATGTGGATTTGACGGTCGGTCATGGCAAGGTACTGGAGAAGCTCTAGGTACGGGAAGAGTCGCCAGTGATTGCCCGATACAGGGTCTTGCGGTAGGATTCGACCTGCGAAAGGAGGCGCCATATTGCTGAAATCCTGTTATGGCTAAAGCGGCAAGTATCGTTAACTTGACATGAGAGGAACTAATCCAATGAAGGCAAGAAATAGATTGATACTGATGGTAATGGTGGCGCTTTTCGCCTTGCTGATCGGGTCCATAGTCGCGATGGCACAGGACGAAGACGCCATGGCGGAGGCGGACGCGATGATTCGCGCATTCGACGCTGAAATGATGCCGGAGGGATGGGCGCTGCCGGATTCGATCGGCCATGTCACCAACTATCTGGTGCATGAGTGGTACCAGAACGAGACCAAGGCGGAAGCGGCGACTGCGGAGAAATACGGCATCGAGTTCTCGATCAACGATGCCAATCTCGATTTGCAGGCTTCGTTGGCCGCGGTCGACGACTATGTAGCGCAGGATGTGGGCGCGCTCGTCTTCACGCCAGTGGACGAGGCGGCGTCGTCTCCCGCGATCCGCCGCGTCGCGCGCGACCGCGCGGTCGTCTGTGAAGGCACGGGCGTGGTCGGTTGCGCGACCTTGGTCGCGATCTCGGACTACACGGCCGGCTTCCAGGTTGGCGTGTGGGCTGGTGAATACGCCTTGGAGAACTTCGATGGAGAGGCACGGGCGCTCGATATCGGCTTGCCCGCCTTGACCTCAACGGTGGCGCGTTCCGACGGTTTCGCCGACGGTTTGCATTCGGTACTGCCCGAAGGCGAGATCGTCCAGAGTGTGGATGGCGCGGGCTCGAAGGATGTAGCCGTGCAAGTGTCCGCGGACGCCTTGACGGCCAATCCCGACGTCAACATCATCTTTGGCATCAACGATGATTCGGCGCTCGGCGGTTTGCAGTCCTATATTGCGGCGGGTTTGGATACGGACAACTTGCTGGTCGTTGGCTTCGGCTGTGAAGGTATCGCCTGTAAAGACGCGCTGCAAGAAGGCGGTCCCTACAAGGTATCCGCGGCCATGTTCCCCGAATATCAGGGTCTGCTTTTGATAAACGCTGCTGTGGCAGTCTTCAACGGCGTGGAGCCGCCGCCGCAGATTTATGCGCCGTCGATGCCGATAACGCTGGATAACCTGTTCGATTACTACACGCCAGAAGAAGACGGCACCTATACCGCGATGCTTGATGTCATCAGCGAAATCGAGATCGACATTGTCGAACCGCCGATGGAAGAATAGCTCCGTTCGATATTGGCTCGGGTAGAGTCGCTCGTTATTGTCGCAACTCTGCCCGAACTGCGAAAACAAGCCCGGCGGCGGCCAAGGCTCGCGCCGCCACAGGCTTAATCTGTTAGCACACGAGGGTTCCTGGATGCTTGAGGGGAGCGCGGATACATCGGGTACGGGGATTGGCAAGTTCCTGACCAAGGCGACGCATTGGCTGCTGCACACGCAAGAAGGCGTTCTATTCTTTATCGTGGCGGCGATCTGGGTGTTCTTGACGATTCAGTCTCCCGTGTTCTTCACGGGCCGGAATATCGGTGTTTTGCTGAGCCAGGTTTCCATGACTGCGATCACCGCTGTCGGCATGACCATCCTGCTTATTTCCGGCGAGATCGACGCCTCGGTCGGCTCGATGCAAGCCTTTGTGGGCGTGGTTGTCATGAGCGTTCTCAACAGCAGCTCGAACCTGGCCCTGGGCATCCTCGTTGGGCTGGCCATCGGTGTGGTGGTGGGCTTGATCAATTCGCTCATCTCGTTGCGGCTGGGCATCAATTCGCTGATCGCCACCCTGGCGATGCTGTCCATCGTGCGCGGGGCGGCCTTTGGTTTCACGGAAGCATCGATTCAGAATACGCATAAAATCCCTACGTTCCCCGAGATTGGCAACGGGTTTTTCCTCGGCGTGCCATGGCCGATCATCTTCTTTTTCGCCGTGTTTCTTATCTTTTATTTTGTGCTGTCACGTACAACTTTTGGCCGCTTCGTCCACGCTGTCGGCGCCAATCCGGAAGCCGCGACTTTGGCCGGCATTCCCGTGCGGCTGGTGAAGATGGCCGGCTTCGTTCTGACGAGCGTGTTGGCGTCTTTCAGCGCCATCATTTTGCTGTCGCGCCTGAATTCGGGACAGAACGGCATCGGCGCGGGTTTTGAACTGGAGGCGATCGGCGCGGTGCTCCTGGGCGGCACCAGCTTGAGCGGCGGCGAAGGGTCCATGGTGGGCACCTTCTTGGCCGTGCTGCTATTGGGGACCTTGAAGAACGGCATCGTGCTGCTGGATATCAATTCGAGCTGGCAAGTCGCGGTCACCGGATTGATCATCATCATCGCGGTCTTGCTGGATGCGCGCCGGCGCCGGCGTTTGGGTCAGGATTAGCCCATGTCCGAACAGAAAGCGCTTTTGCAACTCACTGGGATCGCAAAGGAGTTCCCGGGCACCAAAGCCTTGAAGGGCGTGGATTTCAGCTTGTACGCGGGTGAAGTTCATGCGCTGATCGGCGAAAACGGCGCGGGTAAATCGACGCTGATCAAGATCATCGCCGGTCTATACCAACAGGACGCGGGGACGATCCAAGTCGAGGGGAAGGCGGTCGAGTTTCATTCTCCCGCCGATTCCCTGGAGCATCGCATCAAGGTGGTTTATCAAGAACTCGATCTGGTGCCGGACCTCAGCATCGCGGAAAATGTCTTTCTGGGCAATTTGCCGAAGAAAGCCCTGCGCAGGGTGGATTGGCAAGCGCTCTACTCTCGAACGAGCGAACTTCTGCTCGATCTGGGTTTGGATATCGACCCGGAGGTTCCCATCAGCGCGCTCACCGTGGCACAGCAGCAACTGGTCGAGATCGCCCGGGCCTTGTCGCGGCAGGCGCAGATCATCATCATGGACGAGCCCACGTCGGCGCTGAGCCAAACCGAGATTGAAAACTTGTTCGCGGTGATCCGCCGCTTGCAGAGTCGCGGCGTGGGCGTCATGTACGTATCGCACAAGCTGGATGAAATTTACGCGATTGCCGATCGCGTGACGGTCTTTCGCGATGGCGAGCATATTGCGACGGAAGCGGTCGCTGATACCAGCCATAGCGATCTGGTGACCTGGATGGTGGGGCGGGAAGTCAAAGACCTCTATCCACGCAGTCCCGCCAAGCGCGGCGATGTCTTACTTGAGGTCGATAGCGTAAGCGGCGGGAACATCGAGAACTTCAGCCTGAACGTTCATGCTGGCGAGATCGTCGCTGTATTCGGGTTGATGGGTTCCGGCGTGCACAATTTGGGTCGCTTGATCTTCGGCGATATGTCCCGCAGCGGACGCGTCCGTCTGAGTGGCGAGGAAATTCACGCCAAGGCCCCGATGGACGCCATTCGCAAGGGGCTGGGTTTTCTCACCGAGAATCGCAAGTCCGACGGCTTGCTATTGCCGCTCTCGGTCAAGGACAATATCACGCTGGTCTCGGTCAATAACTACGCCAAGCTGATGGTGATCAACGGGCAAGAGGAGCGCAGAGCCACCATCGACATCATCGACAAACTCTCGATCAAGACGCCGGGCATCGCGCAGAAAATACGCTATCTGAGCGGCGGCAATCAACAGAAGTCGCTGGTCGGGCGCTGGCTGCTGGAAGATTTGAAGGTGCTGATGTTTTCCGAGCCGACGCGGGGCATTGATGTCGGGTCGAAAGCCGAGATCTACCGGTTGATGGATGATATGGCGCACCAAGGCATGGGCATCCTGGTATTGTCCACAGAGTTGCCGGAGGTGATGGGCATCGCCGATCGTATCATCGTCATACGACAGGGCAGGAGCGCCGGTCGCTGGATATCGCGCCATGAAGCGAAGGAACAAGATCTGATGACCGCGGCAACGGTCCAATTGGAAAGAGTGAATTGAGAGACGACGGTTAGATCATGGCAATTTTAAGCAAAGACCGGGGCGGCAATTCTGAGGCCGCGAGCAGGCTGTCTCGCTGGCTGCTGACACGCGAGGCGGGGCTGGTGATTTTGTTGCTCGCGGTGGTGGTCCTGTTCTGGATTCTGGAACCGAGCACGCGACAGCAGCGCGTTTACTGGGATTTGCTGCGAGAAATCTCGCCGAACCTGATCGCCGCGATAGGCGTCACCATGTTGATGCTCGCGGGCGAATTCGACCTGTCGATTGGCTCCATGCTCGCTGTAACGAGCGTCACGACGGTTGTTGTGTTTAACGGGACTGACAATATGTGGTTGGGCATCATCGCCGGCTTGGCGACAGGACCGATTGTCGGCAGCATTCACGGCTACCTGGTGACTCGACAGAAGATGAACTCGCTGGTTACGACGCTGGGGTCGCTCTTCGCGCTGCGTGGCATGGTCTACGTTTATACCAACAAGACGCCAATTGTCGATGAAAACGGCTTCTATGATTTTCAGGATGCCTACTACAACAATCTGGGACCGGCGCCCCTGCCTTTCGTTTTGGCAATTATATTGGTCGTGCTGGCGCTGGTCGTGCTGACGCAGACCGAATTCGGACGCAACATTTATGCGATCGGCGGCAACGAAACGGCGGCGCGCGTTTCCGGCATCAAGGTCAATCTCATCAAGTTCATTTTGTTTGTGATTTGCGCCAGCAGCGCCGCCATCAGCGGAATGATCCTAACGATGCAAACCGGCACCGGCTACTTTGACTCCGGTTCTTCCGGCTTTGAATTGATCGTGATCGCCGGCGTGGTGCTGGGCGGCATCGCGTTGAGCGGCGGCAAGGGCAGCCTTGTCGGGACCGTGCTGGGCATCCTTATCCTGGGCATGACGGCAAAGGGCCTGCGCTTGATGGGCGTGAACACCAATATGCAGTTGATGGTGACAGGCAGTATTATGATCCTGGCGGTCTTCATGCACAGCTTCCACGACCGCGTCTCGATATTCAGAAAGCCATAGACAGCGCATCCATTTCAGTTGAAATAGAAACTGACGCAGCCGAATCGGCGCGATCAAGGAGGATTCACCACAGCCGCTCGGCGGCAGCGAAAAAGTCTGTCGCGCTCACACAGAATAACAAGCCTTCTGGTCGCAAGAGCGACGCGGTTTATTAAAAAAGAGGCACAAGTAAGTGCAAGTAAGTAATGAGAATCTGAAAAAGCGACGAGTTGTAGGGGCGCTTCGCTGAAACGCCCGAAAACAGTTAGTTATGGAACGGGCGGCACAGCGTGCCGCCCCTACAGCACCCGCATTTTTTGCACGACTTACTCGGAGTTACTCAGAAGTAGTCCAA
>JAPOOU010000114.1 GCA_026713245.1 Chloroflexota bacterium
CAGTTCTGGATCGAATTGGCTTCGGCGTACATGCTGAATGGCGCGAAGAGCCACCACCAGGGCAGATCTTCGTGCAAGATACGGCTGATCTCGTGGTAGAGCGCCTGGCGTCCTTCAAAAGAGCAGCCCGGCAGCGCCAGCGCTTCATCATAGAGTTCGGTAACGCGGTCGTTGCGGTAAGAGACGAAGTTGAATCCGCCGCCAACCAAGTCGCCGACCGGCGTGAAAACATTGCGCGCATCGGTGTCCTGGTCCAGATTGGTGAAGCCGATCATGATGGCGTCGAAATCTTGACCGAGCAAGAACTGAACCAGAGCGCCGAATTCCTGGGTCTGAAAATCGACATCGATGCCGATTTGCCCCAGCTGATCTTGAATGACGGTGCCGGCCGCTTCGCGAACCAGATTGCCGGAATTGGTCAGCAGCTCGAAGGAGAATGCTGTGCCGGGCTCGGCGTAGAGGGCGTCTTCGGTGGCGACCAGCGGCGTGCTCGGGTCGTCGTCGTCATCGACGAAGCCGGCTTCCGCCAGCAGCGCAAGTGCCGCTTCGGGGTTGTATTCCCAAGGCTCGATGCTGGAATCGTAACCCCAGAGCGCGGGTGTCCCGAAGCTGTTGACTTGTACCGCTTCGCCTTCAGCGGCGCCTTCGATGATGTCGGTGTAGTTGACCGCCTGTGCCAGCGCCTGGCGCACGCGCGCATCGCCAAAGAGCGGGTGCTTGCCCTGGTCAATGGGGTTGCCGTCTTCATCCAGGCCGTTGACCGGGGCGCCGCGATCGGCCATGTTAAAGCCGACAAAGGTCAATCCGTCATCCACATACTCATAAATCTGGAATTCGCCGGCTTCGGCGCGGTCGCGGAAGTCTTGCATTTGCACGGCCGGTACCGATGCCGAGCCAGCTGTGCCAACCGAGTTGACCTCGCCCGCCAGGAACTGCTCGATGCCGACGATTTGGTCGGGCACGTTGCGGATGATGTAACCTTCCGGCGAAACGTCCATCCAGTGATTCTCGTTGCGAATCAAACTGGTCTGTTGATCCGGCACCAGCGCGCCAAAGTTGAAGACGCCCGCGGTGACGTCGGGATTCTTGTTGTATTCCAGATTGTCGATCTCGGCGTAATTGCCATCGAGCATGGGCTCGATGATGTGCTGTGGCAAGATGCCGAAGTCATCGAGTTCTTCAATCACGCGGCAGGATGCCAGCTTCAACGTGACGACCAGGGTTGTCGCGTCGACCGCTTCGACGCTTTCGACGCTTTGCAGCACATCGGTGCGCGGCGATGAAGTCTCGCCGCTGGCCAAAGCGTCAAAGGTGAACTTGTAGTCGAAGGCGGTTACGGGCGCGCCGTCATTCCAGGTCACGTCGTCTCGAAGGGTAAACGTGTAAACCAGGCCGTCGTCGGAGATGGTCCAGTCAAGAGCCAGGCCATTGTCCTGATCGTTGCGTCCCGCTTTCATGGGCGCCCGCGTTTCCGGATCGATATTGTACAAGCTGGGGAAGAGAAATTCGTTGAGCGACAACTCAACCGTATTGTTGGAAATAAGCGGATTCATATTTGTCGGGTCGCCACCGAAGTTGGTCCCGATCAAAATGCCGCCCTCTTGTGCGCTTGCGGCGAAACTGAGGCTCGCCACAAGCAGAGTAAGAAGGACAATCCTCATAAGCTTAGGCATTGCAATCTCCTGAATGCTAAATTGTACAATGGGTACCGTCATGCAATAAGAGTATAGCAGAGCTTAGGCTCGCATTGCTATACAGCAGTTCCACGGGCGGGCGTCTCTTGGAAGCTCTTGGAAGACTCGAATGCGGCTGTAGCGCCAACCTAGACGATTTCAACGATCGGCTCCCACTCCATATCCGGGTCAAAGGGATAGCAGGGTCTCTGAATCCTCTCGAAAGTCAGCGCCGTGATGTCCTGATTGGCCGCGCCTGGCGACAGCGCCAAATAAGCCCTCCGCGCCATGGCTTTGAGCTCCGGCTCGAGGTAGCCGATCTTGATGACGACGATATTATGCGCTTCCGGTTTTAGGTTGAGGTCGGTGAATTGTCGGCGGCGATGAAATGGACTGCGCTTGCTGGTCAATATTATGTGAATGCCGCCCGTCTTAAGAACGACTTGCGGGTTGTCGGCGTCGGCCTTGATGGTTTCGACCGTTCCCGAAATGTTCAATGGCTTAGAAGTACGCGTATCGAGCTTGCCGCCAATTTGCAGGTCAACTTCCGCTCCCAGTCCTGCCGCGATGCAAGTACGGACCGCGGCGTGATCGGCTATGCTGGCATAGATCATGTCGGGCGGCTGCAGCGCCAGCGCGCGCGACAGAAAATAGGTCACGTCCCCGGCGCCCCCGGCGGTGGGGTTGTCGCCGGAATCGCTTATGAACACGGGCTTGACCGCGTCGGACATCGCCCGTCGCAGGCAATCGTCAACTGAAAGCGCCGGCGCCCCAAAGTCAAAATCCCGGCGATGCTTCCAGTAGAGAGCGGCCAATTCCCCCGCCGCCAGGCTGATCTTTTCTTCGTGCATGCCGATGGCGATGGCGCAGGCGGTCATGCGCGGTTCATCAGCCCAAACATATCCGACTTGTACGGTCGCGTCGAGGACCTCGCGCCCGTCGATCTGCGCCGCAATCGCCCCATAGATGCGCTTGCCCGGTTGCCATTCCGTGCTGGTCTTCTCGCCGGGCATTGCCACCGGAATCTTGACAAATGCTTTGCGCGGGCGAATGCCCCCGCGCAGGCAATGCAGCAAGAGCGACATCGCCCGCTCGCGCGTTTCCAGGGCGTCGATATGGGGCGCGGTCCTGAAGCCGGTGATAATATCGAGCGTAGCCATGATTCTGTCAGAAATGTTGCCGTGGAGATCGTAGCTCGCGGACAGAAGGGCGTCGTCGCCGACGATTTCGCGAATCGAGCGGTACAAATCAGCTTCGGCATCGTCCATACCGGCCACATTCATGGCGCCATGCATATCCAGATAAACGCCATCGAACGGGCCCCGGGACTTCAACTCCCCCAAAAGCTCGTTCTTGATCGCGTTATAGACTGCCGCTTCGACCGGCCCGCCGGGCAAGGCCCTGGCGGTGATCGTGCCGACGAAATCGATATCCGGGTATTTGTCCAGGAAGGGATAGACTTCTGCGAAGCTGTCATCAGTTCCCCGTGAAATGCGAAAGTCTTCCAGGCGCGTGGGCAGGGCGGAAAAAGTGCAGCTTTCAGTTGCGATGCCACCGATAGCGATTCTCATTTTGCAGCTTCTTTCTGGCGGTGATACCAAACCAGAGCCGCAGCCCCCAACGCGGCATCGGCATGCTGCGACAGTATTATTTTCGTAGATTCCAGACTGCTCGGAAGGCAGCGGACCCGCAGGGCTTCATACATATCCGTCTCCAACAAATGAAATAGCGCACGGATCAGTCCGCCGCCCAAGACGATGCTCTCGGGATTGAAGAGATTAATGCACCAGGCGCAAGCGACGCCGAGAGCGCTAGCCGCTTGCCGGACGACGAACGAGGCGAGCGGATCGCCTTGGCCGGCGCGGCGGATGATGGCCTGCGTTGTCAGATCATCTGCGTCGAGCCGCGTTTCGGGGAAATCTTCATAATGCTGTCGCGCGATCGCGACCAGGCCCTTGCCCGATATGGACATCTCCAGGCAGCCGCGCAAACCGCAGGAACACGGTCGGCCTTGAAGCGGATCGATCGAAACGTGCCCGATTTCCATCTCTGAGTGGGTCGCCCCGCGCAAGAGCTTGCCCTTGCTCACGGCAGCGCCGCCCAGGCCGGTTCCAATCGCCAGGTAAACGAAGTCGCTCATGTCCGTTGCGGCGCCAAACAGCATCTCGCCGATGGCGCCAACGTTGACATCATTGTCGACATATATGGGCAAGCACCGCGTCAGCCGTCGGGCAAGTTCGTCTCGCAGACGCAACTCGCGCCAATTGAGATTGACCGCGTTCAATGCCAGCCCCTGATCGCTGTCGACTGGGCCGGGGACGCCTACGCCGATGGCCGCGCATCCTTCATGCGCGTCCAGGAGCGCTCCGAGTTGCTCTGCGATGCGGTCGAGCGTCCGCTCTGAAGAATCGCCGCTGCTGGTTGGCATGGTACGATGATCGAGAATGTGGCCAGCGTGGTTGACGACAGCAAATGCCAGCTTGGTCGCGCCGATATCGAGCCCGATGGCCAGTTCTTCAGACATTTTGCAAACCTTGCGGATTCGGACAGTCGCTAGCCGAGTTTAGCGTTTGACAGAACAATCCGCCAGAATCCGGAGGGGCTGCGCCGGGCAATCGCATCAAATTATTTTTCAATACAGAGAGCGCAGAAGCAAGTGTAAGTAAGTCGCGCAAAAAAGTGAGCCTTGTAGGGGCGACCAGATTGGTCGCCCGCTGCCGCTGCGACTGGTGGTTTCGGGCGTTTCGGCGAAACGCCCCTACAGTGCTTCCCTGTTGTTGATTCTCATTACTTACTTGCACTTACTGAGGACACCGAGTTTGATTCTATTCAAGGCAGAACTCCTATAGAATCGACATACAGATGAGTGAAAATGATTATCGCGGGTTCAAATTGAAGTGCAATTTCACAGTATTGATAAATGAAAGGCCTTTCTCTGTGCCCTCAGTAATACCAAGTTAGTTATGCGAAACGCGGCGCAAGGACGCGATGTAAGGCTTGATTGGTATTGCCCGTCTGGCTTCTAGTCTGCGCCCCATTGCTCCAGTCAAGCCCCGTCTGCGTAACGTTTTCTCGCCCATCCGGGCAAAGCGCGACTATATAGTCTCCCTTTGCGTCGCGCTTTCCGCTATGCTCGTACCACTTGCTGCATCCCGGAACAACCCAGTCGGAAGGGAAAAAACGCTTGACCGGAAATATCTGCTTCAAGGAA
>JAPOOU010000204.1 GCA_026713245.1 Chloroflexota bacterium
TGTAGCTTGCTTGCATGGTGAGGAGTCCTCTTATTGCTTGCGTTGTAGAGAGACGGTAGCATAAATGTTCTATGACAAGGCGACTAAATGTTCGCGGTTTCGGGCGGGAGGGCGAGCCACCGCTGCGCGTGGGTCGCGCAGGTCGCGTAGGTCGCGTAGACACTGACCGCCGACACTGACCGCCGGTCGCCCCTACAAGGCTTGTCCGGTAGTGGTGGTTAAGCGCTCCATTTGTCCTTTTTAATGCGGTTATCCTGCCACCTTTAGCCGGAAAGCGGGCGACCTGATAGGTCGCCCCTACATAGCTTGTCTTTATGTTGTGGTTTGGTACGCAAAATGGCGCCATTATCTTGCTGTCGAACGTGTTTTTGCGTCCCTTTAGATCAACAAAACTGAGTAGCGGACAAGCCTTACATAACGGGGGAAGTATCCCACAAGGAGGGGAGGGTTTGGGTGGGGGAATAATGAGCATTGCAACGGAGTCGGCCGGGGCGCGCCGGCAGATATTGTGGTTGAGGGTGGACGATTGGAGCTAGCCAATAATCAGAAATGCACCCTATTGCGGCAGAAAATTTGACAAGGCAGTCGCGACGTGTTAGTTTCTGAATGCTGTTCCACGCTGTCGAACAGCATTCTATATGATGGGAAGACTATTCAGAATTATCAAGCTATTGCCTAGAGCAAGACGCTGAGGTCGCCATTTCGCGCCATGTTGAATTATTTGCTGCGCCGCCTGCTGTACATGGCCATTGTTTTGTTCCTGGTTTCCGTCTTGTCCTTCTATATTATCAATTTGCCGCCAGGCAGCTGGATACATAACTACGCGCTTGAGTTGGAAGCCTCGGGCGATATCGTAGACCAGGAAGATCTCGAATTTCTTAGGGTACGCTATGGACTGGATCTGCCTCTGCACGATCAGTATTTCCGTTGGATTGTGCCGCTGGTTACGGAAGGCAATTTTGGGGAGTCATTTGAGTGGCGGCAGCCGGTATGGCCGCTGATCGAGGAACGCCTGTTCCTGACGATGACCATCTCAATCGCCTCGATCATATTTGTATATGTGGTGTCGGTGCCTATAGCGCTGTATTCGGCGATCAATCAATACTCCATCGGCGACTACTTTTTCTCATTCATGGGTTTGATCGGCTTGGCAACGCCGAACTTTCTGATCGCGCTCGTATTCATGATCATCATGCTGCGCGTATTCGGTGTGACGCCTGGCGGACTGTTCTCGCCAGAGTATTTGCGCGCGCCCTGGAACCTGGCAAAGTTCTGGGACTTGTTGACACATTTGCCCGTGCCGGTGATCGTAATCGGCACGGCCGGTACCGCGAGTTTGATACGTATTCTGCGGGCGCAATTGCTCGACGAGTTTCAAAAGCAATACGTGCTGACGGCACGGTCAAAGGGCCTGCGCGAGCGCTATCTCATCATGAAATACCCACTGCGCATGGCCTTTAATCCCATCGTCAGCGGCATCGGCAGTTTGTTGCCGCAGATCGTTTCCGGTTCCGCGATCGTTTCAATCGTGCTGGGCTTGCCGACAACCGGTCCCCTATTGCTGCGGGCGCTTATAGCCCAGGACACCTATGCCGCGGCGAGTATGCTCTTGATGCTAAGCGTCTTGACTGTGCTGGGCGTTTTCTTGTCGGATTTGCTGCTCATGTGGTTGGATCCGCGCATACGTTACGAGAGGGCCAACTGATGTCCACGGGGTCGACAGTTGCCGAACTTGTGCCCGCGGACGAGCTGAACTATGAGATTCTCTCGCAGCAGCAATTGATTTGGCGCAAGTTCAAGCGTCATCGAGTTGCCTATTTCTGCATGATCTTTCTGGTGCTGTTCTATGTATTGGCGATCTTCGCCGAGTTCTTCGCTCCCTATGGTCCATTCAAGCGCTACACCGATTATCTTTATGCGCCGCCAACGCCGATCCGCTTCATCGATGAAAACGGCGCGTTCAATCTGCGCCCCTTTGTCTACAAGATTACCAGCGAATTGGATTTGAATACCTTTCAGCGTTCGTATGAGGAGGACAGCAGCGAGAAATACTTCTTGCAGTTCTTTACCAAGGGCGAGCCTTATCGACTCTTAGGCTTTATCGATACTGACATACACCTGTTTGGCGTCGGCGCACCTGGCGTATTCTTCCCGTCGGGAACCGACGCATTGGGACGCGATCTTTTCAGCAGGATGTTGCTGGGGGCGCGCACATCGCTCTTTGTCGGGCTGATGGGTCTGGCTGTCGGCTTCGCGCTTGGCTTGTTTTTTGGCGGGCTGTCGGGATATTACGGGGGCGGCATCGACATGTTGATACAGCGATTGATAGAGTTCCTGCAATCGCTGCCTACCTTGCCTCTGTGGATGGCCCTGGCGGCCCTGGTTCCGCCGGAATGGACGCCTATTCAGGTTTATTTTGGCATTTCGCTGGTGCTGGCTATTGTGGGCTGGACCGGTTTAGCGCGGGTAGTGCGGGGCAAACTGATCAGCCTGCGAGAAGAAGATTATGTGTTGGCAGCGAAATTGTCCGGCTTAAGCGAGCGAGCCATCATCACGCGGCACTTGCTGCCCGGATTCATGAGTTATCTGATCGTGCATTTGACCTTGGCAATTCCGCATATGATCCTGGGCGAGACGGCGCTCAGTTTTCTGGGACTGGGGATTCAGCCGCCCGCGGTGAGTTTGGGAACGCTCTTGCAAGACTCGCAGAACGTCCAGACGGTGACGATCAATCCCTGGTTGCTGTTGCCGGGCGGGCTGGTGGTGATCATCGTCATCGCCTTTAACTTTTTGGGCGACGGACTGCGCGACGCAGCCGACCCATATAAGCATCTATAGGACATGTGATGGACGACGTGTTGCTGGATGTCCAAGATCTGAAGACGCACTTGCCGTTGGAAGAGGGCTTGTTGAAGGCTGTAGACGGCATCAGTTTCGCAATTCGACGGGGCGAGACGATCGGGCTGGTTGGCGAATCCGGCTGTGGCAAGAGCATGGCGGTGCGCTCAATCATGCGGCTGGCGCCGAACTTCGCCACTGTTTCCGGTCGTGTTATCTATCATCCCCAGGAAGGCGACCCGGTCGATATCGTGCAACTGGATGCGTACGGCGAGCGCATTCGCGACATTCGTGGGGGCGAGATCGCGATGATCTTCCAAGAACCGATGACGTCGTTCTCGCCTTTGCACACGATTGGAAACCAGATTACAGAGGCGATCCGAGTACACCGGACACAGAGCCGCAAGCAAGCGCGCAAGACAGCCGTAGACTTGTTGGGCCGCGTCGGCATGTCGAATCCGTCACAGCGCATGTCTGAGCACCCGCATCAATTGTCGGGCGGGATGCGTCAAAGAGCGATGATCGCCATGGCCTTGTCTTGCGAGCCGTCGCTGTTGATCGCCGATGAACCGACAACGGCCCTGGATGTAACGGTACAAGCGCAGGTGCTTCAGTTGATGCGGGATCTGCAGAACGAATTCGGCATGTCCATACTATATATCACACACGATCTGGGCGTGATTGCGCGAATGGTCCAGCATGTGGCCGTTATGTATTTAGGCAAAATCGTCGAATTTACGGATGTCGACAGCCTATTCTATGAAGCCAAACATCCATACACGTCCGCATTGATCAAGTCGATTCCCAAGATCGGCAGGAAATCGCGCCGGCGCCTGGAGTCGATACAAGGCGCGGTGCCGGTGCCGATCAACCGGCCGCCGGGCTGCGGCTTTTTCCCGCGCTGCTCGGTCGCGATTCCCGGACTCTGCGATCGCGTGGATCCGCCTTTGGTACAGGTCGCGCCCGGTCATGCGGCAGCTTGTTATGTCTATCCCGAAGTGGCGGAAGCGGTTAATGCGTCTGAGCTTGAAGGGCCGGGCCATGGAACGAGATGATGTAATCCTGCAGGTCAAGTCGCTCAAAAAGTACTTTCCGATTGAGAAGGGTTTGCTGCGTCGGACCGTCGGGTATGTCAAAGCTGTGGACGATGTCAGCTTCGCAATCGCCAAGGGCGAAGTTCTGGGCTTGGTCGGCGAATCCGGCTGTGGCAAGGCGACGCTGGGCCGCTGTATCCTGCGCGCCATTGATCCGAGTTCGGGCCAAGTCATCCTGCGGACGCATGAGGGCGATGCAGTTGATATTACACTGTTGGACAAAAAGCAACTGCGGGCATTGCGCAAGGAAATGCAACTTGTGTTTCAAGATCCCTTTTCGTCGCTTTCGCCACGCATGACCGTGCTCGACATCATTGGCGAGCCGCTCTGGGCGCAGGGTGCGCGCGGCAAGGCGCTGGAATCGCAGGTCAAGGAATTGGCAGCTCTGGTTGGCTTGAATACCGGCCATCTCAATCGCTACCCGAACGCCTTCAGCGGCGGGCAGCGTCAGCGGATCGGCATCGCGCGCGCTT
Source organism: Chloroflexota bacterium (assembly GCA_026713245.1). GTDB lineage: Bacteria > Chloroflexota > Anaerolineae > Aggregatilineales > Phototrophicaceae > UBA6055. The sequence continues at coordinate 4,406 of JAPOOU010000204.1, forward strand.
TGGCCACCAATCCCAACCTGATAGTCGCCGACGAACCTGTTTCGGCCCTGGATGTTTCGATACAGGCGCAAATCCTCAATCTTTTGCAGGACTTACAGGAGAAGCTCGGGCTGACATATCTGTTTATCGCGCACGATTTAAGTGTCGTGGAACATATAGCCGATCGTGTGGCGGTCATGTATGTTGGCAAGATCATTGAACTGGCGGAGACCGAGACGCTCTATTTGACCCCGAAGCATCCTTATACTGAAGCGCTTCTATCGGCAGTGCCGAAGCCGGATCCGCGTTTACAGGATGCGCAGATTATCCTGAGCGGCGAAGTTGCGAATCCGGCGGATCCGCCTAGCGGCTGTTATTTCCATCCGCGCTGCAAATATGCCAAAGACAGATGCAAGCAAGAAAGCCCGGAACTGCGGGAAGTCTTGCCTGGGCACTACGTATCCTGTCATTTCGCGGAAGAACTTGAGCTGGAAGGCGTGTCTTTATGATCCAGTCCGTACTAAAAGCCATCGATATCATGACTGTTTTTAGCACTGAGGAACCCTGCTTGACCTTGGCCCAGATTAGCGAACGGCTGCCCATGCCCAAGAGCACGATACATCATTTGCTGGCGACGTTGATCTCGCGCGGTTTCATCGAGAAAGTGAATGATGATTCCTATGCGCTGGGCACGGCAATTGTCAGCTTGTCGCAAGCTGTTCGAGTCAACGCGGAACTGCGCGATCGCGCCGCGCCCTTACTTCGTGAATTGGCCGAGATCGTCAAAGAATCAGTCTATCTTACTTATTTCGATGGCAGCTATATCTTGTATATCTACGCGGTGGAATCGTCGAAGCGTCTAATGGCGCGCACGGCGGTCGGAGAACAGGTTCATCTGCATTGCACGGCCAACGGCAAGTCGATCCTGGCAGCGCTTTCGCCCGATCGGGTCGATGACATCATTCAACGCACTGGCATGCCGCGATTCACACACACAACATTAACCAATAACGAGGATTTGCACAGCGACCTCGAGGCGTCTCGACAACGCGGCTATGCTGTCGATCGCGAGGAGCACGAGTTAGGCACGTTCTGTTTGGGCGCGGTCATCCGCAATGCGGCCGGTGAAGCCATCGGCGGCTGCAGTTTGTCAGGCGCCGACGAGAGAATTGTTCATGACGGCTCCAATGACCTGGCGGCGGATTTGCTCTATGTCGCTCAAGAGATTTCGAGGCGAATGGGTTACGTGCCGGCCACGCCGTCGCTTCTGGCGCCGAAATCGGCTCATTTTATTCATCACTGACACTTTGGACTTGTTGCATGTCAAACGTTACAACGCCCGGGGGAGTTTTCCCGGCAATGATTACGCCGCTCAAGATGGACATGTCTATTGATTGGGATGGCGTCGATCAACTGACGGATTGGTATATTGATTCGGGCGTGACGGGGCTGTTCGCGGTCGGGCAGTCCAGCGAGATGTTCGCGCTCAGTGATGACGAGCGGCTTCGCCTGGCAGAGCGCGTTGTCAGACGGGCTAACGGGAGAGTACCCGTCGTCGCCAGCGGCACATTTGATCAAGCGCTCGCGGCGCAAGTGAAGTTCGTCCGGCAAATGGCGGATCTCGGCGTCGCGCAGGTGGTCGTCATCGCCAGTATGATGGCGCAGGCGGAGGACGATGACACGGTCTGGCGGGGCAAGGTATCGCGACTGCTGGACGCCACGGACGATATACCTCTGGGACTTTACGAATGTCCGCTGCCGTATCATCGGCTGGTTTCTGGGGATTTGGTAGCATGGGCGGCCGGGACCGGGCGCTTCCGCCTGCTAAAAGAGACTTCACGGTCGTTGAGCCAGCTGCGCGCCAAGATCGAAGCGGCAGAGGGCGCCGGCCTGGGCGTTTACAATGCCGATGCCACGACCTTGCTGGAATCAATGAAAGCAGGGGCGTCAGGTTACTGCGGTATCGCGGCGAACTTTTATCCTGAGCCGCTGGTTTGGCTTTGTAAGCACTTCCTCCATGCAGATGCCGCAAACGCGCAATCGCTGATAAGCATGGCAGATCCCACGATTCATCACCAATACCCGGTTTCCGCCAAGTATTATCGCCGCCAGGCCGGATTCGCTATGACCACAGTTAGCCGCGTGAGCAATGCAAAGCTGACAGGGTATGACCAGCGCATTCTTGACAGTATCGCCAGACAGATGTATTGCCTGAAACCGGGAGAGAGAAACCTAACAGATTAGCGGGCGTCAGCGCTCGCTTCCTGACAGGTGTGAAACATATTGGCTGAAAAGGAGGTGGCCGATTTATACAGACCAGTTATCAACATTTCAGAGTCCATAAACTGAGAGGGAGGAAAAAGCAAATGTTTAGCAAGCAACTGAAAGTTTCCTGGGTAATCTGTCTGATCGTCATTTTGGGACTGATGCCCTTCGCGTCGGTCGCGCAAGATGGCGGATTCTCGTCGGCTGACAATTACCGCGTTTGGTCGCTGGATGAGTACGAAGCCGCGACCGGCAATAGTATCGCCATGTTCAACGAAGCGCCCATGTTGGCGGAGATGGTAGCCGCGGGCGACCTGCCGCCGGTCGAGGAACGCCTGCCGGACCGGGGCGAGATTATGGTTGTTCAACCGCGCGAGGCCATCGGCGCTTACGGTGGCGAGATCACATTTAACGCAACCAATCCGACCTCCTTCGGCAATACCGGCTTCACCGCCTGGGACCAGCACTTGACTGGATTCTCAACCAATTGGGAGGTCGTATTCCCGGAGATTGCCAAGAGCGTGGAATTGTCGGAGGACTTGTCCACGGCCACAGTCACATTGCGGCGGGGGATGAAGTGGAGCGACGGCGTTCCTGTCACCGCAGATGACATCATGTTCTGGTACGAAGACATCATGCTGCACGACGAGCTGCCAAATATGTCGAGGGCGCTGTCACCTGGCGGAACGCCGATAGTCATTGAGAAAGTCGACGACTACAGCGTGAACTTCACCGCCGCCGCGGCCAACCCGGCCTTTCCGATCGTGGTTGCCCGCAGCAGTCAAGGCTTCCCGCTGGCGCCGCGCCATTACCTGCAACAGTGGCACGCCGACTACAATGAGGACGCGGCCGCTCTAGCAGAGTCTGAGGGTTTTGATAGCTGGGCCGGCGCTTTTGAATTCCACATGAATGGACAGACGGGGCAGAACGACTTCGACCCGGATCTGCCGGTGATCAAGCCGTGGAAACTTGACCAGGTGGATGAATTCGGCAACAAGTTCTATGTCCGCAATCCCTACTATTGGAAAGTAGACACGGATGGCAATCAGCTGCCTTATATTGACGGCCAGGCGCGCCTGCTGCTTAGCGAGCCGGAAGTGGTTATTCTCAACGTGCAAGCCGGCGCCATCGACTACGGCTTTTACAACCTCGAAGTGAGCGATCTGCCGGTACTGAAGGCGGGTGAGGCGGATGGCGATTACACGACGATCTTGTGGCCGGCCGACCAGGGCGCAATGAGCAAGTATCAGCTTAATATCACGGTCAGCGATCCAGTGCTGAACGAGATCTTCAATGACTTGCGTTTCCGTCAGGCCTTGTCGCTTGCCATCAACAGGCCCGAGATTAACGATGTCCTTTTCTTCGGTCAAGCGGTGCCGAGGGCATGGGGCGTTTCGTCGGCGTCGGCATTCTATGAAGATTGGATGGGCGGACACTATGCCGACTATGATCCCGATCAAGCCAATGCCTTGCTCGATGAGATGGGATTGACCGTGGGCGATGACGGCGTGCGCACGCGCCCGGATGGCGAGCCGCTGTCAATCGTGCTTTGGGACGCGATCAACCGCATCCCAATGTCGGAACTGGTGGCGGAGTACTGGGAAGACGTCGGCGTTGATGTCGAAATCAACCCAAGTACGCGCGAAGCCTTCAAGCAAGCCTTGCTGGCGAACGAAGTTCACGCGTCGGTTTGGTTCGCTGATGTCGTATCGGAGAAGGACATGTACCAGCGGCCCATCTGGCTGCGCGCGCCCTATGGCATTGATTCCACGCCTGTCGGCGGCGGCTTGGCTTGGCGGCAGTGGTGGCTCAGCGGTGGAGAAGAGGGCGAAGAGCCACCCGAGTATCAGAAAGAACAGATGCGCATGGTCGATGAATGGCAACTGACGGAGATTGGCTCGGAGAGATATCTTGAGCTGGGTACGCAGTTGGTCGCCAATACCGTCGAGAACATCTACCATTTCGGTACTGTAGGCGAGGCGCCTGAAGTCTTCATCCGTTCCAATCGGTTGCACAATTTCACGCCGGTCGAAGGCGTCGTATACATCAGCCACCTCGAAAGCGGCCACTCCGACCAGTGGTACGTCAGTGAATAAGCGGTAAGCATTCTGATGAGGCTCGCGCGCATTGCGCGAGTCTCATTTTCTTGATAATCACTTTTGCTGAGGCTGGACGGAAAAGTCTGTCGAGCCAGAAAGAGCGCGCAATGAAATGGTCGCAAGTCAAGTATCATCCAGAGCGGGCACTAAGCTATCTGGGCAGTCCGAGCGTTGTTCGCCTCGAGGACGGCGCAATGCTGGTCTCTCATGATTATTTTGGTCTGAGAGGCTGCCCCAAGAATCACGAAGGCGAGGAAAGCCTGACCAGCATCTACCGCTCGGAAGATGATGGCGAGACTTGGGTCAATATTACACATATCATGAACTGCTATTGGAGCAGCTTGTTTCTACATGATGGCGCGGTTTACATCTTGGGTACATCGCAGCAATACGGCTCAATTGTGATACGCCGCAGCGACGATGGCGGCTTTACCTGGACGCACCCGGCCGATGAAGGCAGCGGCCTGCTCTTCAAAGGCGGCTACCATCGCGAGCCACCCAACTATCATTGCGCGCCCGTACCGATAGTTTGTCACGAGGGCCGCTTGTACCGCGCCTTTGAAGATTGCGACCCGATGGTTTGGGGCCGGGGATTCCAGGCCGGCTTAATCTCGGCGCCGGCCGATGCCGACTTGCTGGATGCCGCCAATTGGACCATGAGCAACAAGATGCTATTTGATCCCGCTTGGCTGCCGAGCGAATGGGACGCGGCCGAGGCGGAAGCGCCGGGCTGGAGAGAAGGCAATGTTGTGGCGGCGCCCGATGGCCAACTCTGGAACATCATGACCTACGAGGCCGGTTCTATCGTGGATGAAGTTGCGACTCGCCTGAAAATCGAAGACGAAGGCAAGACGCTGTCATTTGATCCCGAAAGCGGATATGTCAATTTCCCCGGCAGCAAAGCCAAATTCACAATCCGGCGCGATCCACAGACGGGCAAATACCTGTCTTTGGTCAACAATTTGGCGGATCCCGATTTATTGCGCAAGATGGCTGACGGAGACCTGAAAGCCCAGGGGCACCGCGGCAAGCACCCCATGCGGCAGCGCAATGTGCTGTCGTTGAGCGTGTCGGACGACCTGTGGAATTGGCGCCTTGTCAAAACGCTCATGTCTGACGACACAGGCTTGGAGCCGGCGGCGTCTATTTTGTTGACCGGTTTCCAGTACGTCGATTGGCAGTTCGATGGCGATGACTTGATCTATGTGGTGCGTACAGCCTATCGCGGCACGCGCAACTTCCACGATTCCAACCGGATCATTTTCCGCCGCCTGAAGGATTTCCGCGATTTACTTTAGGCGGGGAAAGCGTATGCAAATGGCCTGGCGCGACGTTAAATATCAGCCCGAGCGCAGCTTAACTTACCTGGGAAGCCCGAGCATCGTTCGTCTTGCGGACGGCGCGCTGGTGGCTTCGCACGATTATTTTGGCTTGCAGGGATGTCCCAAGAATCACGAGGCCGAAGAGAGCTTGACGAGCATTTATCGCTCGGAGAATGACGGCGGGACCTGGATAAACGCGACGCATATCATGAACTGCTATTGGAGCAGCTTGTTTACCCATCGCGGAAGTCTGTACATCCTTGGCACATCGCAGCAATACGGCTCGATCGTGATTCGCCGCAGCGATGACGGCGGTTTCACCTGGACGCACCCGGCGGATGACGCGTCAGGATTGCTCTTTCGCGGTGGTCCCTATCGCGAAGCGCCGAATTATCATTGCGCGCCGGTACCTGTGCTGGAGCACAAGGGACGGCTGTACAAGGCCTTCGAAGACGCCAACCCGCCGGTGCACGGACCGAGCTTCCACTCTTGTGTGATCTCCGCGCCTGCCGATGCGAACCTGCTAGAGGCCTCAAACTGGACGATAAGCAACAAGATTCCCTTTGATCCTGACTGGGCGCCGGCGGCATGGGATCGGCCGGTACGACCCTGCTGGCTGGAAGGAAATGTGGTACGGGCGCGGAACGGGGAACTGTGGAATATCTTGCGCCTGAACGCGAGCCCAATGGTGAATAAAGCTGTAATCGTAAAGATCGAGGAGGACGGTCGAGCGATTTCATTTGACCCGGCGACCGGGTTCATTGACTTCCCTGGCGGCGGAACCAAGTTCACTATTCGCTACGATGCGCGAACGGATTTGTATCTCGCACTGGTCAACAATGTTACCAATCCGGAATGGACTCGGCAGCGAAATATCTTGTCGCTGAGCGTTTCGCGTGATTTGCGTCACTGGCGGGTCGTCAAGACCTTGATGGCGGACGAGAGTGGTTTGTCCCCGGAAGACTCGGCGCGCCTGACGGGATTTCAGTACGTCGATTGGCAGTTCGACGGCGATGATATCATCTATCTTGTGCGGGCCGCCTATCGCGGCGCCATACGTTTTCACGACTCGAATCGAATCATTTTCCGCAAGCTGACGAATTTCCGCGCCATACTTACTGGATAATCTGACGGTCGGTCATTCGGTGACTGCGCCCTAATCCCAAATGCTACGCATTTGCCAGGCGTCCAGCCTCGTGACCGTCGTCGCTAGGCCTTGAGAGCGCAGCGAGACACCAAGGCTGTCCTCGCGACCGGGATAGACCCGCGTCGCCACGCATTGTCTGCCGTTGACGTAAACCTCGACCACGCTACGGTCAATGAAAACGCGCAATTGCAGGGGCTCGTCGGGCGCGATATACACGGGCGCGGATTCCGGCGCGCGCGAAAGCGCATCCGGCAGCGTCGACGAATACGAAGTGTCAATTGTGATCATGCTTTCGTATCGCTGCGGCAGCTTTTGCATAGCGGCGGAGCTGGCATTCATTGCCGCGGTTTTGGACAGGCGCTGCCGGTAACGGCGGCCGCGATGTTTGTAGAATGCGATGCGGGTAAACTCTTCTCGTTTGGGTGAGCGCAATACGTTCAATTCGACCATGGGCGCGTCGCCGGGGTCAAGCTCCAGCGACAGTTCCATCGCGTTGCCCTGAATAGCGTCCAATACGATTTCCTGGTTGGGCGGAAGCATGATGGGTCCCGCCTGCCGATGTTCATGGCGCAGCGACTCGATTTCGCCTGCAGGCGCCATGAGCAAGCGTTTATCCGCGTCTAGTGTGAGCCGGCGCGGCAGGGTCATGATCTGGTTCCAGCCTCGTGTAGGCATGCCCTGGTTCATGTTGAAAATGACAATGAGATCGGAA
>JAPOOU010000203.1 GCA_026713245.1 Chloroflexota bacterium
TCACCTGTGTAGAATACGGGCCCGGATTCATCCCGATTTGGCCGATGGTTGACGAATGCGTTAGTATGGACCAGGTCATCACCGCGACGAAAACACTGGCGTTGACCGCCGATGCCTTGCTGACCTGAGCCGCTCGGCGCGTAATCGGCGAAAAGATCACAAGAATGCCGCGCTCACGCAGAATCTGTATCCCGTTTGTCGTATGAACGACGCGGCATGCATAAGCAGGAGACGAGATGCATCATCAGGACATAGCGATTGAAGTTGTGCTGGATATTTATACCCGTGTCCTGCGCATCCGCCGGTTCGAGGAGGAGGTGGGCCGGCTCTTTCGGCAAGGGCAATTGCCCGGTTTCGTGCACCTCTATATTGGCGAAGAAGCTGTGGCCGCCGGTGTCTGCGCCGCCCTTACCGATGCGGATACCATCATAAGCACGCACCGCGGGCATGGTCATGTCATCGCCAAGGGCGGCGATCTCAAACGTATGATGGCGGAGTTGTTCGGCAAGGCCACCGGCTATTGCAAAGGCAAGGGCGGTTCGATGCATATCGCTGATTTTGATATCGGCATGTTGGGCGCAATTGGCATTGTTGGCGGCGGCATACCAATCTCGGTCGGCGCAGGCTTGAGCGCCTGGTATACGGACAGCGACCGCGTATCCGTCTGCTTTTTCGGCGACGGCGCCGCCAACGAAGGCAGTTTTCACGAGTCGCTTAATCTGGCCTCGACGCTGACGCTGCCGGTGATTTTTGTCTGCGAGAACAATCAGTACGGCGAGTTCACGCCGGCGCTAAATGCGATGAATATCACCGATATCGCCGATCGCGCGTTCGGATATGGCATCCCGGGACTGGTCGCCGATGGCACAGACGCGCTCGAGATGTACCGCGTCGCCAGGACGGCTGTGGAGCGCGCCCGTGGCGGCGGCGGACCGACGCTGATTGAAGCCAAGACCCATCGTCGGGGCAGCCATGCCGAGGGCGAAGAGGCCTTCCTGGGCGGTCAAGAGTATCGCAGCGCTGAAGAAATGGCGGCTGCGCAAGCCAAGGACCCGCTGCTCTTGCTGCATAGCTATGTCAGCGAAAATGATATTTTACCGGCGGCGCAGTTGGAAACGCTCGACGCCGAAATCACCCAATCCGTGGCTGAGGCGGTCGAGGCCGCGCGCAACAGCCCGGCGCCTGAATTTGACTCCTTGTTCGAAGACCTGTGGCTATGAGTGGGCGCGCTATCGCCCGGAGGGTTTGAGTGCCTCGCAAAACCTATGTGGCGGCGATCCAGGAAGCTTTAGCCGAAGAGATGCGTCGGGACGACCGGGTATTTCTCATCGGCGAAGATGTGCGAATTGGCGTCTTCCCCAGCACGCGCGGGCTGCACGCTGAGTTCGGCGACAAGCGCGTCATCGACACGCCGATCTCCGAGTTGGCGGTGGCCGGCGCCGGGATTGGCGCCGCGGTGACCGGACTGCGCCCGATCGTGGATCTGATGTTCGGCACCTTTCTTTATCTGGCCTTCGATCAGATCGCCAACCAGGCGGGCGCGATGCGCTATATGTATGGCGGTCAGACGAAAGCGCCCCTGGTATTCATGGTACAGAACGGCGCCGGCAGCAGCGCCGGGCATCATCATAGCCAGGCGGTGCATCAGTTCTTTATGAATATGCCGCAAATAAAGGTTATTTTGCCGAGCACGCCTTACGATGGCAAAGGCTTGCTCAAGTCGGCGATACGCGATGACAATCCGGTGATTTTCCTGCATTCGCTGTCCCTGGGCGGGAAGCGGGGAGAAGTGCCGTCAGACGAGTATCTCGTCCCCATCGGCGCTGCCGATGTCAAGCGTAGCGGATCCGATGTCACCATCTGCGCGGTGGGACCAACGGTGTATACCGCGCTGGAGGCCGCCAATACGCTGGCCGCTGAAGGCTATGACGCCGAAGTGATTGACTTGCGCAGTCTGTCGCCCTGGGACAAGCAGACGGTCCTGGAAAGCGTCGCCAAGACGGGACGGTTCGTGGCTGTAGACGAGAGTTTCCCCACCTGCAGCGCCGCCAGTGAATGGGCGGCGACGGTGGCGGAAGAGGCTTTTCCCGATCTCAAGGCGCCGGTTCAGCGCGTGACCAACGAGGATGTGCCGATGCCCTTTAGTCCGGTCCTGGAGAAGGCGGTTCTCCCTTCCGCGGCCGATGTCGTCGCCGCCGTACGCAAGACCTTGGTTTGAATTCATCCGGGACGCGGCGCTGACACCGGTAAGGAGATTGATGTGCCATTGATTCCAATCTATATGCCGAAATTCGGAATGACGATGGAAGAGGGTTTGATCGTCGAGTGGCTGGTGGCGGAGGGGGACTCCGTGGCCGAGGGTGATGGCATCGTTGTAATCGAGACGGAAAAGGTCAGCACGGAAGTGGAAGCGCCAGCCGGCGGAGTCGTGGTGGAATTGAGTTGCGAAGTAGATGACGAAGTGCCGGTTGGCGAAGTCATCGGCTATATAGAGTCGGCTTGATTGAATCGGAATAAGTATGGGACGCCTGTTTGGGAAGACCGCGCTTGTCACCGGGGCCGCTCGAGGGATCGGGCGCGCCATCGCCTTGCGCTTCGCCGCCGAGGGCGCGAATCTGGCGCTCTGTGACCTGAACCTGGAAAGCCTGCGCCAAGTGGCCGCCGAGGCGGAATCCAACGGGGTGAAGACCTTCGTTCGCGAGACTGATGTGGCGCGGCGGGAGCAGGTTCAGCAAGTGGTTGATGAGGGCATTGCCGAGCTTGGCATGATCCATATGGTGGTCAATAACGCTGGGATCTTTTTCAACGCGCCCTTCGAGCAGACCAGCGACGAGCAGTACGACCGTATCATGGCGATCAATGTAAAGGGCGTATTCTTGGTGTCGCAGATCGTGATACGGCATTGGCTGCGTCAGGAGATCAAAGGGACGATTGTCAATCTGGCGTCGATCGGCGCGGCGGTCGCCTTTGTCGATTCCGCCGCCTATTGCACCACCAAGGGCGCCGTTGCCACCATGACGCGCTGCATCGCGCTGGAATATGGACCGCGCGGCATCCGCGCCAATTCCATGGCGCCCGGCATCATTGATACGCCTATGTTGCCCAGCCAGGAAGACAACGAACGCTGGGCGAAGACGACGATACCGCTGCGCCGTTTGGGCCAGCCGCGCGACGTCGCCGATGTCGCGCTCTTCCTGGCGTCGGACGAATCACGCTATATCACGGGAGAAATGATCGTTGTTGACGGCGGCTGGATGCTCAATTGACCAGGGTATTGCCTCGTTTCTGATAAATCCCCTTTATCATGCAAGGAGAGGGTTTGTTATTTTCTGTGAGCGCGGCAGACTTTTCGCCGGTTACGCGCCGAGCGGCTCCCCGAGGAATGCGGCGTGAAGTTGCGTGACAAGGTCGCAATTGTAACCGGCGGCGGATCGGGCATTGGCGCGGCCAGCTGCTATGCCTTCGCCAGGGAAGGCGCCGGAATAGCCGTGGTGAATCGGACGCTGGCCAAGGCGGAATCGGTAGCGCGCGCCATAGCGTCCGAAGGCGGCCGCGCGATCGCAATTGGAGCGGACGTCGCCCGTAGCGCTGATGTGCGGACTATGGTCGACCGGACGGCTTCTGAATTGGGCCCCCCGGATATCCTATTTAACAACGCTGGCATCAGCCCGGCCGGTCGCATCACCGATATCAGCGAAGCCGATTGGGACGCGTGCCTCAATATCGATCTCAAATCTGTCTTCCTGACCGCCAGATGCGCGCTGCCGCTGATGCTTGAAGCGGGTGGCGGCGTCATCCTCAATACTGCCGGCACCTTCGGCATCCGCGCCGCCAAGAACAAAGCGGCCTACTCGGTCGCCAAGGCCGGCGTCATCAATCTCACGCGTTCTATCGCTCTCGATTACGCGCGCGACAATATTCGCTGCAACGCGATTTGCCCGGGCTACGTCGATACGCCCTTGAATGACGGCTTCCCGCAGGGCGAACGAGACGCTTTTCTGCAACGGTATCAGCCGCTGCCAGGGATGATCGGCGCGGAGGACGTGGCCGAGATGGCGGTGTATCTCGCTTCCGACGCCGCCAGCATGATCACGGGCCAGGTCTTCGTAATTGACGGCGGCCAGCAGGCCGGTCTTTACGCCTGATGCCAACCATCATTCATGCGCGATATACCTTGCGCGATGGCGTCCCTGTTGACGATTTGGCAATCACCGTCGCGGGAGAATCCATTGTCGACGCCGGCACTTTCTCCGAGTTGGTCGCGCGTTATCCGGGCGCCGATCGGGTCGGCGGCGATGACTTCATTCTCGTACCGGGCTTCACCAACGCGCATGACCACGGGCGCGCAGTGGGAACGCTGGCGCTGGGCGTCGCGGACACTTTTCTCGAATTGTGGCTCGATCATTTGGCGTATCTTCCCGGCATTCCGCCTTATCTAGCGGCGCTCTATTCGGGGCTGCAGTTGCTGGGTTCTGGCGTGACGGCGGTCGCCCACAGTCATAATCCAGGTTCCTGGTCCGAGCTCCCTGACGAGATACCGGAAGCCCTGCGCGGATATGCCGACGCCGGTATTCGCGTCGCCATGCACCCGCCGATAGTCGACCAGAATCAACTCGTCTATGCCGAGCGGGAGCTTTTCCTCGACATGCTGCCGCCCGAACTGCGCCGACGGGCCGGCGGCGCGCATGCCGGCGACTTTAGCGCGGATGATTATTTCGCCCTGCTGGACGACTTGTACGAGAACTACCATGACAGCCAACGGCATCGCGCGCATATTCAGGCAAGTCCGGCTGGGGGCCAATGGTGCGGCGATGCCTTGATCATCCGCGCTTGCGAGTGGGCGCGAGAGCGTCGCACGCGCGTACAGATGCACATGCTGGAAACGCGATATCAGCGGATATACGCCCAGAAAACCTGGGGTGTCAGCTTCATCCGGCACCTTGAGGACATCGGCGCGCTTGGCGACTGGCTCACGCTGGCGCATATGGTCTGGATTGAAGACGAAGACATCGAACTGCTGGCGGAACGGGGCGTCGGCGTCGCGCACAATATCAGCAGCAACTTGCGCCTGCGCAGCGGCATCGCGCCGATCGCAATGCTGGCGGCGGCGGGCGTGCCGGTCGGCATCGGCCTGGACGGGCAGACACTGGACGACGACCAGGACTTCCTGCGCGAAATGCGCCTGGCCTGGACAATCGGCAATCAGGGCGGGATGGCGGCGGCAGATCTCAGCGCCGAGACCGTATGGCGGATGGGCACGGGCCTCGCTGCGGAAATTACATTTGGCGCGGACGCTCCGCTGGGCGAGCTGGCAATCGGGGGACTGGCCGACCTGGCCATGCTGGAAGTCGCGGCGATAAGGAGCCGATGGGCGCCGGCGAATTATCCGCCGCGGGAGCTGCTGTCGGCATTTCTGTTGCGCCGGGGCAGGCGCGAACATGTGCGGCATGTGATGGTCGGCGGCGAATGGGTCCTGCGCGATAGGGAGCATTTGAATGTCGATCTGCGGGATGTCGAGCGCGAGATCTGGGAGCGGCTAGAGTTTGCGGCGCGAGATCTTCCGCCGAGACTTGAGGCGTATCTGCGTAAGTTCTATCGGGGTTGGGATGACGGGCAATCGCCGATGCCGCGACGATAGTGGCTAGTCGCCCGGGCGCATTTCAGATTATTGGCAACTAAGCACTGCGGACACCGAGGGTCGCGTAGGGCGCGTGGACACAGCCCGCCGACACTGACCGCCAGCGCCGAGATTTGACCTCTTGCCTGCTAAAATGGAGGCGATGTAGGGGCGACATACCATGTCGCCCGAAATCTATATGCAGCAAGGTCGGGCGACAAGATCGGTCGCCCCTGTTTACGTAAACCGCGTCGCACATGCGACGAGAAGGCTTCGATTTTGCGTGAGCGCGACATTCCCGGGACATTTTCGCTGCCGCAGAGCGGCTGTGGTAAACTAAGCTTCGTCTTTTCAACAACTGATCGCTTCTGTCGCCCATGGATTTCTTTCGCTACTTTGTTCGCCGAGTCGTTTTTATCATTCCACTCTTGCTGGGGATCACGGTGGTGGCATTCATCATCGCCAATGCCATTCCCGCCGACCCCATCAACGCCAACCTGCCGCCCAACGCGCTCAACGACGAAGATACCATTGCTGCCTTCCGCAAGAAATGGGGCTTGGACAAACCGCTGCACGAACAATATCTGACCTATCTCGGCAACCTGCTGCGCGGCGATATGGGCACGTCGATCAAGTGGCGGACGCCGGTAGCCGAGGACATCGCCAAGCGCTTGCCGGCTACGATTGAATTGGCGACGCTCGGCATCATGTATGGCGTCGTCCTGGGCGTGGGGCTGGGGTTGGTCTCCGCGATATGGAAGAACAGTTGGGCGGACTATGCCGCGCGCGTCATCGCGCTGATCGGGGTTAGCTTTCCGGTTTTTCTCATCGCTTTGGTATTCCTAACGCTCTTTTACGCTCAGCTGGGTATCGCCGCGGGACCGGGCCGCCTGCATATCCTCATGCGCCCGCCGCCGACGGTCACCGGCATGTACACCATCGACGCGCTTTTGAATGGCGATTGGGAGACATTTGGCAACGCGCTCTCTCACCTCGTCTTGCCGGCGCTGACCCTGGCGCTGTATATCAGCGGCATCATCTCGCGCATCACCCGTTCTTCCCTGCTCGAAGTGCTAAATCAGGATTACATGCGCACTGCCCGCGCCAAAGGCTTGCGCGAACGCTATGTCATTGGCTTTCATGGCATGCGGAACTCGCTGATCCCGGTGGTGACGGTGATCGGCTTGTCTTATGGCAATCTACTGGTCGGGTCGATCCTTATCGAGTCGATCTTCGCCTATCCTGGCATCGGCTTCTATATGTTCCGCGCCAGCACGTCGCAGGACTTCCCGGCCATTATGGGTGTCAGCCTGCTCTTCGCTTTCATTTATGTCGGAGTGAATTTTGTCGTCGATATCCTCTATTTCTTCCTCGACCCACGAATTCGAGTCGCCTAGCCGGGGCCAACAGGCGCTTTATCACTTGCGTCGCAACCCTTTGGTCTTGATCGGGCTGATCATCGCCATATTGTGGATCGTCATCGCCTTCATCTCGCCGGCAGTCGCCCCGGTCGCGCCCTTGCAGCAGGACCTCGTCAACCGATTGCAAGCGCCGAACGCGTTGTTCTTCATGGGCTCGGACGAGTTGGGCCGGGATATCTTTAGCCGTGTTCTTTGGGGCTCGCGCATCACGATTCCCGCCGGCCTGGCGGTCATCATCATCGGCAGTTCACTCGGCGTCATCATCGGCGCCGTCGCCGGTTACGCGGGCGGCTTGATCGACGAATTGCTCATGCGCCTAACCGAGCTCTTCATGGCATTTCCCTTCATCATCCTGGCCATGGCTGTCACGGCCGCGCTGGGTCCCGATATCCGGAATGCCGTTTTGGCGCTGAGCGCGGTTTGGTGGCCCCGCTATGCACGGATCCTGCGCGGACTGGTGCTTGAGGTCAAATCGCAGGAATTCGTCGAAGCGGCTCATAGCGCGGGCGCTAGCGGGCTCTACGTCCTCTTCCGCACCATCTTGCCCAACTGCATCGCCCCTGCGGTTATCCTCGCCACCCTCGATATCGGCACGGCCGTCATCAGCTTCGCGGCCTTGAGCTTCATCGGCTTGGGGCCGGAACCCTCGTCGCCGGAATGGGGGCGCATGGTCAGCATCGGCATTGACTTCTTCGACCAATGGTGGATGTGGCTCTTCCCGGGTCTGGCCATCGCCAGCCTGGTCATGGCGTTCAATTTCATCGGCGACGGCTTGCGCGATATCCTCGATCCGCGCCTGCGGGGGGAGTAGCCCGTTCTTTCGCCTGCAAACTACATATTCGTCCAATCGAAAACAACGCCGATAAACTCGTTTTTTCGGTTTTTCAAGCCATGATAGGCTTCGGCAGCTTTATACGGGGAAAGGGTATGTGAGAGCAGGGGCGCAACCTTCAAGTCGCCGGAACGGATCAAATCCAGCGCGATTTCCGAATTGCGTTCAATCGAATGCTTGACAAATGGATCCCTCGCAACCGGAAAGCGCCACTCATGCGCGCCCTTGAAGGTCACATTACCTCGTGAGTCCAGATGGATATAGTCGAGCACATCGCCAAGATTTGCTTCATACTCTCCACGCACAATACCAACCAGGATCACTTCGCCGTAGCGCCCGACAAGCGGCAGGCCATCGAGGAGCGCTCCGGGTCTTCCGCTAGCCTCGACAAGAGTCGTCACACCCTGCCGATCTGTTATCTCAGCCACTTTTCCGGCAGCGGATAGTTTTTCCATGACAATGGCGTTATTGACGCCGCAAGCCGCCGCGAGCGCGACGCGACCCGGGTTATGGTCCAGCCCGATGACACTGCCGCCCTGCAAACGCGCCAACTGTGCGGCGAAATTGCCGACCAGCCCCAAGCCAGTCACCGCCACAAAATCGCCCAATTCAATGTCTGAAACACGAAGCGCCGTAAGCGCAATAGTTATCATTCGAGTGAAGGGAACCAGCGGCAGCGCGATACCAGTGGGCACAGGTATGCAAATTGATCCCGGCATTCCCAGGTTGATGCGATTGTAGTGCTTGTGCCCGCCCCAGGTATACACCACATCCCCTGGCGCAACCCTGGAGACCTGATCGCCGACTTTCACTACTTCGCCGACAGAGGTGTAGCCTGGGGTTGCCGGGAAGGTAAACCAGGACTCAATCCCAGCTAAACAAGTGAGTTCCGTCCCCGCGCTGACGAGTGAAAAGCATGTCCTGACAAGCACCTCATGCGCTTGAAGCCCGGCCAGATTTTCCTCCAGCTCCCGCACTTCGACTTGATCGCATCCGGTGAAAACTATGCTCTTGTTTTTCATCGTCTTGATGATTCCTGTCTGCTGTCTTCAGCGCGCTCGCCAGAGATTACGCCAGCCATAGCAATTTGCCGTCGAATGAGAATCCCGTCCCCGCATGCCAAAGGCCTTGGGGCAAGCGGCAGAAAATGGCAAATGCCAATTAGCGGTTAAGGGGCGGGGCTATAGCGAGGCCGCGCATGGCGCCGACGCTTCGGCGGATTCTCTTTTGTGGGTTACACAGTTGTCCAATCGAACAAGACGCCGACGTAGGTCTCTTTCTCGCGCTGCAAGCCACGGTAGGCCCTGTCTGCTTCATAGGGCGAAAGCGTGTGGGTGTGCAGGGGCGTCACCTGAAGGTCGCCGGAGCTTATTAGAGCCATCGCGATTTCGGAATTGCGCTCCATTGAATGCTTGACGAAAGGATCGCGCGCCACCGGGTAGCGCCACTCATGCGCCCCCTTGAAGGTCACATTGCCATGGCCATGGAGATGAATGTAGTCGAGCACGCCGGTCAGATCGGTTTGGAAGACGCCGCGCGGCGTGCCCAACAGGATGACCTCGCCGTAGCGCCCCACAATCGGCAGCGCGTCGGGCAGGGCCGCGGGAACGCCGGTGGCCTCAATCAGCGTGGTCACGCCTTCTCCCCTGGTTATCTCAGCGATGTCGTCCTTGACCGTCGCCGGGTTGATCGCCAGCGCGTGCGGGATGCCACAGTCGCGCGCCAGTTCCAGGCGTCCGCTGTTCAGATCCAGCCCGATCACGCGCCCGCCCTGTAAACCGGCCAACTGCGCGGCCAAATTGCCGACAGTGCCCAGCCCGACGACGCCGACGTAATCGCCCAGTTCAATGTCCGAGACGCGCAGCGCCGTCATGGCGATGATGGCCATGCGCGTGAAGGGCGCCAAGCGCAGCGGCAGCCCCTCCGGCAGCTTGAGGCAGATCTGCTGCGGACGTGTCGTGTCGAGCACGGTGTACTGCTTGTGCCCGCCCCAATAGTGCGCTTTGTCTCCCGGCGCTACCGCCGTTATCTCGTCTCCTACATCGACGACTTCGCCGACAGCGGCATAACCGGGCGTCCCCGGAAAGGGAAACCAGGCTTGCGTGCCAGATAAGCAGGCTAGCTCGGTGGCGGCGCTAATCAGCGAATAATCGGTCCGGACGAGCACATCATGCGCGCGGAGCCGCCCGATGTCATCGTCTATCTGCCGCACTTCGACGCGGTCGGCTGCGGTGAAGAGAACGCTTAGATTTTTCATTTGCCCGGGGTTCCTCTGCAGACTGGACTGCCTTAATCGGTTTGATGGATGATCGCTTGCGCTTATTTGCTTCCCGAAGAAATGACGACGCCCTGAATATAATAGCGCTGCAAAAGTATGAAGACCAAAATGCTGGGCAAGGTCATGACCATCGACGCCGCCATCAGCAGATGCTCGGTTGCCTGGCCGCCGGCGGAAACGACCCGTTGGAAGTTCGCCAAACCCAGCGACAGCGTGTATTTCTCCGGCGTATTCAGATAGATTAGCGGGCCGAAAAAGTCGTTCCAGCTTTCGAGGAAACCGATAACGATCATGGTGATAATCACAGGCTTGGAAAGGGGCAAGATGATGCGAATGAATATCCAAAGCGTATTCGCCCCGTCAATTTTCGCAGCTTCGTCCAAATCCTTGGGAATCGTCATGAAGAACTGCCGGAACAAAAATATTGTGAAGGCGCCGCCGCCGAACCAATTGGGAATGATCAGCGGATTATAAGTATCCAGCCAGCCGAAGGCTTTGAACAGCAGGAAAGTCGGAATGATCGTGACCTGGTAGGGCAGCATCAGCGTACACAGCACCAGAAGGAAGAGGAAGTTGCGGAAGGGAAAGCGGAAGCGCGCGAATCCGTAGGCGACCAATGACGCCGACAGCACGCGGCCGGCAACCGAAAAAACTGTCACGAAAACAGTGTTGACGAAGAAGCGCGCCAGCGGCGCCACATGCCAAATCTCTATGTAGTTTTCCCAGCGCCAGGTCTTGGGAATCAACTGCGGCGGCCAAAGAAAAAGTTCGTTGACCGGTTTCAGCGACGACGAGATCGCCCACAAGAAGGGCAGGGCGAATATGATTGTCAAGCCGTAGGCGACGGCATAAAGCAATAAGTTTCGGATAATGCGCTTTACCGGCCAAGCCGGCAGCATCTCACTCGACACGTCGCTTCTTCCTCTGCTCTTTCATTGCCGATACCTAACTATCCTCCCCTTCGTAGTAGACCCAACGGCGGGACGTCCACAATTGAAACCCGGTGATGGCCAGTACGATGACGAAGAAGACCCAAGCCAGCGCCGACGCGTAGCCCATCTCCCAAAAATCAAAAGCGCTGTTGTATAAGTGCAAGACGTAAAACAAGGTCGAATTCAGGGGTCCGCCCGGCGAGAACTGCTGCTGCCGACCGCTGCTCGCGACATAGGCCAGTGTAAACATCTGCAGGGCCGCGATCACCCCGAGCACGGTGTTGAAGAGGATGACCGGCGATATGCTCGGCACGGTAATATAGCGGAATTTTCCCGCCCCGCCCGCGCCATCAATATCGGCCGATTCGTACAGTTCCTTGGGAATGCCTTGCAGCGCCGCCAGGAAGATCAACATGGTGTTGCCGCCCAAGGCGCCCCACAAGCTAATGATAATCAGCGCCGGCTTGGATGAACCGGGATGACTCAGCCAATACGGACCATTGCCCAAGCCCAGCGCCGAGATTATGCTGTTCATCAACCCGATCTGCGGCTGGAAGATCCAAAGCCAGAGGAAGGCCGCCGCCACCACCGGCGTGACCGATGGCAGAAAATACAGCGTCCGCAAGGCGACCCGGCCCGCGATCTTTTGATTGAGCAATATGGCCAAAGCCAGCGAACCGGCAATGGCGATGGGTACAAAGATGATGGTGTAATAAAGTGTATTCTCGATAGACTTCCAAAACAGTTTGTCGCTGAACATATACTCGTAGTTGCTCAACCCAGCGAAGCGCGGCGGGGTCACAATGTTGTAGTTGGTCAGGCTGAGGTAGGCCGACGCGACCATCGGGCCCACCGTGAATACCAGGAAACCGATGATCCAGGGAGAGATGTAGGCAAAGCCTTGCAACGCTTCCTTTTGGCTCAGCGTCAGAGGGGCGCTCAAGCCAAGGCGCTGCCTGATTGGGGCAATCATCAAGTTACTCGCGCCGATCCCCGTTGAGCCAGCAAAGGACTGTTAACATCAAGAGGATCGGTTTAGGTTCGACTTGCAGGCAGAATTTTCACGACCAAACTGGTACTGCTTCAGTCCGACAATCACGGTACAGTGAGGCAGGCGCGAAGACCGTCGACGATCTCCACACCTGCGAACGTGAATTATCCGAGCGCTGCCTTGTCCAGGATCGCCTGGGCGCCGGAATTGAGGTCTTCGATGATATCGTCGACAGTCGCCAAGCCCAGCCAAAGCGCTTGAATCTGGTCGCCGATGAACTTGAAGTGCTCCGTCTCGCGGAAGTTCGCCGGCAGCACCAGAGGCAAGGCGTCTGCCATGACGCCAGAGAAGACCCGTAAGGTATCACTCTCCTGCACGACCTCGTCCGCCATGACCGCCGGTCGGCTGGCCGTGACGTTATGCAGTTTGGTGACGCGCAGTTGGGCATCGAAACTGGTATTGTAATCCACCCACTTGAAGGATTCTTCCGGATTCTCGGTGAAGGAAGTCACGCAGAGGGGATCAAACTCGAACATGCTGCCCCGCTGACCGGAAGGACCAATCGGCATGGGCGCGACGCCGACAATGCTCGGATCTTCGACAAACTGCGCCACGCCGCTGCCCCAGAAGCCCGACTGGAACATCGCCAGTTGGTTGGCGGCGAAGAGCTGGTAGGGTCCCTGAAGCGCCGTGCCAGGCACCGGCGCGACCTTGTGCTCGTTATAGAGCGCGCTCTGGAACTTCAGCGCCGCGATCGATTCTTCTGAATTCAACAGGGACTCGGTGCCGTCCGCGTTGAGCGTGTCGCCGCCAAAGGCGCGGATGAAGACGATCGATGTGAAATAGGAGCCCTCGGGATCGACGAATCCCCAGATGCGCCGATCGGGGTCGGTCACCTCGATGGCGGCGGCCAGGAAGTCATCCATTGTCCAGGTTTCGTCCGGGTAATCGACCCCGGCGTCATCAAAGATGGTCTTGTTGAAGAACAAACCCACGCGCCCGGGATGCGCCAGGATGGGAATCCCGTACAGTTGTCCATTCAGGCGCGCTGCCGAGATCGTCGCCGGATAATGCTCCTCAAGGTCGTAACCCATGCTTTCAATGACATCGTCTATTGGCTGCAGAACGCCGGTCGCCGCCAGCCGGAAGTAACCCTCGATGGACGAGATCCAGATGACATCGCCCATGGTGCCGCCGGCCGCCAGCGTATTGATCTTCTGGAAGTACTCCGAACCCGGGAAGTCTTCGATGACGACATTTGCCTCGCCGGCCATATCCGCATTGAAGATTTCCGCCCAGTGCTTCTGCGCATCCGCCTGCCGGCCGCTGCGCGTATGCGAACGGATGGTGACGCCGTCCTGGGCAAAGGCGGGGAAACCCGAAGCCAAGAGCCCGCCCGCGGCCAAACCTCCGGAGGCCTTCAAAAAGTCGCGTCGACTAATATGCCTCTTCATAACATGATCTCCTTTACACGCAATACTAAGGTCGGAAAAACGATGCGACTGCAATCTCTATCTAATGCAATAACCCTCCTTACTCTGTGAATCTTATTGTTTCGCTTGAGAATACAACTTATTTGGCGGCTTCGCAATAAATCTGAAAAAGCAGCCCCGGGTTTCAAAAGGCGCAAGGGCCTCTACACGCGCTCGCCTAGACCACAACTTGCTCGGCGAAAAGCGAACATACCCGGTGGAGTCGCTTGTCTTTTTGGGTGGTCAGCCGCGGCATCGGACTTTTAATCCAGCAACTACTTGTTTCCGCAAGCTAAAGGCGACACATGTGAGCGGAGCGAGCCGGCAGCCCGCGCAGCAGGTTGATCGCTCAGCCCTTCCACCCTAACTCACTACCCTATTTTATTGGACAACTTAACCGTCCACAAAATCGGGGGAAGTTCACAGAACCTGCCGGCGCTTCCCGGCGCGTCGCCATCAACCGGAACAACCTTCGCTGCAGATGGTCATAATCGGCGCATTAGCTCGCCTTTTGGGTATGGTCGCATGCCACGACGCGCCTATAATCCTCGCACTATCCTTGTTCGCATCTGAATTTATACGAGGTAAACAAATGTCACTGGATGAAAAAGTCAAAGCGATGGGCATCGACATCGAAGATTTCTCGCCCTCTCCCACGCTGGCGCCGGCGACGCGCATCGGCAACACCATATACTGCTCCGGCCACGTTTCGACGGGATACGTGGGAAAGCTGGGCGCAGGGGTCGATGTCGAAACTGGCAAGCAGGCCGCGCGCGTCTGCGCCGAAGACCTGCTCAAAGCGGCCTATACGCTCACCGGCACGGTCAACAACCTGCGGCTGCGCAAGCTGCTGGGCGCGGTCAATTCGGCGCCGGATTTCACCGATCAGCATTTGGTGATCAACGGCGCGTCGGAATTGTTCTGGGAACTCTACGATGGCGAAAAACACGCCCGCAGCGCGCTTGGTTTTTCCTCTTTGCCCAACGGATTCGCAGTCGAGATCGAAGCGGTATTCGAGATCGTCGACTAAGTTAATACCCTGCCTTGACGACGGCGCATTGTGTATCGCCGGCGCAATATGACGCAGCCATCACGATAGACTCCCCCTCTCCCGTCGTGGGAGGGGGCCGGGGGTGAGGGGGAGTACCAAACATGCTCGGTCGCATTCTCAGCCCCATCCGCGCCTTCAACCCGCAGACGCGCCTTTTTTTCGCCGCCATCGTCGGCTTGACCTTTGTCGCCGACGGCCTCTATTCCGTGCTGCTCAACCTCTACTTGCTGCGGCTGGGTTATGGCACCGAGTTCATTGGCTTGGTCAACGCGGTTGGCTTGCTGACCTTCGGCCTGGCCAGCTTGCCGGCCGGCATCCTCGGTTCGCGCATGTCCACCACCGGGCTGATGAAGTTCGGCGCCTTCACGTGCCTGGCGGGCGGGCTGCTGCTGCCCTTGGCGGAATGGCTGCCGCCGGGCTGGCGCGAGGCTGGGCTGGTCTTCCCGCCGGCCCTGATGTTTGGCGGATTCGCCTTCTTCTTCGTCAATGGCGCGCCCTACCTGATCAACGTGGTGGATAAGGCTTACAAGCATCAAGCCTTCGCCCTCAAAGCGGCGTACTGGTCCCTGGCCGGTTTCGCCGGCAGCCTCGTCGGCGGGATACTGCCCGGCATAATCGCCGGCATAAACGGCTGGACGCTCGATGATCCCGATCCCTTTCGCATCACTTTTGCCCTGGCCAACGTCGTCCTGGCGCTTTCCGCCGCCCTGTCCCTGCGCATTCGACCACTGTCGCGGAAAGCCGGGCCTGCGCGCCAGGAAACCTCGGTGGATCAAGGCGGCAGCGGCAAGGGCTTGGCGGCATCGATTTTGATGCTGATCGCCATAATGACCGTGATTCGTCTGTTCCAGGTGGCGGGCTCGGCCACGGCGATGGTCTACTTCAACGTCTACATGGACCAGCATCTGGCGGTATCGACCGCGCTGATCGGCGCTATGGCCGCCATCGGTCGACTGACCGGCGTGCCGACCGCGCTGCTGACGCCCTCATTGGTACAGCGTTGGGGCAACATCAGGGTCGTCATCGGGGCGTCGATGGTGGCGACGGTCTGCCTCATTCCGCTGGCGCTGCTGGAGCATTGGCTGGCGGCCTCCTTTGGTTATATCGGCGCTATCAGTATGATGTCGGTCCGCTACACCGCTTTTATCGTCTATATCCTCGACCTCGCGCCCCGAAAGTATCAAGCGCTGATGGCGGGCACTGGCGAGGCCGCGGCCGGTCTGAGCTTCGCGATGATGGCCCTGGGCGGGGGCTTGCTCTTGACCGCCTTCACATTCCGCGATCTATTTCTGGTCGGGGCCTTGATCGCCTTCATCGGCACCGCTCTCTTCTGGCTCTATGTCTTCGTAACAGAACCAAAGCGAAAGCTCAAGCCAGCGCTCTAAAGCCGTCACAAAGAGACAAATTGTATCCAGGGCGGACAGCCGATCAGTCTCGTCCGACCGGCCGCGCCGCCCAGTATCCGCATCCTTCAACGCTAGCGGTCTGCCGTTTGACCTGCGGCCCGCAGCAGCGAAATCACGTCGCCGCGATCGGTTTCATCTTCAAAAGACGAGCCCGCCAGCTCCAGCGGCGTCTTGCCGGACTCGCTCTCGCGGGCGGAGAGATCGGCGCCCCGGTCAATCAGAAAACGCGGCACGTCGGTCAACAGGTGATAAACGCCGATATCCCGCGTCGTCTCGCTGAGATCGGGCAGCGGATCGAAGAAGCGCTTCGGTCCATAGCAGATGACGAAGTGCAGCGGCGTATATCCGCGGGCGTCGACGGCGTTGATATCAGCGCCGGCTTCCAGCAGCAGCTCCATGGCATCGAGGTGGCCGCCTTGCGCCGCCAGGTGCAGCGGACTCAAACCCGCGCCCAGCGCGTGATCATCCGGCGTGCCGGCGCTTGCCAGGTCCCGGTCCCCCGCCAGAAGCGCGCGCAGGACGTCGACATCGCCCATGATGGCCGCCCAAAAAACGTCAACCGCCCAGCCCAGGTGCTCCAGCAGACGGCGCAGGCCGGCGTAATTGCGGCGAAAGGCTTGATCGCGCAGGGGCGAACTTTGGCGCGATTTGCCGTGCCGTTGGTAGGTCACGAGCGGATCGGCGCCATAATCCAAATAGAACTCGATCGTCTTCACATCGCGGCAGAAGGACAGCAAGGTGCTGGGACCGGGACCGATGGCGTTGACCAGCGCCGGATTTTCGTCCAGCCGCGCCTTGACGCCTTCCATATCGCCCAGCCAGGCGCAAGCCCAGACGTCCATTTCGGCGCCGCGCTCCAGCAGAAATTCGACCATGCCCAGGCCGGCGTATTCCGGCATGAAATCGGCCAGGTCGATGGCGTGGATCAGCGCGTTGAAGCGGTATTTGTCATCGCGGGCGTTGATATCGGCGCCGTGCGCCAGCAGCAGATCGACAATGTCCTTGCGCCCGTGCATCACCGCCACGTGCAGCGCTTTGGCATCCGATCCCCATAATGACGTTCTGACAAAGCCGTCGGCGTTGGCCAGGCGATCGTCTTCGGCGAGCAAAGCCCGCACGCGCTCGATATCGCCGGATTTGGCGGCGTCAAAGAGGCGCATGACCTTTTCGGTAAATTGACTATCCCGCGAGGGACGTTGTGCGGATAAGTTATCCAATGCTGTCATCCTTTGCTTGATCTGTTTGCGCGCGTGATAGAGCCGGGACTTAACCGTGCCCAGGGGAATTTCCAGGAAGGCGGCGATCTCGGCTTGCGCGAAGTCGTTCATATAATGCAGCAGCAAGACGCTGCGCTGGGCCTCGGGCAGGGTTTCAATCGTGGCGGCGATGTCATCGGGCAGTCCTCCGCCATCGGGCGGCGAATCGGCCACGGCGATTTCGCCGACTTGCTCCAGCGAGACCAGCAGGGGCTTTTGCAGGCGCAGGCGGCGGTTGGCGCGGGAGTGCACGATGCGCCGGAACCAGCCCGGGAATGCCGCCGCATTGCGCAGGTCGAGCAAGCCGTACCAGGCGGCGATGAAGGCTTCCTGGGCGGCGTCTTCCGCCTCTTGCCAGTCGCCCAGCTGGGCGTAGGCGTAAGCCACCGCCATATCCTGGAAGCGGCGCAGCACTTTTTCGTAGGCATCGCAATCTCCCGCGCGGGAGGCGATGACGAGTCCGGTCAGTTTTTCCATAGGCGCTCCCGTTGGTTATGCCTTCAACCTAAAGAGCCGTTTTGGGGGTCGAAAGGTTCAATTCGAATGTACCAAGCATCCTATTGTTCTCACCACTCCTGCGGTTGGCTTGCGGTTTTGGCGAAACAAGTGACATGGTAGAATACATTTGCCGCAACCTAGGAGAGACAGAGCATGGCGCCCAACTTCGCTGAAAAACTGCAAGCATATATCGAAAGCTTGACAAGCGCGCGCAAGAATCAAGTATCGGAACGGCAAATCAGTCACCTGTTCCTGGGTTTCATCGGCGATGCCTTCGGCGTGAAGTATGAAGATGTTGAGCTAGAGCATCACGTAACGATGACAAAAGTGCAGAAACATGGCTACGTCGATGCCCTGCTCGGCGATCTGCTGATTGAATTCAAGCGCGACATCAAGACAGATCTCGGCGCCAACATCGACCAGCTTAGCGATTATATGCGCGACATGCCAGAGCTTCATCGTTATGTCGGCATGCTTACGGACGGTATCGAGTTTCGCACGTATGTCCTGGATGAAGCGGAAGAAGCGAAAGAGGTAGACCAATTCAATATCGCAAGCGCCGACGCCGAGGTCGCCTACTTGTGGCTGGATTCTTATCTATTCAGCCGCCAAAACATTGAGCCGACTGCGGATGACATCGTGCAGCGTTTCGGCGTCAAAAGCCCGACATTCCAACTCGTGCAGCAGACACTGACACGACTGCTTAGCGAAATCGAAGATAAAACGGAACTGGATGTTTGGCGCGGACAATGGAAGTCATTGCTGAGCAAGGTTTACGGTTCGGATATCGCCGATGACGATCTGTTCATAAGACATTCCTATCTGTCGCAATTCGCCAAACTGCTCGTCTTCGCCGCCCTCGAAGGTCGCCCGGATAACAGCGATCTCCCCAGCATCGTCAACGGCGAAGCCTTTCACAAACACGGTGTCAGCAACATCGGCGAGAACGACTTCTTCTCCTGGCTGATGATGAGCGATATTCGGGCTGAATCCATCAACCTCCTTTACGCGCTGTCCGCCGAGTTACAGGTTTACGACCTGAGCGCCATCCGACAAGACTTGCTAAAGCAGCTTTATCAAAACTTGGTCGATCCAGAAACCCGGCATGATCTGGGCGAATATTACACACCCGATTGGCTGGCGCAATTGACGCTGCAAGAGATCGACTATCGCGCGCCGCAGAGTTTGCTCGATCCCGCTTGCGGTTCCGGTACGTTTCTATTCAACGCCATTCGCCGCCTGGCGGACCAGGGCTTGACCGGGCGCGAGTTGGTCGACTTCGCCCTGAGCAATATCGTCGGGACAGACGTACACCCGCTAGCCGTTACCATCGCCCGCATCAACTACTTGTTGGCATTGAGCGAGCATCTGGAGACAGAAAATAGCGACGGCGATGTTCCGCCCTTGCCAGTGTTTCTAGCCGACGCGCTTATTGGACCATTGACCTACCGAGGCCCGGCGGCTGTCCCCATCGCGGTCGACGTGGAGAAAGACGAAGCCTTCCACATACCGCTTGAATCCGCCAAAGACGCTGACAAACTCACAAAGACTATCAACTATATGGATGACATGGCAAAAGGCGTCGCCAATGTTGCTCAAACAGAACAATTCGCAGAGATTTTTCGCAGACTTGTACAAGACCTTTACGAGGGACTTTCTGATCCGACCTTTCGCAATCTTTGGGCGAGCAACTTCCAACTGCTGGTTGAGCTAATCCGCGACGGCCGCGATAGCATCTGGGCATACATCTTGAAAAACCTCTCGCGTCCCCTGGTGCTCGCGGAAAAGGGCTTTGACGTGGTCGCGGGCAATCCACCCTGGCTGTCTTACCGCTACATCAATAGCCCGGCCTGGCAAGACGAAGTCAAGGCTCTGTACATTTATTACCAGCTAATCGATTCGGGCGATGTCAGACTCTTCACGCAGATGGACTTGAGCACCTTGTTCTTCGCTCACGCCAGAGACCGCTACCTGAAAGATGGCGGAACGCTGGCATTTGTCATGCCGCGCAGCGTGCTCACCGGCGCCAAGCAGCACCGCCCCTTTCAGCGACAAGGCATGACCCGCATTCTCGATGTGGGGAATGTCAGCCCCTTGTTCAACGTGCCCGCCGCCGTACTGATTACATCAGACGGA
>JAPOOU010000284.1 GCA_026713245.1 Chloroflexota bacterium
GGGATTGTTTATGTTTACCGCGGCGCTCATGCCACAAGCTGGCTTGCTATTTTGCCTGAGCCTGTCAAATCTTTCCGCCAGTTGCGCGCCGGGCGGCTCTGTGCCAATATCAGGCATGGGCGCGCTTGAAGCCGCTCGTCTCATGCCACAAGGACTGCGCAAGCAGCCCGAGCTGCCAAGGCAATTGGCGCATTGTCCGAAAAAAGTATTTCTTTGTCCGCAAAACGGACAAAGTCGGACAAAGTTCAAACACAAATCAAACCAAACCCGCCACAGAAAGCCCGGTGAATATGCCGCCTGCCGTCAGTCGCTTCCCTGTTCTCTTGCAAGCACGCTGGTTCTGTCCAGCATTCTCCTGCCACAAACCAAAACCCTACCAGAATTCTGGGGAAAATGTGTCCAGATCTATAGGATCACTACAGGGCTGTATTTCAACAGAGTCTGATGAATCGCGCGACGAGTAGAAACTGAATGGGTATCGGGCGACTGACGGTCAGTGTCTACGCGACCCAGCGAGTCGCCTCTAGCAATTCGCTCGTATATTGGGTCAGGGTTATTATGTCGAGGACTGTCTAATGTATTTCAACCAACTTTCACATATTCCGCAAACTGTAACGAGGTGAACCGTGCTTGCAGGCATCTTTCAAATCCTACATACGCCCTTTAGCGACGATGGCGCAATCGATTGGGGCAGCTTTCAAAGGCAGATCGACTACTGTATGGCGGCGGGCGCCCATGGCTTGGTCGTGCCGGCACTGGCCAGCGAATTCTTCACCTTGAGCGACGCCGAGCGCTTCCGCGTGGTCGAATTCGCGGCAAAATCAATTGACGGGAGGCTGCCGCTTGTAGTCGGCGTGCAAGGTCTGACGCTGTCGGCCGCGCTGGAATTCGCCGGCCACGCCTGCAAAAATGGCGCGACTGCGCTGATGGCGATGCCGCCATATTTGCGCAAAGCCTCCAAATCTTACGTGAAAGACTACTATCGCGCCTTGGCTCAGTTCGATCGGCCGCTCATGATTCAGAATGCGCCGGCGCCAATCGGCACGCCCTTGTCGCCCGGCGAACTGGTCGAGCTGATGGCATCCGAGCCGAATATCGCATACATCAAAGAGGAGACGATCCCGATCTTGCAGCACATTAATCAGATACTGGCACTCGACACGGGGCATTGCGCGGGCGTCTTCGGCGGAGCAAACGGCACGTACCTGATAGACGAATTGACACGCGGGGCTTGCGGCAATATGCCCGCCGGCGGCGTCATGGATGTCCAGGTCAAGATCTACGATCTATATCAAGCCGGCGAGCAAGCAGAGGCGGAACAGATACATTTTCAATTGCTGCCGCTCTTGAATTACGCGGCCGTCTACGGCATCTCTTTCCACAAATATGTCTTGTGGCGCCGAGGGGTCTTGCGCTCGCCATACTCCCGCGACCCGCAGAAGATCAGCCTCAACGCCGATGACATCCGGGCTGTGGAATCGCTCTGGGATCGCATTGCCGAATTCGCCCTGAGCGATTTCCCCTTCGTCTAGTCATGGACCTCCCCTATCGGTTAGATGACAGAGTCGCTATCGTCAGCGGCGCCGGGAGCGGTATCGGCGCCGGAACGGCGAAGGTGCTGTCGGCACAGGGCGCGCGCGTGATCATTGCCGAACTTGATGCTGGAAGCGGCGCGCGCGTCGCCGCAGAGATTCGAGCCGCAGGTTACGAAGCTGCTTATGTGTCATGCGATGTGCGCGAAGAAGAAAGCGTACGTTCCATGATTGATGCCGCGATCCGGCAGTACCAGAAGATTGATCTCCTGGTGAACAACGCCGGCAAAACGCAGGTCGTCAATCTTGACATGATGTCGCCGGCTGAATGGGATCAACTGCAAAACGTGAATCTACGGGGAATGTTCTTGATGACAAGAGCCTGTCTGCCTCATCTGCGTCAAAGCGAAAAGGCAGCTATCGTGAACATGTCGTCAGTCAACGCTTCGGTAACGGCGGGTGGTTTGAGCGCCTACGCAGCTTCAAAGGCGGGCATCGTCGGCTTTACCAAGAGCCTCGCGGCGGAGCT
Organism: Chloroflexota bacterium; assembly: GCA_026713245.1. GTDB lineage: Bacteria > Chloroflexota > Anaerolineae > Aggregatilineales > Phototrophicaceae > UBA6055. The sequence continues at coordinate 2,062 of JAPOOU010000284.1, forward strand.
TGCGCCGCGTATCCGCGTGAATGCCATCGCTCCCGGCGCCATATTGACAGATGCCTGGAAAGATCGCGACAACCTCGATCAAGTCTTGGCGCATCGGCTAAAGTACATCCCGCTCGAGCGGATGGGGGCCCCGGAAGATGTCGGCCAAGGCGCCGCTTTTCTCCTCAGCGATCACGCGTCTTACATAACGGGTACCGTGCTGACGATCGACGGCGGTATGACGTCACGGCTCTACGACGGCCAAGTCTGAATGTCCACCTCAGTAAGCCCAGGTACGCGCTAGCGGACGCTCCATTTGCAGCAGACGCTCCAGCAGTTGTCGGCGGCAGCGCGCCAGCGCCGACTGATGCGCCGGACCGTCGACAACATCAACATATTCGCCCGGATCAGTCGCGAGATGCCAGAGGCACTCTCTGCCGTCGCTGTGAATCAGATAGCGATATTCCCGATCCCGCAGGCACTTCCAGCCATCGCCCTCGGTCAATGCCACCCCCTTGCCGACTTCCGCGCCGTTCATGACAGCGTCTCCCAGGCTGGTGCCCGGCAATGTCGGCGGCGTTTGAATGCCGGCCAGGTTCAACAACGTCGGCAGGATATCCACTGCTTCGACTATGCCATCAACCCGCTGCCCGGGCTTGCCATTTGGCGCGGACATGACCAAGGGCACGCGGCTGACCGCATCGTCGGCCGGGTAGCCCTTTCCAAACTTGAGATGTGATCCTAGCCACTCGCCATGGTCCGATGTGAAAACGATAATCGTATTTTCTCGCTGACCGGCTGCGTCCAAGGCTGCGAGGATCTTGCCGACGTAATGGTCGACTTCGCTGATCATGGCGAAATAACCCTGTTTGGCGCGGCGCAGATGGGCGTCCGAGAAGTTTTTGCCGGGCTCAACCGGTCGCTGTTCGTCGATTTCCGGCGGAAACTCCGGTATAGACAGGCTCCCGGGATCGTAAAGATCGAGGTATTTCTGCGGGGTCATCCAGGGCGCGTGCGGGGAATAGAAACCGGCGATGCACAGAAACGGTTGATTTCCCTGTTGCTGAATGAAATTGATCGTCTGTTCGGCGACAAATGCGCTATGCGTCAGGCCATCGTCGGCCGCAAAGGGAATGCCGCCATCAAAGTCAAAACGCCCCTCCGGATCGCCACGGTGCGCGACCTCGTCCTTGATGCCCATCGTTCGGTTCCAGATGCGAGTCGCCGGTGGGATGCCGGCGCTGATGGCGTCCATCTGATCCGGCGCGCGTTGCCGCACCCAGGCGCGATAGGCGTCTTCGTAGACGCCTGGCTCATCCGAGATTTCGAGGTGGTCAAAGCCATAGTCCGGGTGCGGCGAGCGGTGATCGCGGTTGGCGTGCGGCAGAAAGTGCAGCTTACCGATATTGGCGCCGCGATAACCATAAGTTCTCAAAATGCGCGGCAGCGTCAGCAGGTCTTGCGGCGCCGGGACACCCATGCGCGTGATGCCGAGGCTGGACGGATAGCGGCCTGACAACATGCTAATGCGACTGGGCATACAGACCGGATTCTGCACGAAGTGATGCGTGAAGGTGGCGCCGGAAGCGGCAAGCGCGTCGAGATTCGGCGTCAGTATCTCGGCATTGCCGTTGACGCCCAAGGTATCCCAGCGCTGCTGGTCCGTGTACAAAATGAGGATGTTGGGTCGTCGCATAGGCTCGATTCTCGTCTGTGGCAAGCGACGCGATTTTATCGCGTATGTGTTGGAAAGGCGAAAGTCCTCCGGTGAATCCGGTAGTGTATCCATTTCGGTTGAAACACGAACCTTAACCACCGAGGGCGCGTAGGTCGCGTAGACACTGACCGCCGGTCGCCCGAAACCAAGATCTCACATTTGGGCGAGCCACTGTGCGGCGTAGGCACGCGCGGTCGCTCGCCGCTACCGAGTTTTCGCTTATTGAGGGTTGGGCTTGACGCGCCATTAATCTGTAATGCAGCCCCCGGCGGCGTCGGTGGTTATGTTTTGATTTGAATTCGTGATATATTGATGAACTATGGTTTTGCGGCGATTATCCGGCCGTGAATCCTGATTAGCGTGTATTACAAATATGATATAAATAGTGTAGCGGAGACACCAGATCGACGGAAACGGGATTTTGTCGGCGTTGTGGATTCCGGCAGCTCCATATGAATATATAGAAAACAGGACAAAACATTGTGATCGCGAATTTCGATAACATTACACCGGTTGAACTTACGCAGGAAGCCTTCGCCCAGGCTTTTGCCGACAATCTGTATTACACGCACGGGCAAGCCATTTACACCGCCACGCGCCATGATCTGTATATGGCCTTGTCGCATACCGTGCGCGACTACATGATGTTCAACTGGCAACAGAATGTAGACGCCTACTTCCGGCAGAATCCTAAGTTCGTCTATTACCTGTCGGCGGAGTATTTGATCGGCCAACAACTGGAGAAGAATCTGCACTACACGGGCACCTACGGTTTCGCCCGCGAAACCATGCGCCAGCACGACATTGACCTGGCGGACTTGAGCCGACTGGATATTGAGCCGGGCTTGGGCAACGGAGGCTTGGGACGGTTATCGGCTTGTTTCATGGATTCGCTGGCCACGCTCAATATTCCGGCCGTTGGCTATGGCATTCGTTATGAATATGGCATTTTTCGCCAGAGCTTTCGCGACGGCTGGCAGGTCGAGAGCCCGGATGTATGGCTCCACTACGGCAACCCTTGGGAATTCCCGCAGCCGGACGATATGGTTGAAGTAGGTTTTGGCGGCCATACCGAGAGCTACCGCGACAGCGAAGGAAACTACTGTGTACGCTGGATCCCGGCGCAGACCATTCTGGGGCAGCCGTATCATACACTGGTCCCCGGTTACCGGACCAAGACCGTAAATATGTTGCGGCTGTGGGGCGCCCGCGCCACGCGCGAATTCGACCTCCAGCTATTTGATGTCGGCGACTACAGTCGCGCGGTGGAACAGAAGACCAGTTCTGAAAATGTTACAAAGGTGCTCTACCCCAACGACAATACGCCGCAAGGCAAGGAACTACGGCTCAAACAGCAGTATTTCTTCGTTGCCTGTTCTCTGAACAACATCATCAAACGGTTTATGATTAAGAATGTAGAGTGGGACAAACTACCCGATGTGGCGGTAATCCATCTCAACGATTCGCATCCGGTGATCGCCATCGCCGAGTTGATGCGGCTGCTGGTCGACCTCTATAAATTGCCCTGGGATCGCGCCTGGGATATCGCAAGCCGTACCTTTGCGTCCACACAACATACGCTCCTGCCCGAGGCGCTCGAAAAATGGCCCGTTTGGCTGTTGGAGCGTGTTCTGCCCCGTCATCTAGAGATCATCTACGAGATCAACCATCGATTCCTAGACAGCGTACGCATGACCTACCCCAACGATCCGGAGCGTGTAGGTCGCCTGTCCATCATTGAAGAGGGTCCGGAGAAGCAGGTGCGCATGGCAAACCTGGCTTGCGTCGGCAGCTATTCAATCAACGGCGTTGCCGAGCTACAGTCGGAGTTATTGCGAACCCAGGTTTTCCCCGAGTTTGCGGAAATGATGCCGCAAAAATTCAGCAACAAGACCAACGGCGTGACGCCGCGCCGGTTTATCCAATTGGCGAATCCCATTTTGGCTGATCTCATCACAGAAAAAATCGGCGCTGGCTGGTTGAGCGACCTGAATGAATTGCGCGGGTTGGAAGCGTTTGTTGACGACCCCGATTTTCGGCAAGCCTGGCGCTCGATGAAAACGGCGAACAAAGCGCAGTTGGCGGACTACATCGAAAGTGTCCTCGGCTTGAGCGTCAATACGGAATCCATGTTTGACGTTATGGTGAAGCGATTGCACGAATACAAGAGACAGTTGCTCAAGACCTTGCATATAGTGCATCTGTATCAAAAGCTGAAGACCGATAGCTCGACGGCGCTGGATCCAGTTACCTTTGTCTTTGGCGCCAAGGCAGCGCCGGGCTACTACATGGCGAAGTTGATCATCAAACTGATTAACTCGGTAGCGGAAGTTGTCAACCGAGATCCGGTTTCCGCTGACGCATTGCGCGTCGTCTTCGTCCCGAACTTCAACGTCACCGCGGGGCAGCTTATCTACCCGGCGGCCGATATCTCTGAGCAGATTTCGCTGGCGGGCAAAGAAGCTTCGGGCACGGGCAATATGAAGTTCGCGCTGAACGGCGCCTTGACCATTGGCACGCTGGACGGAGCAAATATCGAGATACGAGATCGCGTCGGCGCCGAGAACTTTTTTCTCTTTGGGCTAACTACGGAAGATGTCTATGCGGCCAAAGCCGGCGGATATCATCCCTGGCACTACTATGAAAGCAACGACGACCTGCGCATGGCTATTGACTGGATTGCCAACGGACAGTTTTCCGGCGGCGATACAAAGATCTTCCGTCCCATTGTCGATTCGCTGCTACATCACGATGAATACATGCTTTGCGCCGATTTCGCCGCCTACCTGGCATGCCAGCAGGCGGCAATGGACGCCTTTGCCGACCGCGAGAGCTGGACGACAATGTCGATTTTGAACGCCGCGCGATCCGGTTTCTTCTCCTCTGACCGAACAATTGCCGAGTACAATCGCGATATCTGGCGGGCGTCAACGCTTGACCTGGGCGAAGACTAATCCCGGAGCATTGGAAGGACCGCTAAAGTGGAAATGGCTGCGATTGCAGGACGATTCGTCGTCCCTGTTCGTTGGACGCGACCGCCGCGGACATGATCTCCGTCACATGACGCGCCGCCCACAGATTCGATAACTCGGGCTGCGCTCCCGATTCGATGCACTGCAGCCATTCCACGTGCTGGTTGGGTATCGCGGGCGCCGGCAAGGTCGCTATTATTGGCGCGGCCCACTCTCGGTCAGCCGAGCCGGGACGTATGTACTGGAGCGATTCACCGTCTTGTATTAGTTTTCCAGTTGTGCCATGCACGCGCAAAAATGACGATCTTGCCGGATCGCACCATCCGGTTTCCGCAGTGCCGAGGGCGCCATTCTCGAAATCCAGGATGAGTGTGGCGGTGTCCTCCATGGCGGTCGGTTTATTCACCGTCGTCATGCGCGCCGTCACGGCGCTGACTTTGCCAAGCAGAGCGACCAACGTTGCGATCGCGTATACGCCCATGTCGATGAGAGCCCCGCCGCCAGCCGTATCCGCGTCGAAAAACCAGAAGTCGTCCTCGGCGCGCGGCTCTTCAAAAGTATCTGCTACTTCCGCGTAATAGACCTCGGGTCCGCCATGGCTGTGACGCGCCAGCGCGCCTGATACAAGCCCTATCGTTCCGGCGGCGATTTGCCGTCGCATCTCGTAGACGACCTCCCCAAAGGACGGTCGGCAATAGACAATCTGCTTCGGTCGGGCTTCGCTGGCGGCAAGGAGTTGATCGGCCTCTTCCATTGTTGTGCAGAGCGGCTTCTGCATGAAGAGGTGCAAACCGCGCTCAAGGACTGCCAAGCCAGCCTCGGCGTGCAGGGGGTGCGGCAATGCCACTATGACCGCGTCCAGCTCGTCGTCGTCGAGCAGGTCCTTCCAATCGGTCGAATAGCGCGGGATTGCAAAGCGATCGCATAGCAGCCGCAAGCGCCGTTCCCTGCGTCCGCATATGTGCGTCACACGCATGCCATCGACCGCGGCGATTTCCGGCAGATGGCTTAGCGCGGCAATGCCCCCGGCGCCGAGGATACCGACCCTAATCATCGACCCAGGGCCTCAAGAACTGGTAGCTGCGGCCGATGGAGCCGACCATATCTTCGTTGCCGGTCTCGTCTTCAATCGCCAGGACGCCCTTATATCCGATGTCTCCAAGCGCCCCTATGTATGCATCCCAGGGCACCAGGCCCTCGCCACAGGTCGCTTGCATCGTCTCGGGATTCCAGTCTTTGGCATGGGTGTGGATGATCTTGTCGCCCAGGATATGAACGCCTTGAACAGTGCCCGCCTCCGTACCGAAACGCAAGAGGTTGCAGGGGTCATAATTCACGCACAGCCAGGGATTGCCGATCTCGTCGATGAAGTCGCTGAGCGCTTGTGGAGATTCTTGCCCGGTCTCGAGCGCGAAATATACGCCGACCTTCGCGCTATGTTCCGCGATCTCGCTGACCGAGCGCAGCAATGTCTGATACGCGGTGTCGGACCTGTCTTCGGGCAGCAGTCCCGCGTGCGTGGTAATGATATCCCCCCCTAGCTCGGCAGTGGTGTCCAGGGCTTCCTTGGTCTTGTCGATCCGCCACCCCAAACCTTCTTCTTCTTCCAGGCCGCCATAAGTGGTCGCGCCCTGCAACTGCGCGCAAAAGGCGCTAAATGTCAGGCCTAGCGACTCGGCAATCTTGACTATCTCGCGGCGGTCGGCCGCGCTACCTACTTCGGGGTCCAAAATGCAGGGACGGTATTCCACGTTGACGATCCAGGGCTGAACCGATGTACAGCCGATATCGGCGGCGATCTCCATTTGCCGCGCCAGCGTACGAACATCGGGCGTCGCGCCCAGGGTCCAAAGAGCGCATCCGATTGAAAAGCTGCTCATGCCTCTCACCTTTGCCTTAGTTGAGGATTCTGGATTCCTATGATAACAGAGCTCGCCAAGTCTGGCATTGCCGCGCTATTGGACACGGTAGCGTATCCATTGCGGTTAAAACAACGAGCTTAAGCACCGTGACCACCGAGATTAATTCTACAGTATTGATGCCCTCCGCATTCTCAGAAAGTGTAAGCAAGTCGCCCGCCGCCACTGCGACTTGTAGTTTAGGGCGACATGATATGTCGCCCCGACAGCACGTTGCTTTGGCGAAGGTTGCATTATTCTATTGGTTCTACTTCTGCGCATTTGTGGTTAGATGAATTGTCCGGTTTTCAACTGTTTTCGATACAGAACCTCGAACAAACTATGAACTCAACAAGTACATTGCGAACCACTCGACTATCGCGCTCACGGACTTTATTCGATTCCGCTCGATGCGGAATCCGTGTCCCTCGTCCGGAAACAGAATGTACTCAACGGGCACATTGCGCATGCGCAATGCTTCTACAACTTGTTCCGCTTCGTAGACCGGCACGTTGGTGTCGTTGGCGCCGTGCAGTACCAGCGTGGGCGCGGCGACGCGACTAAGCTTGTGGATCGGCGACAAGGCATCCAGCAGATCACCTTCTGAATCCGGATCGCCATATTCAATCTTGGAGATGCTCACCATCCAGGGTTCCGTCAACTCAAAAAAGGTCTTGAAATTGACGACGCCGTACAGATTCGCGCCAGCGGCGAACAGCTCGGGAAACTCCGCCAGGCCGGCCATGGTCATGTAACCGCCGTAAGAGCCGCCCATGATGCCCAACTTGCCCGCTTCCGCGATGCCGGCGTCGATCAAATAATATACGGTCGACGCGATGTCTTGAATCGCGTCGAAGCGCAGCGCGCCGTTATCCAGATTGACGAAACGCTTGCCCAACCCGGACGACCCGCGCACATTCGGCGCGAATACGGCGATACCCCTGGACAGCAGGGCCTGATAGTCATAGCGGAAGCGCGGCTGTTCCTGCCCTTCCGGGCCGCCGTGAAAGCTGAAGACTGTGGGGAATGGCGCATCAAGGTCGGGCGGCGCATATAGCCAGCCCGTCAATGGGAGCCCGTCATGCGCCGAATATCGCAGCAACTGCGCCGCGCCCAGGCGCTCCAGTTGAACGCCCACGCGGGGGCTGCGCGTCAGTTGTCTCAATGACAAGGTACCGATGTTCAAGATCCAGATATCCTGCGGCAGGCGCGAACCGCTGACGCACATGGCCAGTTGGGCGCCGTCGGATGAAAAGCGCATGTCCTCGACGATCTCGCCCGGCAATTCGATTTCGCTTAATTTGTTCCCGTCTGGAAGGTTAATCAACTCCAACTCATGCCGCCCGGCGATATTCCAAACGATGGCCGCCAAATTGTCGCCCGGGCAAATCGCGAATTCGACCAGTTCCGCATCGTCACGCGCTTGCAGGATACGCCATTGTTCGTCTTCGCCGAGGGACAGGCGGCAGAGACATGCCAGGTCCCGATCGCGGTTGGAAATGAGATATGCGTGGGGCTCGTCGGCGGAAAAGCGCGCTTTGTCGAAACTTGCGGGCGGGTCATGAGGGGTCAGCACCCGTTCCCGATTCTCGAGCAGGTCTAGCAGATGAACATTATTGTCGCCGCGATAGACGATACGCTTGACAAGCAGTCGGCCGCCGTCGGCGGTCACGTCTTCGACTACGCCGGTACCAGCGTTCTTCGCCAGTTTTTCAGTCGCGCCACTCTCGACGCAAATGCGAAAACTATCCATCGAGTCCGGCTGATCCATGTTCGACGAGAATAGGAGAAAACGGCCGTCTTTCGTCCAGACATTGAGCCAATTGTTGGTCTCTTGACCTCGTGTCAGCCGACGGCGCTCGCCCCCGTACGGCCGTACCAGGTCAATTTGCGCGTTCATGCCGCCGCCAGGCGCCGATTCAACCGCCAACCAGTTTCCAGCCGGCGACCACATCACCGCGTTGACTTGTTCATCAAACGCCGTTACGGCTTCTGGGAAGCCCCCTGACAGGGCGATTCGCCATACCTGGGGACTGCCTGACAAGTCACTGACAAAGGCCAATTCCCGCCCGTCCGGCGAGAAGCTGGGTGACCAGCACCTGCCCACCTTCGCCAGCAACAGGACAGTTTCATCGACCGCCAAATTGTTTTCAGCATTCATGTTTCCGCCTGTCTATGCGCGAGTAATAGAATCAAGGTCGCTAGGACGTAGGCAAGGCAACTGAGCCACAGAACCGAGTCGAATCCGGCTGTTATCGATAGCAATACGGCGACGACAGAGCCTGCGACCGTCATCAGTCCGTTCACGGACCATGCGACCGCCACCTGCCGCCGGTCGCTGCGGCCAACGAAATCAAGGGCCTGTGGAAAAGGAATGCCCATGCACATCGCCAGCGGAAGCGTGAGCGATATGACGACCAAGCCGCGAAGGATCAAGCTCGCGGCAAGCAGTTCGCGAGCGATTAAGGGCCAGACCAGGCTCCATACAATCGCGAGGATTGCGATGGTCGCGGTGGCCGCCGCATTGGTCAAATGTGGGCGCGCGTTAAGATAATCGCGAAAGAATCGTTGGCTTAGGCCGCTGCCCAGCCCGCCGCCCACAAGAAATGTCGCCAGAACAATTGTCACGGCAAATGTCGGATGACCGAGGAAGAGCCGCGTCTGTTGAATCGCGTAGATTTCCAGCGCGATGAAACCCAGGCCCAACATGGCGAAGAAAGCGGGCATAAATCTCCTGGCTTGGGCGCCCGCCCGACGCCACTGAAGAATGTAGAGCGTCAGCAGAACAAGGAACAGGAGCGCGACAACAATTGTCAGTGGGATCAGGGTCGCCGGAATCCCACGTTCGAACTGAAAGAAATAGGGTCGGTCATCTGTAGGCGGAGAGATGTCGTCGGCGCTGGCGGCAACCAGCGCGTCAAACGACGCCTCGCCATTGGCTACCGTATCAAGGGGCGGGCGCGCCAATACATGGGGCAGAAGCAAGGGCGTGAAACCAACCTCGCGAGCAATCGCGCCCAATACCAATGAATCGTCTTCCGAATAGGGATCCGCGGCAATCATTAGAAGCGGAATCGGCGGATCGCTTTTCTCATCGACAATCACAACCAGGTGCGTCATAGCCTCCTGATCGGTTAAGCCGAGACCGCGCAAAGCGGCAAGCGCCGTCGATACGGCGCGCGTCAAGGTGATCTCGTCGTAGAGCTTGAGCGCGATCTGCCCGCCGTCGTTGAGCCGCGCCAAATAGTCGGCAAAAGCCTCCGCGGTGTAAATCGTATTCTCGGAAAGCGCATAGCCGCCCCGCTCCGCGGCTAATGTGACAACTTGAGACAAATAGATCAGATCATAGCCCTCGGTCGCGCGGCGCAATGCGCTGCGTCCATCGTCGATGATAAGCTCGACTTCCGGCTGATTGTATAGATCGCCGTTGATGCCGCGCCAATCGTCGACGAGCGCCACGCTCGCCGGATTTACTTCCACAGCCGTGACGGTCTCCGCGTTCCCCTGCAAGGCGAAATATACATCCAACCCGGCGCCCGGACCAATTATAAAAACGCGTTCGGGCTGCTCGGTCGCAAATGGGAAGAATCCGATGTCTCTGATCAGTCCTTGCCGGGCCGCTGCCGAGGGCATAATTGAGGCGGCGCCGCCATCCACATAGATACGCATGGGACCGCCATCGCCCGGTTCAACCAGGTCAGTACGCGCAAAGGCATCCCAACGACTTTCCAGTATCTTGCCTCCCGAATTCAAGGGACCGGTAATTGCTTTTCTTGTCGCCAGCGACGACATGTCGATTTCAAGAAACGGGGCTATAACATTGCCGCCAAAGAGCGCGGCGGACACGGCAATGCAGAGCGCCACGATCGGGCGACTGCCATGCGTTGCGAAGTAGAGCCCGGCAATGGCAAAGCCCAATGCGGCGACCAGCGCGGCGTTGATCGCGCCGAAACGATCCAGCAGCGGAATGGCAATCAATGCCGCGACGCCGGCGCCCAATAAATCACTCATATACAGCAGACGGCTCGCGCCGGGGTTCTGGCTGAAGAGCGACGACATCGCCAGGCCGAAGAAAAAGTATGGCAAGGCCAGCAACGGGAAAAGAATGATTTGCAGATCCAGGGAGGCGCCAAGCACAGCAAAAGCCAGCAGCAGCACGGCGCTCAATGTCCCGCCGCAAGCGTAAAACGGCAGCCGGTTGGCCCCCGCCATAAGCGGGCGCAGCGCGGGCGCAGCCGCGCCGATGCCGATGCCGAAGATCGCTACTGAAATGACCAGAAAGACGTAGGGCGGGAAAAAGAGAACGGAGAATAAGCGCGTTAAGGCGATTTCCAGCAAAAGGGCGGCCGCCGAGAGTACTGCCGTCCCGATCAGGTTCTGTGTTTTGACGGCGGACATCGGCGATGCCTAGCGCCGCAGTTTGGGATCGAGCGCGTCTCTCAATCCGTCGCCGATGAAGTTGAAACCCATCACCGTGAAGAAGATAGCCAAGCCCGGGAAAACACCCATCCAGCCCGACTGACGGAAAAAGTCGCGCCCTTCGGAAAGCATCCTGCCCCAGCTCGGATCCGGCGGCTGCGTACCCAGACCGAAGAAACTCAGGGCCGCTTCCGCCAGGATCGCGAAGGCCAGGCTAAGCGTTATTTCCACGATAATCGGCGAAAGGACGTTGGGCAGCACATGGGTCAGCAGAATGCGAATATCGCCGGCCCCCATCGCCCGCGCCGCAATGATGAATTCTTCGTTGCGAATGCCCAATACGGCCGCGCGGGCGATGCGCGCGAATATCGGGATGTAAACGATGCCAATGGCGATCATGGCATTGCCGATGCCTTTGCCCAATGCCGCCATAATCGCAATCGCCAGCAGAATCGCGGGGAAGGCATAGAGCACGTCCATCGCGCGCATGATAACTTCGTCGGTGAGCCGGGTGCTGTAGCCGGCGACCAAGCCGAGGCTGGTGCCAATTATGGTTGCCACACTGACGGCGACGAAGCCCACCTGCAAAGAAACGCGCGCGCCTATGATGATGCGCGAGAAAATGTCGCGCCCGAAGTCATCCGTGCCCATCCAATGCTGAAGGGAGGGATTGCCAAAGCGATCCGAGAAATCCATGCCATTTGGATCGTAGGGCGTGATCGCGGGGCCAAATATGCCCATCACCACAACAATGAGCAGCACACCGGCGCCAAACATCGCCAAATGATGCCGGAGTAAACGGCGGAGAGCGTCCCGCCAGAGCGTATTGGCGGGACCTAGTGGCTCATCAATCGGTATGCCGCGTCCGCTTGAGCTTTCTGGAATCTCCACCAGCGGATCCTTCGCCTATGCGTATTCAATGCGCGGATCGAGCAAGAAATAGAGCAGATCAACGAACAAGTTCACCATTGTAACCATCACAGCCACGACCAGGACCGCGCCTTGCAGCAGGGGATAATCTCGTTCTTCCACGGCATTTAGCGCCAGCCGCCCCAGCCCGGGCCAGGAAAAAACCACCTCGACAATGACTATGCCGCTGAAGAGCGCGGTGATCTGTAAGCCGATAATGGTGACGATATTGATGAGCGCGTTGCGGAGGGCATGGTTCAGGACAACCGCGCGTTCCGCCAGGCCCTTTGCACGCGCGGTCTGCACATAATTCGCGCTAAGAACGTCCAGCATGGCGCTGCGGATAAAGCGCGTCTGTATCGACGCGCTAACGAAACCAGCGGTGAAGGCGGGCAAAATGATGTGCGCCAGCCAGTCCCCGGGATCTTCGGCGAGCGGCGTGTAGCCGCTGGGCGGCAGCAAGCCTAGGTTCAACGAGACAACGATGACTAGAAGAATGCCCATCCAAAAAGTTGGGACGGACACGCCAATTTGGCTGAACAAGGTTGCCGCGATATCGGCTGCGCTGCCGGGCTTCAGCGCAGAGATCATGCCGACGGGGAAGGCAATCGCCAAACCGATCAGCAATGATACAAGAGCAAGTTCAAAAGTTGGACCGATGCGCCCGCGCAATTGTGTCGCGACTTCCTGCCCATTGAGTAAACTCTGACCAAAGTCACCTTGCACCACGCCGACCAGCCAGGACAAATATTGTTCCAGGAACGGGCGATTCAGACCAAGTCGTTCGCGCAATCCCAGTACAGATTCGTCGCTGGCATAAGGACCCAAGACGACCCGAGCCGGATCGCCCGGCACGATCTGCATGATCATGAAGACAACAAATGTCACGCCAAGCACAACGATCAATGCCAAAAGCAAACGCTGCACTATGTATTGATAATTCAAGTTGAGGTCACCCCGAGCCCATGAATTGGTCTGGTGCAGGGGAACAAAGCGGGCACAAGCTAGATCGACCAACCTGCGCCCGCAAAGCGACTACCCTTCGAGATAGGTATTCATGTAGAGATTGTTGTTGTCGGAGCGCAAGACGTAGCCTTGCACGCGCGGGCTCATTGCGCGGACAAATGCCGGGTTATAAAAGTAGACATAGGGCACGGCGTCTACCAGAATCCGGTTGGCTTCTTCGTAAATGGCATAACGCTCATCAAAGTCGGCAACGGTGCGTCCCTTATCAACAAGCGCGTCGAATTCGGGATCGCTGTAGCCGGTGAAGTTAAACACTTCGCCGGTCCGATGCTGCAGGTAGAAATATTGCTCCACGTCAACCAGACCGTTCCAGCCGCAGACATAGCCATCGTATTGGAAGCTGCCTTCCAATTCCAGCCATTCAGCCCATTCAGGCGCATTAATGGTGGTCGTAATGCCGACCGCAGCCAACTGTGCTTGCAACACTTGTGCCTGCCGCACTGTAGTCTGATAGGTGGAGGTTGGCATCAATTCCATTTCGAAGCCATCGGGATATCCGGCTTCCGCCAGGAGAGCGCGCGCCTTGTCAAGATCTTGGGCATATGGCGCATAATCAAAGTGCCAAGGGCTCGCCGTATCGATAGGACCGCCATAAAGCGGCGTACAAAGACCAAAGTCACCAGCAGCGCAAAGGTCTTCACGGTTGAGAGAATAAGCAATCGCTTGACGAACTCTGGCATCATTTAGCGGCTCACGAGTTACATTCAAACCGACGTAACTATAAGCGAGTGCCGGCGATACCTGCACCACGATATCGGGATTACTCTGTAGCGATTCCACAGCCTGTCGCGCAACACTGGTGACAAAATCGACCTCGCCGCCCAAAAGCGCGGCTTCGCGGGCTGCATCTTCCTGAATGACTGTGATCTCTACCGCATCCAATAGCGGCAAACCGTCTTGCCAGTAGGTGTCGTTTTTTACCAGCATCATGCTGATCGTGCCATCGAGATCTTCCACGGTGAAGGGACCCGTACCGACTGGAACGACAATGACACCGTTTTCATCGACGCTGTCGGGATGGACTATCGCCTGCGAACGACCCGCCAATAGAATCGGCAAAATCGCATTGGGCTCTGCGGTCGTGACGCTTACCGCATAGGTATCGACCGCCTCCCACACCGCATCGGGACCACCGACAGACGCTACACGACCCGAGCCTGTGTTGGGATCCAAAATGCGATTCATGGAAAAGACAACATGCTCGGACGTCATTTCCTCACCATTGGAAAACATCACGCCTTCCCGAAGGTTGAAGGTCCAAGTCAAGCCGTCATCAGATTGAGACCAGTCCGTCGCCAAAAGCGGAGCCAATTCCATGCTGTCACTATTGGTGGTTAGCGACTCTACGACATTCGCCAGCACATGAAAACTGGAAACGGTGCTGGCGACATGCGGATCAAGTCCCGTCCATTCGGCGTCGTGCGCCGAGCGCAAAACTTGTTCGGACATCTGCGCCAGTGTCGACATACCCGCCCCAACGACAAGTAGGACGAGCAATAATAGGGGGACGAAAAGTCTGACTTTCTTCATTTTTATCCTCTTTCATGCAGAACAATTACAAGTGGAAATCCAAATGTTAGCAACACAGATTACTCTCCCGGCGCCTCCTTCCAACAATTGTTTTCCTCTTGAAGCCGCGGCAAATGAAGCAGATCGGCCAATCGACTCCGGCCCTGGATCCTGTCTACCGAACTATACGCAGGGACTATACTATTTAGGCAAGTGCTTGTCAAATCTGGGGATCCAGCGGGATTCTACTCCGTTTCAGCCATAAAGTGGCTTCCTTTCGCGCGCCCTTCGCGCTGCTTGCGCTCGCTTGACATAAAGCAAAGCGCAAGTTAACCTTCAAGAGTAAGAGTGTGGTCCGCAGGCGTCGGCGCTACACAGCGTCTTAGGGGCGCTTCAACAAGCGATCGCGCGTGATGTGAACAAACGAGTCGCTTCATAGCGAGAGACCGCGATCGTAAGTAAGTGGGGGCGTCAAGCAAACAAATGCTGATCTCGTCCCGTCTCGCGGTTGGCGTATACAGCCTGAATGCGGTCCCACGTTCGAAATGTATGAATTGTCCATTTATTCTCCCAAAGGAGTTCCGACATGAAAGGTAAATCAACACTTGCCAGCCTCGTGGTGTTGCTGGCGCTGGTCGCTCTAGTGCCCTTTAGCATGGTCTACGCCGATGGTCATTGCGAATTTGCGGATGAGGCGATCAAGATTGGCGGCTTGGTGCCGCTTTCGGCGCCGGGTTCGGTCGCCGGTGGGATCGCCATGCAATGGGCGATTGAACACGCCGTTTCTGGCATCAATGCGAATTGCGGTATCCAAATTGATGGCGCCAATTATCAATTTGAGGTGGTCGTCGGCGACTCGGAAGGAAGCCCTGAACGCGGTCAAGCCGCGGTCGAACGGCTCATACTCGAAGATAATGTTGATGCCGTTGTTGGCGTCTTCCACAGCGCCGTCGGCTTAGCCACGATGACTATGTTGGACGAGAACAGCATTCCGACGGTATTCTCCGAGCCGTGGAACGATAATGTCAGCGCCAACGGCATTATCGAATATGACGGCAAGCCGCCCAGGATTGCAGATGGCGTCGATCACATTTTCCGTATATCGCCGGCCAGTTCCATGGTTGGTCCCGTTGTTGTGAATTGGTTGCTTTCGCTAGGGGTAGAGAATGTGGTCTTGATCGCTGAGAATACGGATTATGGACAACCGGCGGCAGCGGACGAATTAGCGCGCCTTGAAGCGGCGGGCGTTAGTGTAGTGAAGCTGGATGTCGAGCTCGGCACTGAAGATTTCGTCCCGATATTGAGCCGGATCCAGGCTCGCGCCGAAGCGCCGGACGCCATCCGCCTGCTTGTGACAGGAGAAACCTCTTACAATCTCACCCAGCAAATGGCGGAACTTGGCATTGCGCCTACCGTCGGCACGATCTGTGTAACCAACCAGCTTGCCTTCAAATCCGCAGATTATTGGGAAAACGTGCCAGACGGCAATTACTGCGCTTTCAACCGCGTGGGCATTATTCCCACCTTGTTCAACGACCTAGGCAGTGAATTGAACGCGGCATACGAAGAAAAGTGGGGAGACGTGATAGAGAGCTACGCGATGGCGTCTTTCGACGCCGTTCACATCATTGCGGACGCTATGGAGCGCGCCGGCAGCTATTCGGACGCGGCCGCCATAGTCGCTGCGATTGAGACGGTCGATATTGAACTGTCCCAAGGACGCTACTACTTCGATTATGGCAGCCACAATCCAGATTTGCCGGAAGGCACGCCGGCCTTTATGTGGCATCAATGGCCCGACCCCATCGTGACTGTCATGCAATACTACGAGACCGGTCAGAGTGGCTTGGAGGCAGCTGTAGTCTATCCCGAGCTCTATCAATCCCACGGCACGTCCTACATCGTGCCGGGTACCTCACCCTAGCATATTGCAGACACGAGGGCGACTGAATGGGTCGCCCTTGTTTTCTTTGTCGAAGCCGGCGGTTCCGTAGGTCGTTCCGCTGGCAACAGCAAGGTGGTACAAACGCATGGTCATTCAAGACACCCTATTTGTTTTGTGGCTTATGGTAGCCGGACCCTTGTGGGCGGCTGTCGGCTTGTATCTGCTGCCGAATGTAAACAACAACAGAAAAGAAGAAGACCAGATTCCCGTTACCCAGTTGCAAATTGCGGGCGTAATTGGCGGCTTTGCTTTGGGACCAATCGGCGTGGGCTTGTTCTACTTTGAGCCGCCCCTCATAAGACGCACTACCATTGCCGCCGGAATCATCGTAACTGTTTTTGTCTCGTCGCAAGTATTGGTTCGCGTGATCGAGCCGGGCATTCCGTCGACGCTCTGGCTCATATTGGCGGGTCCGCTGTGGGCGGCCCTGGCTGGCTATTTCATCCCGCGTCAATACCGCCGCGTCGAGGCTGATGAGCAAAATGTCTTGACGGCGGCGGCGCTGGGCGGCTTCGCGATTGGTCCGCTGATTTTTGGCTTGATGTGGAAGCACACACCCAAAATCAACCGCGACTGGATGATCATATTAGGCTCATTGGGCGCCTGGCAGATTTATACCGTCTTCGCCATCAACAATCCTGACAACCCTTGTGTGGCGGCGCCTTTCCACGTTACTTATTTGACGCAGCAGACTGCTAACGGCGTCGTCATTGGCGTGATCTATTCGCTCATGGCGGTCGGCTTGACGCTGATCTATTCCGTGCAGGGCATCGTCAGCTTCGCGCATGGCCAGCTCTACATGGTGGGCGGTTATTTTTCGTTTTATTTTTTGTTTTACGGCGCGAACATCCTCAGCGATCTGACTGGCGCGGAGATCGCCATCAATCCGCTTTGGGGCATCCCAGTCGCCGGCGTCATTGTATTCTTGATGGGGGCGGCTTTTGAACGCGCCTTTCTCAAGCCCATGCACGAGGGACTGATCGAACGCGTTTCCGAATACGCGATTCTGATCACATTTGGCTTTGGTTTCTTCATTGAATATACGACATTGGCCATCGCCGGTCCCTTTCCGCAACGGGCGGGCCGCTTCATTGAAATCCGACGTTTCTCACTGCAAAGGACGCAGATAACCGACGAGTTTTCCTTTGGACCAATCCATATTATTGGCGACCGCGTTTTCGCCATGGTGATAGGCATCGTTTTGATTTTCGCACTTCTTTACTTTTTGCAGCGCACCTGGACTGGCCGCGGGCTGCGCGCCACCAGCCAGGACAAGCAAGCAGCCGCGGTAGCCGGCATCAATCCCACTAATATGAACACTTTGTCGTTCGCGTTGGGCTCGATGTTGGCGGCGATGTCGGGCGCGGCCTTGATCCCCATCTTCGCCTGGGTACCCTGGGTCGGAGCGGAGATGGTTGGGCGCTCCTATGTGATTGTCGTGCTTGGGGGCTTGGGCTCTGTGCCGGGCGCACTAATCGGAGGCATCATCGTCGGCATCGTCGAAGCGCTTGGCGCCGGCTGCCATCCTGACCCGAGCCGAGGCGCAGCCTATAAGGAAGCTTTTGCTCTCGTCATCTTTGCCCTGGTGCTGTTACTGAAGCCAACCGGTCTCTTCGGAAGGGAGCAGCATTGATCATGTCGCTCTTCAGGCAAATTGAATCGGAAATTGACAATCGCATCGGACGCCGTCGGCTGGGCTACGCGCTGCTCGGTCTTGTGATCTTGTTCTTTCTCTGGTTCCCCAACGACACCTCCCAGTCGAATTATGCCAAAACGGTGTTCATCAGCGGTTTCTTTTACGCCATCTTGTCATCAAGCTGGGCGCTGCTCGCTGGCATCGCGGGACAGTTTTCCTTTGGCCACATGGCTTTTATGGGAATTGGGGCTTATGTCGCCGGCCTGATCGCTCGCGACGGTTTGATGTTCGCCGCCTTGGGAATCGCAATCACTCCGGACTTGATATCTTCCGTCGGCGCTATTGTGATTGGCGCCGTCGTTGCCGGGCTGGTCGGTTTGCTGATCGGATGGCTGCTATTGCGGCTGCGTTCGGCATATCTGGCGCTGTTCACCATTGCGTTTTCCGAGCTTTTCCGCATCGCCATGTTGACGGAATACGACTACACCGGCGGATCCAACGGTTTGTCGCTTCGTCCGCTTCTTCAAGTGGCGGACGTCGATACCGCCCGTCAGATCGAATACTATTTGATGTTCGCCTTGCTGATTGTCTGCCTATTGTTGATGTATCGGGTGGCGCATTCTCCGATCGGCATGTTCCTGCGGGCGATGCGCGAAGACGAAGACGCGGCCTCGGCGCTGGGCGTCAATGTGGTGCGCTACAAAATTTTGATATTCGTGTTTACCAGCCTGATTGTTGGCTTGGCGGGCGCGATCTTTTACAGCGATGTGGGTTCGGAGCGCATCATCCCGGAGCAACTTGAGGTGTTGCAGATGTCGCTGATCATTGCCTATGCTGTAATTGGCGGCATGGAAAGTCTGATCGGGGCAGCGGCCGGGGCCTTCATTTCGCGTTATATGCTGGAAGCCATGCGCGAGGTGGTCATCACCCTGCCCTTCGGCTTGACGCTGCCCGATGGATCCGATGCCTTCGTTTGGGAAACCGGCGCCTGGCGCTTTGCCCTGTTCGGTTTGGTGATGGTCTTCACCCTGCGATACATGCGCAATGGCCTGCTCTATCCGATCTTTACCTGGTTCAGCGGCCGCGATTTGATCATGCAAGAAACCGTGTCCAAACGCGATAGCGATGAAGATCATGAGGCTGGGCTGGAGGACCAGAATGAGTGAGATCCAGCTGGAACTCAACCAAATCTCCAAGCGCTTTGGTGGCAACCAGGCGGTGGACCACGTTTCGTTCAACGTGACCCGGCCGGAACTGATCGGGATGATCGGACCTAACGGCGCGGGCAAGACGACGCTTACCAATCTCATGAGTGGCATGTTGAAACCGAGCAGCGGCACCATTTATCTAAACGGTCGCCGCATTGACGGGCATGCGCCTTATGAGGTGACGCGCGCTGGTCTGGGCCGTACCTTCCAGGTTACGCGGGCGCTGAATCGGATGACCGTCATGGAAAACATGATGGTGCCGGGGCTCGCGCACAACCCATCTGCTCGTCGTTCCGATCTCGAAGAACGCGCACATGAAATCCTGTCCTTGCTGACCATTGATCATTTGACGTACGAGTACAGCCGCGCATTGAGCGGCGGCCAGCGCAAACTCCTCGAGCTGGGTCGGCTTCTGATGTTGGATCCCTCAGTGATCATTTTGGACGAGCCATTTGCCGGCGTGCATCCGCGGCTTCAGGAAACGATCTACAACTACATCCACCGTGTACACGAGGACGGCAAAGCCATCATCTTGATCAGCCACAATATGGGGGCCGTCTTTGAATTGAGTCAGCGCCTGATTGTGCTTAACTTCGGCGCCTTGATCGCGGACGGAGAGCCTCAGCATGTCAAAAATGATCCGGCCGTGATTGACGCCTATCTCGGCCACGATGAGGATGACTAGCGTATGCTTGAGATAAAAGACCTCTACGTCGGCTACTACGAAGACCTGCATATCTTGCGCGGGCTTGACCTCAAAGCGGAAAACGGCAAGCTGACAGCCATTCTCGGCGCGAACGGCGTCGGCAAATCAACCTTGTTGAAGGCCATATACGGCTTCCTGAAACCGCATAGCGGCCAGATCTTGCTCAACGGCCGCGATGTCACCGGCACACCGACCCACAAGCTGATTGACCTCGGCATCAGCTATATCCCGCAGCAGCCGGGCGTCTTCAAGCACATGAGCGTGCGGGAAAACTTAATGATGGGCGCCTGGACATTCCAGAACGACAAGAAACGCATGGAAAGCAAAATCGAAGAGAATTACGAGCGCTTCCCCATTCTGCGCGAAAAGCAGCACGACCACGCCGGCAACTTGTCCGGCGGACAGCAGCGCATGGTCGAAATCGGACGCACCTTGATGACCGACCCCGAGGTAATCCTGGTCGATGAACCGACCGCCGGCTTGGCGAAGCTGCTAAGCGAGGAAGTCTATCGCATGTTGGTCGACCTGCGCGATCAAGAAGGCTTGACCATATTGCTCGTCGATCAGGAGATTCGCGAGGCGCTCAAGATCGCCGATTATGTCTACGTCCTCGAGTTGGGGCGCAACAAATTCGAGGGCCCGGCCGCGGATTTCGACGATCTCGAAAAAGCCTTCTGGGCTTAGACTAATGAGCTAGCCCTTCAAACCCGTCATCACTACCCCTTGAATGAAATAACGCTGCGCCAGGAAGAAGAGGATAATCACCGGCAAGGTGACCGCCGTCGACGCCGCCAGCTGCAAATCCCAATGGATATCGGTCTGGCTGCGGAACGAAGCCAAGCCGACAGCGATGGTGAAGTTGTCGGGCGAGCGCAGGTAAGTAATGGGACCGATCAAATCATTCCAGGCGAAGAGGAATGTGAAAATCCCGATGGTAACGAGCGCCGGCTTGGAAAGCGGCAGCATGATGCGCCAATAGACGCCAAACTCGCTGCAGCCGTCGATGCGCGCGGCATCGGCGATCTCCTCCGGAATTGTCCGGAAGAACTGCCTCATAAGGAAGATGTTGAAAGCCCCGCCACCGAAGAATGGGGGCACTACCAGCGGCAAGAACGTGTCCACCCAGCCCAGGCGCGAAAAGACGATGAAACTTGGCACCAGCAGTACGGCATAAGGCAAGAAGAGCGTCGCCATGACGATGCCGAACCAAAAGTCGCGGCCGGGAAAGCGCATGCGCGCGAAGCCGTAGGCGCAGAATGAGGAGGTGAATACCACTGCGACAACATTCAGACCGGCGACAATCAGGGTGTTCCGAAAGTAAGTGCCGAAAGGTTTGTAGGTTAGCGCGTAGACGTAATTCTCCGGGACGATTGGATCGGGAATCAACTGCGGCGGATATTGAAAGATATTGATCTGCGTTTTGAGCGAACTTGAGAGCAGCCAGATGAAGGGCGTGACCATAACGACGGCGAAAAACACCAGCAGAAATACCGTCAGCCAGTGGAAAAAGATATCCCCGTATGACTTTGGCTTGCGCCGAGACTCGATGTAATTCGACGGTTTCTCGCTAAAGCCCACGGCTCTTAGCTCCTGTTTACGTAAACCGCGTCGCTCGAGCGACGGGCGAGTCTACTCTTTTGCGCGCGCGGCAGACCCTTTCGCCGGTTACGCGCCCGGCGGCTAATCGCCTGGATTCTCATAATAGACGCGCGAACCGATATATCGGAAGACAAAAAACGACAGCAGCATCAGGATCGCGAAGAGCAACCAGGAGAGCACAGCGGCATAACCCATTTTTTGACTGCTGAAGGCCGTGCGCCAAATGTGCAGCACCAGGAACAGGGTCGCCCGCTGCGGTCCGCCGTTGGTGATCAATAACGCGCTGACAAAAACTTGAAATGAACTGATGAATCCGATAACCAGATTGAAGAAAATAATCGGCGACATCATAGGCAATGTCACGTACAGCATGCGCTGCCAGCGTCCAGCGCCGTCGATTTCCGCCGCCTCGTAGAAAATCTGTGGGATCCCCTGTAAGCCGGCCAGGAATATAATCATCGAGCCGCCGACGCCCCAGACGGTCAGGATGACGAAGGCCAGCATCACCCAGTTGGGGTCTTGCAGCCAGCCGATCTTGGGTCCGCCAAAGGCGCGAATGACATAATTGATCAAGCCGAATTCGGTGTTGAAGAGCCAAGCCCACAAGATGGCGTTTGCGACAGCCGGTACAATACTGGGCAGAAAATAAATGGTGCGGAAGATAGCGATGAAGCGGAATTTCGCGTTTATCAAGTTGGCCAGGAAAAACGCGAATACTAATCCCAGCGGCACCGAAATGACCGAGAATACAAATGTGACCTTCAGGCTCTGCGCCAGAATCGGATCGCCGAGCATCTTGCTGAAGTTGGCCATGCCGACGAACTTTGGCGCCGAGAGGAAGTTCCACTTGTGAAACGTGAGGTAGCCCGCCACCGCGGCCGGCCCCAGCCACCAGAGCAAGAATCCCAAGATGAAGGGCGCGATGAAGACATAACCCATCAGCGTGCGGCGCTGCCGCAGGGTCAAGCGGTTGTATTGGCGCGCGAGCCAGAAGCCCTCAGCGGCTGCTTGGTCGGCAGAATGGGCAGTCAAATCAAGTCGCCTTCAAAATCTTAACAGCAGGCACTGGGCGGGAGCGATTTGAAACGCTCCCGCCTATACGGGTTTCACAATCTTCGCGCGCGCAATACCGTATCGAAATACTGAATTGCGGCGGAAGCTACATATCTTCCTTGGCCGCCATCAGGACTTCGTTCGCGCCGCGCACGGCATCGGGCATGATGTCCTCAGCCCGTTCGCCGTTTGCCAGCCC
>JAPOOU010000286.1 GCA_026713245.1 Chloroflexota bacterium
CGTTTGCCGTCAACATCCCAGATGTACTGATCTTTGGCGTGGTCAACCACCAGCGGGCTGTCGCCGTGATAGGGCGTGGTCGCCGGGAACATCACTTGCTTGTAGCGCTCAAGTATCTCTGTCGAGGTGCTCATCCATGTTCTCCCGTATTCCGCATTTGATTGCCGACTTTGTCATCGCTGATCGATTTGACGCTTGCGTTATGCGCGCAAAATCGCCTATAGTATAATATATTCCAACAATGTGTCTAATTAAACGGATTGTTTTACTACACTTTGTACAAAATGTGCGCAGGCTCAGAGCGCGGTATCAAGGTCTAACTATGCGATCCGCGCTCAGTCGGCGACGGCGCCCGTCCGGGCCGGCGCGCGCGATGCCAACATCATACGGATTTTGACAAGAATACATTGTACAATAGCTGCATGGCGTATCCAACTTTTGTACCGGTCTCGACAATTTTTCCATCAGAAGAACTGCCTTAGTGTGAGGAGCGATTCATGAGCAGGACCATCAAGAACTATATCGACGGCGATTGGGTGGAGTCAGGCGCATCGACCTTGATGCCGGTGCACGATCCGGCCAGCTGTGAACATCTCGCCGACTGCCCGGATTCAACCGCGGCCGATGTTGATCTGGCTGTAGGGGCCGCCAAGGCGGCCTTCGACGAATGGCGCGGCACCCCGGTTCTGGTGCGCGCGCAATACATGCACCATTTCAAAGTCATGGTCGAGGACAATTTTGAAGAGGTCTCGCGGATCGTCGTCAAGGAACACGGCAAGACCATGGACGAAGCCCGCGGAGAAGTGCGGCGGGGCATCGAAAGCATCGACTTCGCCATGAGCGTACCGGTCCTCATGCGCAGCGATGGCTTGGAAGACATCAGTTCCGGCATCGACGAGACGACCGTCCGCCAGCCGGCCGGCGTCTTCGCCGCGATAACGCCTTTCAACTTTCCCCTTATGGTGCCGCTCTGGTTCTTGCCCACCGCCATCACCTGCGGCAACACCTTCATATTGAAGCCATCGCCCCAGACGCCCCTGAGCACCGAATTCCTGTTCGAAATGCTCGACGAACTGGACTTTCCGGAGGGCGTGGTCAATCTTGTGAACGGCGCCGTTCCATCGGCGACGGCGCTGATGGAACATCCCGATGTAACCGGCGTCTCCTTCGTTGGATCGAGCGCTGTGGCGAAGATCATCTATGAAACTTGCACCCGCAACGGAAAACGCGTACAAGCGCAGGGCGGCGCCAAGAATTACATCGCCGTGATGCCCGATGCCGATATCGAAGCCAGCGTGAAGAACATCCTGGGCGCGGCCTACGGCTGCGCCGGTCAACGTTGCCTGGCCGCTGCCGTGGCAGTTGGCGTCGGCGACGCCTACGACGCCCTGAAAGACGAACTGGCAAAACAGGTCGCCAACCTCAAGGTCGGCTATGGCTTGGATGAAACCACGCAGATGGGCACTGTCATCAGCGACAGCGCCAAGGAACGCATCGAATCCATGATCGCGCAGAGCGCGACTGAGGGCGCGGACGTGGTTGTGGACGGACGCGACTTCAATGTCGCCGGCTATGAGAAGGGCTCTTGGGTCGGCCCCACCTTGATCGCTGACGTTCAGCCGGATACGACTATGGCGAATGAAGAAGTCTTCGGTCCGGTCCTGGCGCTGATGAAGGCCGATAGCTTTGACGACGCCGTCGATATCATCAACCAGAGCCGCTATGGCAATGCCGCCAGCATCTTTACCAGCAACGGCAAAAACGCGCGCGAGTTCAAGTACAACGTCAATGCCGGCAATATCGGCGTCAACATCGGTGTGGCGGCGCCTTCGGCATCCTTCCCCTTCGGCGGGCAAAAGGATTCCTTCTTCGGTGATCTGCACGGACAGGGTATGGATTCGATCGAGTTTTACACCGAGCGCAAAATCGTCATTGAAAGATGGGTATAGGGTTGTCGATGTCATCACTGAACACCTTCGGCGCGATCCTCAGCTACGCCGCCGAAATGGAAGGGCAATTGCGGGACTATTACGCGGGTATCGGCAACGCCGAGCGCGCCAAGACCGCCGATAAACGCCGGATCAAGCTGGAACGCGTCCGCCGGGAAAATGTGGTAGAGATCACGCTGGAGCCGATCGAGGGGTTGGACGCGGCGGATTACGCGCTCGACCTGGCTGATGTTTCCGCGGAGGGACAAGCCGCCGTGGAAAACATCGCCGCGCGCTTTTATCGCGACGTGGCGCCGAAGATCAACGTCCGCGCCGCGCAGCGCGCCCTGGAGCGCTGCGGCCGCGAGCACGCGGGATAAGGCGATGAGAATATGAATTGCATGGAGCGGCTTGGCGAACCGCCCCGATCATGGAGATAAGGATGAAGACAATAGAAAGCATCAATTTGATCTACCGCGATCCGAAACTGCGCGGCGGGCGTCCCTGCATTGTCGGCGCCGGTCTGCGCGTAATGGACATCGTAATGGAGCAGCAGTACGGCGAGAGAGAACCCGAGAGCATTGCCGCGCTTTATGAAATCCCAATCTCGGAAGTGTATGCTTCGCTTGCCTATTATCACCAACACAAGAATGAAATCGACAGTGACATTCAAAGAGATGACGACTACATCAGACGGGTGAAGGCCGAGACAGTTGGCCCTCAATCAGATTAGGTATTTCATGGACGAAAACATGCCGCCTAGCGTAGCCCGCCAATTGAAAGCGAGTGGCATTGATGTCTCGTCGGTACATGAATTAAAGATATTCAACGAGGATGACCCAAACTTGCTGGAATTAGCCACTGAAGAATACCGTGTGATTTGTACCCGTGATGCCGATTAGGTGAGAATGCCGCGAGCGGGTGAGCAACATGCTGGTATAGTTTTCTTCGAAAAAGGGCCAGCGCAATATCGGCTACAAGGTACGAAGTCTGCGCGAAATTGCTGATAACAGCTATGCGTAAGAAATGAGAAACCTTGTCGAGTTTCGCTAGCGCCGGAAAGAATTACGGGAGAAAGCAGAGTATGACATGGCGCGCGTAATAGAAAGCATCAATTTGATATGGCGCAGGCCCGGCTGCCGCGGCGGCCGAGCCACATTGATTGGCAGAGGACTCAAAGTCAAATTCATCGTGGCGGACTATCTCGATGAAGAGCATTGCCCAAGCCCCGAAACAATCGCCCAGCGATATTCCGCCACGCTGCCGCAGGTCTACGCGGCGCTCGCCTACTATTACGAGAATAAGTCCGAAATCGACGAAGAAATCGACGCCGATCACCGCTTCAAGGATCTTTTGGACGCGCAAGGACCGGACGCCGCCTTGGCGTCATTGCCCCCGCCAGTCGAGTTGGACAAGCCGGTCATTGAAAGCCTGCATCTAATCAGCCGCGACACCGACCGCTACCATGGCAGCCCCTGCATCGACGGCACATCAGTTCGTGTCGCCGATGTGGTCCTGGCTTGGCGCTACAGAGAAATCGATCCGCAACGCATCGCTGAGAAATATGACCTATCGCTTAGCCAGGTCTTCGGCGCATTGGCTTACTACCATGAACGCCAAACCGAGATTGACGCTGAAATCGAATATGAGCGCTATCTGAAAGAGAGGCAGGAGGCGGGGCTTGTCCCAGTCTAAGCTCCGCTTCTACCTAGACGAGAATATGGACCCGGAAATCGCGGAACAATTGCGGCGGCGCGGAATAGATGTCTTAACGGCGCGGGACGCCAGCCTGCTCAAGGTTTCTGATGGTGTGCAGCTGCGCTACGCCGCGGCTCACGGTCGCGTGCTCTGTACCAAAGACTCGGACTTTGCCAATACAGCCAATTGGAATGTTGAGCACGACGGCATCGCCTTCTTCCCTGATAACAGCGCATCGATTGGATATATTGTCGAAGCCCTGCAGCAAGTCCACCGCAACGAATCCCCTGAGAGCATGAAGAACAGTCTCAGATACGTGTAACCTGCAAGAGAAAGGACCATCTATATGACCGGCAAGCGAATCGTGCGCGGCGCCCTCCTGCAAGCGACATGGACCGGCGACAAGCAATCCATGATCGAGAAGCACATCGACTACACTCGCAAGGCCGCCGACCAGGGCGCGCAGATCATGTGCTATCAAGAACTGTTTTATGGACCTTATTTCTGTCAGGTGCAAGATCCGCAGTTTTTTGCATTTACCGAAGAGATCCCGGACGGTCCCACCACCCAGCGCTTTTGCAAGCTGGCGCAGGAACTGAATATGGTGCTGGTCGTGCCGCTCTACGAACGCGACGGCGTCGGCGTATATTACAACACGGCCGCAGTCATCGACGCCGACGGCAGCTACCTGGGAAAGTACCGCAAGACGCATATCCCGCACCTGCCCGGCTTTTGGGAGAAATTCTATTTCCGTCCCGGCAACCTGGGCTATCCAGTCTTTGATACCGCCGTGGGCAAGGTGGGCGTTTATATCTGCCACGACCGGCACTTCCCCGAAGGCGCGCGCGCATTGGGCTTGAAGGGCGCGGAAATGGTCTTCATACCCTCCGCGACATCGCGCGGCTTGAGCCAGCACCTGTGGCGTATCGAGCAGACTTCGCACGCGATCTTCAATAGCTATTATGTCGGAACAATTAACCGCGTTGGCATTGAAGAGCACGGCGACGACGACTTCTACGGCGAGAGTTATTTCTGTGATCCCAAGGGACAATTCATCGGCGATCTGGGCAGCGCCTATGACGAAGAACTGATCGTCCGGGATATGGACCTCGACGTGATACAAGAAGTCCGCGATACCTGGCATTTCTATTTCAACCGCCGTCCAGATCAATACGAAACCCTGGTGCAGGATACGGTGCCGACTAATTAGTCCCCACCCCAAGATGAGGGAGGGGCTTTTCCGGCATACCCGCCGACGCCTTCTCCGATTCACACTTTATAAGTGATGGGGGTGGACAAGGCGACATTTTTAGGGAGCGACAACATGGATTTTGGCATTACTTTCAAAGGCGATATTTCCCCGAAGCGCACAGTGGCGCTGTGCAAGCAAGCCGAGGTCGCCGGATTCAAATACGGCTGGTTCTTCGATTCGCATGTGCTGTGGCGCGAATGCTATTTGACCATGGCCCTGTGTATGGCCAACACCGACGACATGATCTACGGACCGCTGGTGACCAATCCGGGTGTGCGGGAATGGTCCGTGGCGGCCAGCATGTACGCCACGCTGGCCGTGCAAAGCGGCAACCGCATCGAGGTCGGCATCGGCCGCGGCGACAGCTCGCGGCGCATGCTGGGCAAAAAGCCCATGACTGTAGCCAATATGGAACGTTTTACCGACGTCTTGCGCGGCCTGGTCCGCGGCGACGAAGTCGCTTACGATGACACATCGGCGCGATTCCCCTGGGCGAACGGCTATGAGATACCGATCTGGATCGCGGCTTATGGACCAAAAGCGCTGGCGGGCGCCGGCCGCGCCGGCGACGGCCTGGTGATTCAGCTTGCGGACCCGGGACTGGTCAAGTGGTTCTCTGAACAGGCGATCGCTGGCGGCGAGGCGGCAGGAGTGGACATGTCAGATTACCAGATCATGTCGGCGGCGCCGGTCTGGATCGGGGATATGGACACGGCGCGGGATCAAACGCGCTGGTTCCCGGCCATGGTGGGCAATCATGTGGCCGATATCGTCGAGCGCTATGGCATGGACAGTCCGGATATTCCCGAGAGCTTGACCGCCTACATTGAAGGACGCAAGGGTTACGACTACAAAGAACACGCCGACAAGGACGCGGAGCACCTCGACTTTATCACGGAAGACATCGTCGACGCCTTTGGCATCCTGGGAAGCGTCGACGACCACATCGCCAAGCTCAAGGACTTGGAAGCCGCCGGCGTGACGCAGTTCAACATTTACCTGATGTGTGGTGAAGAAGAGCGCATCGTGGCAGAATACGGAGAGAAGATCATCCCGGCCTTTCGCTAAGGCGCAGAAGCAACTCTGGGAGGACAAAACGAATCATGGTTGTCGACAGCATCCGCCAGATGACGGTCGAAGAATATTTCGCCTTCGATGAAGCAAGCGAGATTAGACATGAATATATTGACGGCGAGATAATCCCTATGACCGGTGGCACTATTTACCACGGCATTATCATGGCGAACGCCAGCGGAGAACTCCGACAGTTCCTGAAAGGGAGTGATTGCCGGGTCATCAGCAGCGATATGCGCAACCGTGTCAACCCGACGCGATATGTTTACCCGGACTTTTGCGTCGTTTGCGGTAGGGCAGCGACAGATGAACGAGCGGTCACACTATGGAATCCCGCATTGATAGGAGAAGTCACCTCGCCGTCATCAATCGATCGTGACCGCGGAGAAAAGCGTCGGTTCTATCAAAGCATCGTCTCCTTGCAGATTTATCTGGTGATTGACCAACATCGCGTGTACGTAGAATTGTACGAGCGCCAGGACGATGGCTGGCGGCGGCGCGAATACCGCGACCTGGAGGCGATAGTACCCCTAAAGATATTGGATTGCGATTTGCCACTAGCGGAAATCTACGCCGGCATCGAGATTTGACGGATTTAGGAAGAGCGCATCGTGGCAGAATACGGAGAGAAGATCATCCCGGCCTTTCGCTAAGGCGCAGAAGCAACTCAGGGAGGACAAAACGAATAATGGTTGTCGACAGCATCCGCCAGATGACGGTCGAAGAATATTTCGCCTTCGATGAAGCCAGCGAATACAAGAATGAATACATTGACGGCGAGGTTATTCCGATGACGGGTGGGACAGTCAAACACGGCGAACTCATAATGAACACGGCTTTCGCGCTCATGCGCCGCTTAATGGGAAACGACTGCAAGGTTTATGGCGGTCATGTGCGCCACAGCGTCAGCCCTACGCGCTATCTATATCCCGACGTAAGCGTCGTCTGCGGCGCTCTTGAAACCGATGAGCGCTCGGTAAACCTGTTCAATCCTGTGCTGGTCGCCGAGGTGACCTCGCCATCGACCAGTGATTACGATCGCGGCGAAAAGTTGCGTTATTATCAGAGTATCGAGTCGCTGCAAGCGATCTTGGTCATTGACCAGGAAGAAGCGCAAGTGGAGGTTGATGCGCGTGGCGCAAGCGGCTGGCAGACCCAGGCATACACGGGCCTGGATGCCGTCGTGCCGCTGCCGGCGCTGGATAGTGAGTTGCCGCTGGCGGAGATATACCACGGCGTCGAGATTTGACGCGGCGCGGTAGCGCGCATCGTGGCAGAATACGGTGAGAATATCATCCCGGCCCTTCGCTAAGGCGCAGAAACAACCCAGGGAGGACAAATAGAATCATGGTTGTCGACAGCATCCGCCAGATGACGGTCGAAGAATATTTCGCCTTCGATGAAGCCAGCGAATACAAAAATGAATACATTGATGGCGAGGTATATCCGATGACCGGCGGTACGGCTTCTCACGCGGAAATAATGTTGAACGTTGGTTTCGCGCTTGGACTGCGACTGAGGGGAGGCGACTTTCACTTTTACAGCAGCGCCATGCGTATCCGTGTCAGCCCTGCGCGCTATCTCTATCCAGACTTGAGCGTCGTCTGCGGCGAACCGGAGCTTGATGAGCGAGCCATCAACCTCTTCAATCCTACGCTGGTCGCAGAAGTGACCTCGCCCGCAACAGCCAATAAAGACCGCGGCTTCAAGCGTGACTTGTACCAAAGCATCTCCTCGCTTCAGGTATACATCATCATCGACCAATTCAAAGCGCAAGTCGAAGTGGACTCGCGCCTAGATGACAGTTGGCAAACAAAAGAATACGCCGACTTGGATGCCATCATCCCGCTTCCGGCGCTGGGCTGTGACTTGCCGCTGGCCGAGATTTATCATGGTATACAGTTTGAGGCCGGCGAGTCGGCTTCCGCTGCCAAATAAGCGCTGCGCCTTTCAATGAAGCTGAACAAGATCTTTCTGAATTTCCGTGTGGAAAAGCGCATCGTGGCGGAATACGGCGAGAAGATCGTCACGGCGTTCAGTTGACCATCGCCTCACTGGCACTGGCGATCCACCCGATCGCCCGGCGGCACGAACAGCAATCGAAAAAGGAGCCAAAAATGGGAACAGTATTCAAGAACGGAACGATCATCACCGCCAGCGATATGATCAAGGCCGATGTCCTGGTCGAGGGCGAGATCATCACGCTGATCGGGCGCGACCTCGACGGCAACGGACATGATCTGGTCGATTGCAGCGGCAAATACTTGATGCCCGGCGGCATCGACGTGCATACGCACCTCGACCTGCCCTTCGGCGGCACCATCAGCAATGACGACTTTGATGTTGGGCACATGGCAGCGGCCTTTGGCGGCACCACCACCCATATCGACTTCGTCGTGCAGCCAATCGGCGGCAGCTTGCACGACGGCCTGGAAACCTGGTGGGCGAAATCGCGCGATTTCGCCCAGATCGACTACGCTTTCCACATGGCGGTTACCGATCTCAACGACGCCGTCATGAAAGAAATCCCGACCATGCTCGACGAAGGCATCACCAGCCTGAAGCTCTTCATGGCTTACAAGAACGTTTTCCAAATCGACGACGCGACATTATTCAACACCATGCGCGTAGCCGCCGACAACGGCATGATCGTCATGGTCCACGCCGAAAACGGCGATGTCGAGGCCGCGCTGACGCCGGCGCTGCTGGCGGAAGGCAAAACCGACCCGGTTTATCACGCCTCGTCGCGCCCGCCCGAGATCGAAGGCGAAGCGACCAACCGCGCCGTGGTCATGTCCGGCATGACCGGCTGCCCGCTCTATGTGGTCCACATGACCTGCGAGCCGGCCATCGAGGCGCTGCGGCGCGGACGCGCCTTGGGATACCCGGTCATGGGCGAAACCTGCGTGCAGTACTTCTTCCTCACCGTCGAAGATCACATGGCGCTGCCCGGATTCGAAGGTTCCAAGTACGTCTGCTCGCCGCCGATCCGCACGGCGCACGATCACGGCGTCCTTTGGGGCGCCGTGCGCGATGGCACGCTGCAGATCGTCAGCACCGACCATTGCGATTTTTGGTATGACGGCGGGCACGGTCCCTGGGAAGAGTGGAACGAGCGGACCGGCGGCCGCGATTGGGTCGGATACGAAAAACAAGACCCGTCCTATCGCCGGCCGGGCAAAGAACTCGGTAAAGGCAACTTCGCCAAGATCCCCAACGGCATGCCCGGGCTGGAAGACCGCATGAAGGTGATGTGGCATGCCGGCGTCAACAGCGGGAAGCTTTCGCCCTCGCGCTTTGTGGAACTGCACTGCACCAACCCGGCGCGCATCTTCGGCATGTACCCGCGCAAAGGCACCATCGCCGTGGGCTCCGACGCCGATATTCTGGTTTGGGATCCGCACAAGGAACATAC
Source organism: Chloroflexota bacterium (assembly GCA_026713245.1). Lineage (GTDB taxonomy): Bacteria > Chloroflexota > Anaerolineae > Aggregatilineales > Phototrophicaceae > UBA6055. Next base: position 9,368 of record JAPOOU010000286.1, read on the forward strand.
CATCAGCGCGGCGACGCACCACATGCGCGTCGATTACAACTGCTACGAAGGCATGACGGTCAAGGGCCTGCCGGTACAGGTCTATCAGCGCGGGGTCAAGCTGGTCGATGGCGAGACCTGGCTGGGCAGCAATGGCGCCGGTCAGTTCATCGCGCGGGAGCCTGGCGCGCCGGTGCTGTAATCCGACGTAATAAAAGACGAATCTTGCTGGGGCGAGCCAGCGGCTCGCCCTTTTGTAGTCTCGCCAGCGACATTTGAGCATACGAATAGCCGCGTGGTATGATTGTGCCAACGTGAGGGAGGGTGCTGGAGACAGCAATGGCGATCCAAGAGCGCGTCTATGACATTGACGACCTTTGGGAAATCACCCAAGCGGAAGGCAATGAAGATAAACGTTTTCTATTGATTGATGGAGAGATTATCGAGATGGTCCCCCCCGGTCTATTGCACGGGCGTGTTGCTGCCAGGCTAACTCGTTATTTGGATGAATTCGTCGAGAGACAGGACTTGGGAGTCGTCACAACTGAAACTGGCTATCAACCGCCCGACAGTAGATCGACAGTGCTGGGACCCGATGTCGCCTACATTGGCGCAGAACGTTTGGATCAACCGAAGTCGCAAAAATGGGTGCCGGTCATGCCCGATATCGCGGTGGAGGTAGTTTCACCGAGCAATACCATGGCGCAGATTCGGCGTAAAGCCGCGATCTATCTGCAACATGGCGCGCAATTGGTCTGGATCGTCATTCCCGACAAGCAGGGTGTGGAAGTCTGCCGACTTGATGAAGGTGGAGAAATCCAAAGCACAGTCATCGGAATCGACGACAGCCTCTCCGGCGAGTCCGTCCTGCCAGGCTTTGCGCTTGAGCTGTCGAGACTATTCAAATAGTGTGGCGACAACGCGAGGAAGAGATGGCAATTCAACAGCGCGCCTACGACATTGACGACCTGTGGCAACTCGTCTGTCAAGCGGAAAACGCCGACAAACACTTTGAGCTAATCAATGGAGAGCTATTCGAGATGGCGCCGACTGGTGAAGAGCATGGATTGCTTGCAGGCGACATTTTTCACTTTATACGCTTATTTGACCCTGAGCGCAAACTTGGCATTCCGGCCGTAGACGCTGGATACTACTCGCCCGACGATCCAAATACACTATTATCACCCGATGTCGCATTCAGGCGCACTGGTCGCAATGCGCCTCCACTGACAAAAACATTCGTTCCGGTCATGCCCGATCTCGCCGTTGAAATCGTCTCTCCTAGTAACACCATGGCGCAGATTCGCCGAAAAGCCGCCTTATATCTGCAGCATGGCACACAGTTGGTCTGGATCGTCATTCCTAACAAATGGACCGCGGAAGTCTGCCGACTAGACGCGGATGGCAAGATCCAAAGCACATTCATCGACGCCGACGGCGCGCTCTCTGGCGAGCAGGTTCTGCCCGGCTTCAATCTAAATCTTTCGGCTCTATTCTCCTGATTCACTTGTCAACTGTCCGGCTCGGGTCGCCTATATCGCTGTCTTGGGGCCGGCGTTATAATCCTCCGCAAACTCAAACAACCCTAGCGGAGGCAAGCCATGCCCCTTACCACAACCCAACTCAAAATAAGCGACGCCGAATACACGGAGCGCAACGAGCGCCTGCAGGAAATTATCGCCGAACTCGGCGTCAGCGGTCTCGTGCTCTTCGACGCCGACTACATCAAGTATTACACCGGCTTCGCTTTCATCCCCACCGAGCGGCCCATGGCTTACGTCATGAACCGGTCCGGCCAGCGGGCGCTGCTGGTACCGCGCCTGGAACTGGAACACGCGGCTTCCATGTCCGTCATCGACCGCGTCGCGCACTACCTGGAATATCCCGATCTCAATCACCCCATGAAGGTGTTGCTTGATTTAGTCAAGGACATGGGAATCGAGGGCGCAATCGGCGCCGACAGCGACGGCTATCCCTGGATCTTCGGCTATCGCGGCGACTCGCTCTCGGAGCTCACCGGCGCTGCGGTCAGCAATTGCCGCGCGCCTATCGAAGACCAGATGATGGTCAAGTCGGCGGCGGAGATTGCCCTGCTGAAGGAAAGCTGCAAATGGGGAAATCTGGCGCACAAACTGCTGCAAAAGTACACGGAGGTCGGCATTGGCGAGGTCGAAGTATCGCAGCGCGCCAGCGGCGAAGCCACGCTCATGATGCTGGATAGCATCGGGCCGATTTGGCGCGGCAACAGCGCATACTACGAAGGCGCCATGGCCGGATATCGCGGCCAGATCGGCCGCAACGCCGCCATCCCGCACGCCTTGACCAGCAACATCAGCTTCCAGGAGGGCGATGTGCTTGTGACCGGCGCCAGCGCGGCGATCTGGGGTTATGTCAGCGAACTGGAACGCACCATGATCCTGGGCGCGCCTTCGGACGACCAGAAGCGCATGTTTGATCACATGGTCAATTTGCAGACGATCGCCATGGAAGCGCTGGAGCCGGGGGCGCCCTGCAGCGCGGTCGACCGCGAAGTACGCGCCTACTTCGACAAGCACGAGCTCATGCCCTACTGGAAACATCACAGCGGGCATACGATCGGCTTGCGCTATCACGAAGGTCCCTTCCTCGATATTGGCGACGACACAGAGATCAAAGCCGGCATGGTCTTCACCGTGGAGCCGGGCTTATACATTCCCGAGTTGGGCGGTTTCCGGCATTCCGATACCGTCCTGGTCACAGACAGCGGCGCGGAGATGCTGACCTACTACCCGCGTGACCTGGAATCGCTGACCATCGCGGTTTGAAGCTGCCCGGCCGTGGCAGTTTGTGTAATCTGCCGCTCTGACGCCAGAAACGTTCGCTCCAGTTTACGTAAACCGCGTCGCTCATGCGACGGCAAGGCTTACGGTTTTGCGTGAGCGCGACATTCCTGGGACCTTTTCGCTGCCGCCGAGCGGCTGTGTTATGCTGGTTCAAACAGCGCGAGCCGCAAAAGACAATCGTGCTTCTTGACCGACGCGCGTAGGACACTGACGTCCCTTGGCAAGGCCTCAAATTGGCCGGCAATGATGCCAGGCATAACGAACTCATTGATGGAGAGATACCTGAATTGTCGCCGGCCGGCTCGCAGCATGGATCTCGTTCCGCCATTGAGGATTAGTCTGCGAAGCGATTGCGCGTGATGGTCGCGTGCTGCTCCGCCGTTGGCCTTGCAGGCGCTCATAGCTTGGGATTTTCACATCGAACGTTTACATTCCGTTTACAATAGCGTAAGTGACCTATAATGGAATGAGTTGATGCTTGATTTGTCCAACTCATACGAAAGGAGACAAAGCATCTCATGAAACGTCTCGTTTTTCTCATGTTGTGCTTGCTGACGCTCGGCGGAACCAGCCTGGCAGCGGACCAAGAACTGGATTTGCAGCAATATGTGCTGGATAACGGCTTGGAAGTCATCCTGGCGCGCGATACGACGGCGCCCACCGTCGCGGTAGATATCTGGTTTCGGGTCGGCAGCGCCAATGATCCGGAAGGCAAAAGCGGATTCGCCCACCTCTTCGAGCATATGATGTTTGAGGGCTCCCCAAATGTCCCGGGTGGCGAGATGGTTCAGTTGCTGGAACGTGTTGGCGGCTCGTCTAATGCCTATGTCGGCATCGACTACACCGCCTATTACGACACGGTGCCTTCACATCAACTGCCGCTGGCGCTCTGGCTGGAAGCGGATCGCCTTGGCGGCTTGGACGTGACGCAGGAAAACCTCGATAATCAGCGCGCCATCGTCATCGAGGAACTGCAAAGGAGTTACGACAACCGACCCTATGGCACGGCGGTTAAAGCGCTTATCACGGTACCGTACTCCTACGAACCTTATAAACGGCCCGCCATCGGCGCCATTGATGATGTCAACAACGCCCAAATCGAAGATGTGCTAGCTTTCCACCGCACATATTACGTCCCTAACAATGCCACGCTGGTCGTCGCCGGGGACATTGATTTCGACACGACGCGCGCTCTAGTCGATGAACTCTTCGCGCCCATCCCGCGCGGCGAGGACCCGCCCGCCCTGCCCGACTTTGTGCCGGTCGATCAAGAGGAAGCGGAATACATCACTATCGAAGATCCATTCATCAATCTGCCCGCGCTTCTGGTCGCCTACGAGATACCGCCACTGATCCATGAAGACTACCCGGCACTAAACGTGCTCTCCCGCGTTCTGAGCGTCGGTGATTCAAGCCGCCTCGCCAAGCGGCTGGTCGACACCGGCAAGGCTCTGCAAGCGGACGCTTGGATCTTTGACAATCGAGGTCCGGGCCAATTCGCCTTCATTCTCGTAGCTAACGTTGGCGTCGAGCTGGAAGACCTTGAATCGGCGTCCTACGAAGAGCTGCAAAAGATCATCGATGAAGGCGTTCCGCAAGAAGAGCTTGACAAGGTGATCGCCGGAATACGAAGCAGAGGCATTCTCGGCTTGGAGACGGCTCTTGGTCTGGCGGAGAGCGTACAGAGCGCAAGCTACTATTTCGACGATCCGCAGGCGGTATTCACGGGCATTGACCGCTACAAGGCGGTCACAAGCGAGGACATCCAACGCGTTGCTATTGAGTATCTGGAAGATGCCGATCGGCACGTGTTTAACGTGGTGGAAACCGATGCTGAAGCCCCGCCGCCGGTGGAACCATACGCCGCCGAAGACGCTGTCGAGCAGGCGCCGGACTATCGCTATGTCATCGAACAGAGCGAAGCGCCGCCGCCCATGGAGTCGAACGAATTCAACTTCCCCGATATCACTGAAAACGTCTTGGATAACGGCCTGGAAGTGGTGGTGATAGAGCAGCCCAATATGCCCATCATCTCGCTCGATGTTTACATGACCGGCGGCTCCACGGCCGCGCCGCAGGACTTGCCCGGGCTGGCCGGGATTACTGGGGACTTGATAACGCGCGGCACAACCACGCGCAGCGCGCAGGACATCGCCGGCGCAATCGAGCAAGTGGGCGGCGCTGTCGGCAGTGGGGCCGGCAGCGACAGCATGTCCCTTGGCGTCTTCGCTTTGATCGAAGATAGCGATTTGGCCTTCGAATTGCTCGCCGATATGACGCTCAACGCCAACTTCCCCGAGAACGAAGTCGAGCGCGAACGGGCGGAGCGCATCAGCGCCCTGGAAGCTAACCTGGCCGAACCCGGTTTTGTCGCCGGGCGTACCTTCGGGCGGACGCTATACGAGGGCCATCCCTATGGCAACGCCACCACCTTCGAGTCCCTGGAAGCCATCACTCGCGATGACATTGTCGCCTTCTATGAGTCGCGCCGTCAACCGGACAACGCGGTACTGATCATCGCCGGCGCCATAACCACCGAGGAAGGTCTCGCCTATGCGCAGCAGCACTTCGCCGATTGGCAAGGAACGGCCGAGGCAATCAGCTACCCAGCGCTGCCGGAGCATAGTGGGCAGCAAATGCTGCTCGTGGATCGGCCCGGCAGCACACAGGCCAACTTCATCATGGGCAACATCGGCATCCAGGGCGCCAGCCTCGATTACTTCCCGGCGCGCGTGATGAACCACGTCTTGGGCGGCACCTTTTCCTCCCGCCTGGTACAAAACATCCGCGAAGAAAAGGGCTACACCTATAGCATCGGGTCGGGATTCAGCTACCCGGCGGATACCGGAAGGTTCATCGTCACCGCGGCGGTCCGCAACGACGTGATCGCGGCCGCGCTCGAGGAAGTCTTCAATGAAATCGAACGAATCAAAACCGAGCCGCTCACAGACGAAGAGATCAACGACGCTCGCGATGGCATCGTCGGCGAATTCGTCTTCGGGCTCGAGACTTATCAGGACTTCGTCGAATCGGTGGCGTCCTACAAGATCCGCGGCGTCGAACTCGACCGGCTCAACAAGTGGCTGGGTTATATCAAAGATGTCTCCACGGATGACGTCCTGAATATCGCGAACACCTACATCCATCCCGAGGACTTCATCATCGTCGTGGTCGGCGACGCCAACGAAATCCAGGAACAATTGGAGACGCTCGGCGCGGTGACGCTGCTGGAAGCGGAATAGACCGCGCGCTTTGCCACCTGCGACGTATGTCGTTGTTCACAGATAAGCGTTGAAGTTGAGGGCGATCCAGCGGATCGTCCTCTTTCGATTAAGTATCTTCAGCGGGCGCGGGCGGTTGTTCTTCAAAGCTGATTCGCTGGTAAATTTCCCGCAGTGGCAGGCTGCACTCCAGCGCCGCCAGCGGTACTTCGTCGCCCAGGTCGGAGAAGTACTGGATGTGCCAGCCGGTATCACTGCGCGTGTATAACTCGACAAACACACGGTGCTGGTCGACGATGAGATAAGCCTCTATCGAAGCGACGTTACTATAATACTCGCGCTTCGAGATTCGATCATGTTCGATTGACGATGGAGATGTGACTTCCACGACGAGAATCGGATTGAGCAGAACGCGCGTCTCGGATTCCGTCTCCGGCTCGCCGCGGACGACACTGACATCCGGCGCGACAAGGCGCGCGTCTCCGGCTTTCACGAGCATGCCGCTGCCGAGCACCAAATAGTCCCTATCAGCAAACAGACTCGCGAACCTGACCGTCACATTTGCAATGATTCGAAAGTGGTCGAGTTTTCCATCGGTCAATTGAACCAACTCACCATCAATATATTCATACCGATCCTCGCTGTTTTCCGCAAAGTCAAGGAATTCGTCGACGCTCATCTGGCGGACGCGCTCAATCACCATTTTTCGCCCTCGTTCGACTTAGTGTGAGGATATTATAACACTGGATGCAAACGCATTCATAAACACGATCATAAATCCACCCACCGCCTATCGGAACTGCTTTTTCTGATGGCGTCCATCGCGATCTGACATTGATGCCCGTCGGCGAAGGTCGCGCCCCAGCCCAGAGAGCGCTTTTCTCTTATCGCAGCGGTCAATTCGACCATCAAGGCGACGAATGACACATTCCAGATGCCCGTGCCGATGCCAACCAAATCGGCGTTCGGGTCGCCCTCGCTCACATCGACGAAATCCTCGCCGGCTCTGGCAACCAGCAGTCGTTCATACTTGTCCGCCAGCGTGATCGTGCCTTCACTGCCGAAGATCTGCGTCTGATTGCCCATGCCGTGTCGCGCGGCGCCGCTCAAGAATACTGAACAAAGCGCGCCGCTCTCCATCTCCATGAGAAAGCTGGTCTGATCGTCGGCGGTCGCTTGCCAATTGGCGCCGCTCGCATTGTCAATGCGCTCCCTTACCATAGTCGTCACCTGCCCGCTGATCGCCGCGATATCACCCAGCCAAAAGCGCAAGAGGTCAATCATATGCGAGCCGCTCGCGCCCAGCCGACCGCCACCCATGTCCTCGCGCGACCACCAGTCACCCGCCGGCCGCGCGGCGGGATCGCCCCAGGCGCCGGAGATATTGACGATATTGGCATGCCGCGCCTGGCCGATGAAGCCGCTCTCGATCAGCGATTGGATCTTCCTGCGATTGGGATTGAAGCGCAGCTCGTGCCCGATAATATGTAGCTTGTTGAGCGATTCGGCAGTTTCCAACATGTGCGCCGATTCATCCTGATTCATCGCCATCGGCTTTTCGCACAGGACATGCGCGCCGGCCCGCAGCGCAGCCATCGCCATCGGCGCATGATAGAGCGTCGGCGTCGCGATGCAGACCAGGTCAAACTCATGCTCGCCCATCATACGCTGCCAGTCGTCGTAGACATGCGGGATCGCGAAGCTGTCCGCCGCCGATTGCGCGCTGGCCAACCGCGCGCTGGCGATAGCCACCAGTTCGACATCGTCAATTGTCTTCAGCGCCGGCAGATACGCCTGGCGCGCGAAGCTCGCGCCGATCGTGCCCACTCTTATGGTCATTATGTCCCCCTTTGTAATGAAGCCCCTTGCCCATGCAAGGAGCGCCTTGTTTTTGTCTATGAGCGCGGAAGACCTGTTCGCCGGATGCGGCTATATCATGCCGCGTTCGCGCAGCGCGTCGCCGACAGCCGCCAAATTGCGCAGTTCCGCTTCGGAATAATTGCGCGAGATCATGACCCCGCCGGCGCCCCCGTCAAAGCCGGCATGAACGCCCTCGCGAATCTCCTGTGGACTGATCTCTTTGCTGCTGCCGCTATGCCCCACGCCCACCCCGATGCCCGGATATACCGGCCGGCCGGTATCGGCGATCAGGCGCGCGGTCCATTGCCTGACGTAATCCGCGCTGAAGCCCGCCAGGGGTCCCGCCTCGCGCGAGGAAATGAAATCGTCCAAGCCCAAGACCGTCGCCAGCGCATGGTACGCGCCATCGGGCGTCGCATCCGCCAGCACACCCGCTTGCCACGACGCCGCGAAGTCGGCGAAACGCGCGCCCGCCGGACTGTGATAAAGCACCGGCTTGAACCAATCGGCGTAGGGCGCGTATTCGCGCTGGTCGTACTGCGCGCGCAGGTAAGGATTGTAAGTATTGATCACCTGCCAGATGCCGATGCCAAACTCGTAACCAGGATCGTAGAACTTTACCAAGCCATGCAACTCGCGGTAAAAGGCATGATGCGAATCCAGCCACATCTTCTCCCACATCAGCACCTCGGGATAATGCAGCAGGTTGCGCAATAGCAAGACAAAGACCCCTTCTTCGGGACGATCGCCCGCGCGAACGCTCTTTAGAAAATCCTCGATCGCCCGATACCCGCTCAAAGCCCGCTCCACGTCGATGCCGCGCGACCGCGCCTCCGCCACATAATATGAATCAAAGCCGGTCGAGCTATCGCCGCGAAAGATATCCATCAGCGGGCTCTGCCGTTCAATGCCCCACAAAACGCCGCGCAAATCGTGGTTGTTCAGCCAATCGGAAAAGACCGAATGCCACCAGGTCTTGTAATCCGGATTCAGCAGCGAGGGGCGGGTCGCCAGGCGTCCCAGATGGTCGCGATCGAGAAAATGCGCGAAGCCCGGCTGCCAGCTCGACCGAATCCCCGAGCTCGACGTCTCGCAATAATAAGTGTAAACGCTCATGCCGCGTTTGCGCGCTGCCGGGATGACATCCGCCAGAGTATCGAAATCCTTGTAAAGCGGATCCGGCGCGGCGAAGCGCTTCATAAATGTTTTTTGATAGTAGCGCGGGTCGGGCTCGAACATCGCCCCGCCCTGTAAATTGTCCGGATGCTGAACGCCGTGATCGGGGAAGCCGAAGGCGGCGCGGCCGGCGTTCCCGATGCTCCAGCTCAGAGCCGAAATCAATAGCGCGTTGACGCCCGCTTTTTCCTGCAATATATCAAGAACTTGTTCGACGCCTTCGTCTATGAAGCTGATGGCGCCGATCTGAATGCCCACAAAAGTTTCGCTCATGATTCCCATCCATTAGTCTATTGACTCAACCTGACGTGGCGGGGGATACGCCCGTGATATCAACCGCTGACTTTTCCTCGCTCGATCGTATGCAAGCCTCCAGCATTGCCAGCGACATCAGATGATCGCGCCCGCTGCACTCCAGGGCCGCGCCATCCAGCGCATGCTTGACAAAGCTGTCAAACAGACCTCGCGTTTCCGTGATCCAGCGTTCATGCGGCGGCAAGCTCACCTGCGTCAGTTTCTCATCATCGCGCAAGGCGTAATACAACTCGCCGAATTGATCCCGCTGCGTGATTATTCCCTCACTGCACTCGCTGCGCCATTCAAAACCCGGCACAGCCCAGTTGCCTTGCCAGGTGCCCTGATAATTGACGACCATGCCGCCGTCGAACTCGATCAAGGCCGCCACATTGCTCTCTCGCGCGTACATGCTCCAGCCAGGATTCCAGGCCCGGCAACTGATCCGAACCGGTTCTTGCTCGTAAACATATCGCATCAGATCAAAATGATGAATGCTCTGCTCCCAGAGCATGGGATGCCGCATGGTCAAGGGATAATCGTTGAGATCGCCTCGTCCGCCATCGCGCCAGCGCTCGTAGGTGAAACGGGCGAAGGCCGGATTGCCGACCCGCTCGTCCCTCAACAAGCCCTTGAGCGCTTTGGTGACGCCGAGATAACGGAAGTTGAGCCCGACCATCAGCGAAATGCCCGCGCTTTCAGCAATTCCCACCAAGCGCCTCGCTTCGTCAAGATCCAGCGCCAGCGGTTTTTCGATCAGTAGATGCAAGCCGCGGTCGGCAGCAGCGCGGACGATGCGCTCGCGTCCCATCGGTGGATTCGCCAGCACCAGTGCATCCACATCGTCCAGCGAATTCAGCGCGCCATCTACGCTAGCAAAAGCCGGACGTTCCCCGAATTCAGCGCATGCTCGTCCGCGTGCCCGCGCGTCCGGATCGGCGTAAGCGAGCAAATCGGCGCGCGCGTTCCGCTGGATCACTTGCGCCCAATGACGACCGCGCACGCCCAGGCCGGCCAGCAAGACCTTAAGCATCCCTGGATTGCCCGGCAAGACTCGTCAATGCCCTCGCCAGCGCGTCCTGGCTCATCGCCGTCCAATCGTCAAAATCGGTGTCTCGACGTAGACGGCTGTTGTCCAGCCAGCCCAGCTTTTCTGGAGATCGGGCAGGCGATTCATACCCGGAAGGAAGACTGAGCCTGACGCCCTCAACCAGACCTTGTATCATCCGGGCGACTGCCAGGTCCGACAGGCGCTCGCCGCTGGCGAGATTATACAAGCTATGGTTGAGCGACTCGGCGCTCAGCAGCGCGGCAATTGCCCGACCGATATCCGCCGCAAGCGTCCATTGCCGTAATTCAGCGGGCGTGGATACGACGATCTCTCCCTTGCTCAGCGCGTCCTGCATCATCTGTCCCACCATGCTCAGTTTGGGCCGCGAGGAACGCCTGTATTCGTAGCTTCCATAGACAGCGCCAAGCCGCGCGCAGACTATGTCGCGGCCATGCAGATGGCGCAAGGTGTCGACCATGCGCTCCATAAGCGTTTTGGCCACGCCGTAGACGCCCAGCGGATCAGGCGGCCGCATTTCATCTACCAGCGTCGCCGGCGTTTGGCGAAAGACAGCATTGGAACTGATGAAGACGCAACGATGGATGCCCCCTGCTTCAGCATATTCCATCACTTGCAAGAGCGGTTCGATGTTGGCGCGCAGATTGTCTTCCGGCGATTCTCCCCGATCTTCCGGCGTAGCGGTGACGAAGGCCGCGTGGACCAGCGCATCGGCAGGCATCGCCGGCATATCGGCGCAATGCGCTCGGACGCGCTCTACGCGATTCTGATTCCAGGTCGCCACAGCGGGATTATCAAATTCCCGATCCAGGGCGCAAACCTGCCAGCCGCCTTGCGCCAGCGCTGAAACTATGTTAGAGCCGACAAAACCGTTGGCGCCGGTGACGATGACGCGCTTCATGATCCGTCGCCGATCGTCGCGCTGTCCCTCTGCCAATCTTCGGCGATCAGGTCGCCCGCTGACGCGATGTGGGCTCGCAATAATCTGATCGCCTCCGGAATATCGCCTTGTTCCATCGCGTCCAGCAGCGGCAGATGATTGCGGGCGATTTGTGTCAGATCGGTATTGCGCCGATTGACCAAAGCCATCACCTGGCGCGCTTTCATCGCGACTGTTTGCCACATGGACAGCAAGAGGCTATGCCCGCTCATCTCGATTAAAGCGTCGTGAAAATCGCGATCAAGTATATTGACCGAATTAATGTTATTGTCTCTGCCAGCCACTATCATTTCTTCGACAGTACCGCGCAAGCGCTGCAAATCATCGGGATTCTGCGCTCGTATCACTTCTTCAATCGCGAAGCTCTCCAGCAGACTGCGCATACTGTATATCTCTTCAATGTCCGTCCGTGTCAAGCGCCGCACCGTTGTGCCGTGGTAGGGAATCGTTTCGATCAATCCCTCAGAGTTGAGGATGCGCAGCGCTTCCCGTATGGGCGCGCGGCTGACGCCCAACTGCCGCGACAGGTCCATCTCGATCAGCGAGTGACCGGGCTTGAGCTCGCCCGTGAGGATCGCCTCCCGCAGGGTGTCGAGCGTCTGCTCTCGGATGGACAAATTCTTGATTTGCGGCAAGTTCGGTTTCATGTGTCACTTCAAGCGCGCGGCTGCGGTCGGTTGTCAGCGCCGGACGCCCTCATACGAGATCCCGCGAGCGGTAAATTCTGTGGATACTGCGATATTGTCACTGCGAAATCCCAAAGGGCATAAAGCCGTTTTTGCAAGCTCGCTGTATTTTCAGCAATACCAAGTTAGTCATGCAGCGAAAATGCGTATGCTGTAGGGACGGCAGACCCGCCGTGTCTACGCGCGGCGCTGTGCCGACCGTTCCTTCACTAACTGTTTTCGGGCGTTTCAGCGAAACGCCCCTACAACTCGTCGCTTTTTCAGATTCTCATTACTTTCTTGGGACTACTTCTGTGGCGAACCCTCGCGTATCGAACTCGCCATAGGGCCATATCCACGATTCTCGCCACCTGCGAGAATCCGGCGGACTTGACAGCGAACCGAGCGCTTCCTATAATCCGGTCGTCTGTAGATTGTAGACAATCGCAGAGATTTGGGCGATTCTAATTGAGGCCTTGTGACATGTCAAGCGACGTCGACGCGCAGCCCGTATAGACACATCGGGTCAAGCAATAGCTGACCCTGTCTACGTTAACCGCGTCCCGCATGCGACGAGAAGGCTTACGATTTTGCGCTCTGCGGCTAAAAGTTTCAGTTATGGCGCGAATGCGGGGGTGACTTTTTGAGTCGCCCACATTAGGGACAAATGAGATTCCGGAGCCAGAATTGTGAGTGAAAACTGGGTGTTGACCGAGACCGAAGCGGTGGAGCTGCTGGCGCTGCTGATCAGCTCGGCGCGGATACAGATGGACGAGCCGGCGCATTACGCTCCCTTGCGCTTGTTGACGGCGACTGAACGGCTCAGCGCGTTGATGCTCGAGCGTTCTTCCGACAGGTCCAAAGCTTTCCTGCAGGACAACATCGAACGCATTCCCGAGCTGCACATGGCGATGTCCGATGTCGAGACCTATACCGACGGCCTTGATCATCTCTGCCGGGAAGTGGCGGGTTGCCTGCTGCGCCACAGCCGCTCGGAGAGCGCCTCGTCATGAGCGAGCCTGTCCTCAACAACATCAGAACCCGTCGAGTCGTGCGCGAGCTGACAGACGAAGCCGTCGAGCGCGAGGGAATAGAAACGATACTGGAAGCGGCGCGCTGGGCGCCCACCGGCGGCAATCTGCGCCCGATTCGCTATGTCGTCGTGGAAGATCCGGAAACGCGGCGATTGATCCGCCTGGTGGCGCCGGGCATGTTCCAAAAGGCCCCGGTCCTCATCTTGATCTGCATCAACTGGGCGATTATCGAGCAGCACAAGATGACGGATAGCGACCGCACCTCGCTCATAGATGTCGGCGGCGCCGCGCAGACCATGATGTTGGCGGCGCAGGCCATTGGCCTGGCCTCGGGTCCAGTCACGTCCTTCAGCAAAGAAGCCATCAAAGTAATCCTGAACTTGCCGGGCAGCTATTCGCCGGAGATGTTCATATGTATCGGGCACAAGGCGGAGGGCGCGCGCGGGGGCATGCGCGCCTGGAAGAAAATAACCTGGCGCGATCTGACGCACTGGGAGCGCTTTGAAGACAGTTGATCTGACGAAATTCTCAGGAGGGAAAAAATGGAAGGACGCTACATCAAACACATGGCCTTTGCGGTATCTGACGCCCGGGGCGCTTTGGGGCATTATCAAGACTTCATCGGCGTCGGCCACGATGCCGAGGTACACGAATACGACAAGTCGCGCAACATCGTCGCCATCTTCAATGTGGGCGATGTCGAGTATCAATTATGCCAATCCATGGACGAAGGCGGTCGCTACGACGCCTGGATCAAGGAGCGCGGCTACGAAGGCTTGCATCATATCTGTTACGCTGTGCCGGATATCGACCAAGCCCTGGACGACGCCCAGGCCAAAGGCGCTGCCTTGAAAGAATGCGCCGCTTGCAAGGTCAAAGGCAGTCACGTGCATCCCGAAGGCTGGGTCGCCTTCCTGGAGCAAGAAGCCGGCGGCGTCGAATTGGAACTGATGCAAGTCTATACACCGGAAGAACTGGAAGAATACAAGTCCGTCAAAGGCATTTAGCGTGCGCCGCCGAGATCTCAACGCGCGCGCCGTCGGGGACAAATGATGGATAGCGTCCAACTGCTGCAGGGTCTGGTGCAGATCCCCTCCCCGAACCCGCCCGGCGATACCCGCGCTATCGCCGATTTTGTCGCGAGTGAAATGCGCGCCATCGGCTGTGACCTGCGTACCCCGGCGCCCGCGGCCAAGCCCGAGGCGCGCAACGCCATCGCCACGCTGGGCGAAGGGTCGCCGGTGATCATGCTGCACGCCCATATCGATACCGTACCCATCGCCACGAACGAAGCCGACAAATGGCATGTCGATCCCTATGCCGGCCTGGTCAAGGACGGCGCGCTCTATGGCAAGGGCAGCATCGACGACAAAGCGCCCCTGGCATCGATGATGCTGGCGATGGCCGACGCCGCCCAACAAGACGCGCTGGCTGGGACGCTGGTTCTGGTCGCCGCCGCCGAAGAAGAAGTCGGCGGCCAGCTTGGCAGCAAGTGGCTGGCGGATAATGGACATCTGCCTAGCTGCGATTTCATCGTGGTCGGCGAACAAACCGGCAACAAGGTCGCGACCGCGCACAAAGGCGTCATGCGCGCTTCCGTGCACACGCGCGGCAAAGCCGTGCACGCCACCAATCCCGACCGCGGCGTCAACGCCATCGTCGCCATGTCGAAACTGATCGCCGCGCTGCACGACTATCACAACGATCTGGCGAATCGCCTTCACCCGGTGGTCGGCGTTCCCACTTGCAACATCGGTGTGATCGAAGGGGGCAGCACCGCCAACGCCGTGCCCGATGCCTGCCAAATCAAGCTCGATCGCCGCATGATCCCGCGCGAAGATCCAAATGCTGTCATCGCCGAATTAAAAGCCGTCGTCGAAGCGGTTGATATAGCGCCCGCGACAGCGGACATCGACAGCTTTGTATATTCCCGCTGGTTCGACTCGGGGCTGGATACGGAATTGGGACAGATTTTCTTGTCCTGCGTGCGGGACGAACTCAAGGCCGACCCGGGTCCCATCGGTTACCTGCCCGGCAGCGACGCCAAACATCTCACAGACCTGGCCCGCGGAGATATGATCATCTTCGGTCCCGGGAGTTATGAAGCCGCCCACGCCGCCGATGAGCATGTCGCCCTGGCGGAATACCAAGCCACCACGGACATCCTGCTGGATTTTCTGCGGCGGACGATCTACCGCGCCAACTGAGCGACTTACCTTCGCCTAAGGAAAAGACTGTGAACGTAGATACCTTGATCAAAAACGCGCAAGTCGTTCTCGAAAGCGGCATTTCCCGCCTCGACCTGGGCATCAGCGACGGCAGGATCGTCGCGCTGGTGGCGGATTCCGCCGCTATGAAAGCCGGCGAGACCATCGACGCTTCCGGCAAATTGCTGCTGCCGGGCGCCATTGACATTCACTTTCATTGTCGCGCGCCGGCTTATCCGCAGCGCGGCGATTTCGCCACCGAAACGCGGGCTGCCGCCGCCGGCGGCGTGACCACCGTCTTCGAGATGCCGATCTCCAAACCCTGCTGCGCCACCGGCGAGGTCTTCGCCATGCGCAAGGCATTGGCCCAGCGCGACGCATACGTCAATTTTGGACTCTATGGCGCGCCCGGCCTGCTGGATCGCGACGAAATCGCTTGCATGGTCGATCAAGGCGCCATCGCCTTCAAGATCTTCATGACATCCGCGCCCAAGGGCCGCGATGACGAATTTGAAGGGCTTTGCCTGCCGGAAGTTCCCGATCTTTACCAGGCCCTCCAGCTCGTCGCCGAGACGGGCTTGGTCTGCGCCGTTC
This sequence comes from Chloroflexota bacterium, assembly GCA_026713245.1. GTDB lineage: Bacteria > Chloroflexota > Anaerolineae > Aggregatilineales > Phototrophicaceae > UBA6055. The sequence goes on from JAPOOU010000286.1 coordinate 25,229, forward strand.
ACGCCGAAAACAATCACCTGCTGGAATGGCATACCCGGCAACTCGTCGCGGCCGGGCGCAATGATGTACCGGCGCACGGCGAATCGCGCCCGCCGCACGTCGAAGCCCTGGCCATCGCTACCCTGCTCACGCTCAACGAAAGTATCGGCGCCAACTTGCACATCGCGCATCTCAGCGGCGCAGAGCCCCTGGCGGTCTTCCGCCGCTTCAAAGCCACGGGATCCACGGCCAGCGTCGAGACCTGCCCGCACTACTTGTTCTTCACGGAGGACGATTTGTCGCGCGTCGGTCCCTACGCCAAGGTCACCCCGCCCCTGCGCAAAGCGGCCGATCAAGCCGCGCTTTGGGACGCCCTGATCGACGGCACGATCATGGCCATCACCACCGACCACTCGCCTTTCACCGTGGAAGAAAAAGAACGGGCCCGCACCGATATCTGGGCGACCCCACCCGGCGCGCCCGGCGTCGAGGAATTGCTGCTCGGCGTGATGCACGAAGCGCTCTCCGGGCGCATCAGCGTCAACAAGGCGGTTGATCTGGTCGCGACCAATGGCGCCAGGCGCTTCGGCGTCTATCCCGAGCGCGGGCATATCGGCATCGGCGCCGCCGCCGATCTCGTGATCTACGACCCGGACGACGAAACGACCATCAGCGGCGATATGCTCTTCAGCAAAGCGCGCGATTGCGACAAGCTCTACGACGGCATGACCTTCAAGGGGGCGGTCAAGCGCACCATCGTCAACGGCAAGACGGTTTTCAAGCATGGACAAATTGTCGGCGCCGCCGGCGACGGGCAATTCATCCGCCCCGATCCCGCGCGCGTCAGTCTGGCACTCTAATCTTATTGCCTAACGCCGAAGACCCATGTCAAGATAGGATCCTGTTGGTATTGCAATATTTTCATCACAAAGACACAAAAGTAGTACCAAGTTAGTCATGCGAAAAATCGCAATACTCGGCGACTAAACTCCCCTCTACTTCGGATGCTTTGGGGTTTCCGCCCCCCGTTTAGCGGGGGGATAGAGGGGGCTTAGGGCCGGGGGAGGGGTTAGAAAAGCGGCATTCCGAATTTTCATTACTTACTTGGAACTACTTCCGCGCCCTCTGGGCCCTCGGTGCTTGTTTATCTTTACCGCGCGCGACAAGAGCGCGAAGTCCTTAAAAATGAATACTCCCATCAGCCCGGCAGCAAAGCGCAGCCCCGGCAAGAAGGAGACAACTGATGCCAGAAGCACCCGCATGGCGTTTCGAAAAGATCATCAAGCCCATGTTCGATATTCCCGCGCCGCGCCGCGTCCTGGCCGGCGGACGCGTCTTGACCTGCCGCGGAGACGAAATCATCGAAAGCGGCTTCGTCGAGATTGAGTCCGGCAAAATCAAAGCTGTCGGCAGCATGAGCGACCTGGGAGAAACGGGCGCTCAAGTCCTCGATTGCAGCGGCAAGACCATCATGCCCGGCATGATGAACTCGCACGCTCATCTGGCATGGGACGGCGTACACGATCTGGCGCGTCAATCACTGGACGACCCGCCCGAGATCAACGCCTACAAGAGCGCCGGTAATATGATCAAAAGCCTGAAAGCCGGCATCACCCTGGTGCGCGACCTGGGCATGAACCAGAGCAATTTCTTCGCCAAACAAGCCGTGGAACAGGGCATCTTCCCGGGTCCGCGCCTGCTGATCGCCGGCGAGGCCATTGTCCAGACCGGCGGCCATACCTTTTGGTGCTGCCGGGAAGCCAGCGGCGCCGATGAGATGCGCCGCGCCGTCCGCGATCAGGTCAAAGGCGGCGCCGACTTGATCAAGATCATGGGCAGCCACGACCTTCTGGAGTTCACCGACGAAGAACTGGGCGCCGTCATTGACGAGGCGCATCGCAATGGATTGCCCATCACCGCGCACGCCACCTTTGACGCCTGCATCCGCCGCATGGCGGAGTACGGCGTCGACGTGATCGAACACGGCGGATCCATGAGCGACGAGACCATCCAACTGCTGCTCGACAAGGACATCCCGATCGTCACCACCTTCGCGCCCCTGTTAATGCAATCGTGTGCCGATCTGGCCAGACAGTATGACATCCCGGAATGGAAAATAGCCGAGCGTCAGGCCGTCGTCGCCGGCCGCGCGCGCTTTGATGGGTTGATCAAGGCGGCGGCTGCCGGCGTGACTATCGCCTTCGGCACCGATGCCGGCAGCCCGGTCGTCGGGCACGATGTCGTGGCGCCGGAACTGGCATTCATGGTCGAGCTCGGCATCAAGCGCGACAACTACGACGCGCTGCGGAGCGCCACCGTCGTCGCCGCCGGCATCAGCAAACTGGAAGACAAACTCGGCAGCCTGGCAACGGGCAAGGACGCCGATATCATTGTGGTGTCGGGGGATCCGCTAGCCGACCTGAACGCGCTCGAACAGGTCGAAATGGTCTTTATCGCCGGCAAACAAATGATTGGAGTCGCTTAAATGTCAAGCAGAATTACCGGTATTTTCAATATTCTGGCCACCCCTTTCGGGGCCGATTATGCGGTCGATTATGACAGCCTCAGAAAGCTCGTGCGCTTTCAAATGGAGATTGGCGCTCAGGGCTTGACCATCCTGGGCGTGATGGGCGAGGCCGCCAAGCTCAGCGTCGATGAGCGCAAGGCTGTTATGGACACCGTCATTGAAACGGTCGCCGGCGCCATCCCGATCGTGGTGGGCGCCAGCCACAGCCGGCTCGAAACCTGTATCGAGCTGAGCGCGGCGGCCTTTGCCGCGGGCGCCGATGGCGTGATGATCGCGCCGCCGCCCATGGAAGACAAATCCGACCCGGCCATCCTGGCGCTCTACAGTCGCATCGCCGACAGCATCGACGGCGCCATCGTGGTCCAAGACTTCCCGCCGGTCAACGATGTCTTCATGACGCCGGAGGTCATGGGACAAATCGCCGATTCCATTCCGAACGCGCGCTATCTCAAATTGGAAGATCCGCCGCTCATGCAGAAGATCGACGCCATCCGTCAACGCACGGACAAGTTCGAGATCTTCGGCGGACTGGGCGGCATGTTCCTTCTCGAGGAACTAAATCGCGGCGCCTCCGGCACCATGACCGGATTCGCCTTCACCGAGATCCTGGTCGCGGTCTACGACGCCTTCAAGGCGGGACGGCGGCGCGACGCCGAGGCCATCTTCGACAAATACCTGCCGCTGATCCGCTACGAGAACCAGCCGCTGATCAACCTGACGATCCGCAAGGCCTTCCTGCGTCGACGCGGCGCCATCGCCAAGGCCACGCCGCGGCCGCCTTTCAACCCCGTCGACGCCGGCACGGAAGCCGAAATCACCTGGCTGCTGGGACGCGTAGGCATTGACGATCCGACCGTCAAACTACCGCTCTAAACAGGCCACAAACGTAGGGTCGTTTGACGGTCACTGTCGGCGGTCGCCCCTGTTTACGTTAACCGCGTCGCTCATGCGACGGGAAGGCGTACGATTTTGCGTGAGCGCGACATTCCTGGGACCTTTTCGCTGCCGCCGAGCGGCTACAAGGCTCACTTTCGTTGCGTGACTTACTTGCACTTACTTCTATGCTCTAGGCGTCCTCGGTGCTTAAGTAAAATCTGCCGCGATTGCTCTGCCAAGCCAGCCTGACCGCTGAACAATTCGCAGTGAAACGATATAATGGCGCGAGGACTTCCCATAGATAAGGACAAGAGACAAATGGATCTGGGATTAGCAAACAAAGTTGCGCTGGTAGCCGCGTCAAGCAAAGGCTTGGGTTATGGCATCGCCAACGCCCTCGCCGCCAACGGCGCGAAGGTATCGCTCTGCAGCCGCAGCGAAAGCGATGTCGCGGCCGCTGCCCGTACTCTCGCCGACGAACACGGCGTCGAGACCCTCGCCAGCGCTTGCGACGTGCGGGTAGTGGAAGATATCCAGGCCTGGGTGGACAAAACAGTCGCGGCATGGGGCGCGATCGACTGCCTGCTGGTGAATGCCGGCGGACCGCCCGCCAAGACCTTGAAGGAAGTCACCGACGATGACTTTCAAGCGGCCTTCGAGCTCACGCTCCTCAGCAGCTTTCGCATGATCCGCCTGACCATCCCGCACATGACAACCGGCGGATCGGTCTTGACCGTGACTTCCGGCTCGGTCCGGGAGCCGATTACGCGGCTGGGCTTGTCAACCATCATGCGCGCTGGCGTGGCCGGCATGATCAAGACGCTGGCGGACGAGTTGGCCGGCGACGGCATTCGCCTCAACAATCTCGTCCCCGGTCGCATCGATACCGACCGTGTGGCGCAGCTCGACGCTGTCACCTCGCAGAAGACTGGCATCAGCGTTGAAGAGGTCCAGGCTCGCGCCAGAGCCGGGATCCCGCTGGGACGATACGGTACCATCGACGATTTTGGCGCGGCGGGCGCTTTTCTGCTGTCGCCGGCTGCCAGTTACATCACCGGCGCCACCCTGCGCGTCGACGGCGGCGCTGCTCGCTCCATATAGCCGGTCGAGGTACTTCAACTGGCCCGCGTTTCAGCCGCGCAGGTTTGCGAGTTGACCTACAAATGAGGAGTGGCAAGTATCAATGGCGTCGTCTTGCCATGACAATCTCAGTAATACCAAGTTAGTCATGCAAAAAAAATCGCAATACTCGGCGACTAAACTCCCCTCTCCAATGCTTTGGGGAGGGGCCGGGGGAGGGGTTAGAGAAGCGGCATTCCGAATTTTCATTACTTTATTGGGTCTACTTCTGCGTCCTCGGTAGTTAAACCAACTGTGGCGCAACCGGCAAGAGAGACACGTTATTGAGAATTACGACTCCCCAACGAAAAGAGGAGATGGCATGAAAGCCTATGAAGCGCTGGCGGCGCATATCGCCGAATACAACGACCTGCTCAACATCCTGAATACGCTCAAATGGGATATGCGCGCAAAGATGCCGGCAGGCGGATCGCGCTCGCGCGGCGCCCAACTGGAGACGCTGAGCAAACTCGCCAAAGGCCTGTTCGTCAGCGAAGCGACCGAGCGGCTGCTGGATGCGGCAGAGGACGAAAGCGCAAGGCTTGAGCTTGATTTTTATCAGGCCCGCGCCTTGCGGCAGACGCGCCAGTATTACGAGATCCAAAAGCGCATCCCGGCCGACCTGGTCGGGCGCATCGCCGCCCTCAGCCCCGAATCGGAAACCGTCTGGGCAACAGCCAAGGATCAGAACGACTTCGCGGCCTTCAAACCCTACCTGGAGCGGATGCTGGCATTCAATATCGAATTGGCGGAGGCCATCGGCTACGACGAGCATCCCTTCGACGCCCTGGTCTTTCAATTCGAACCCGGCATGACAGCCGCAAGTTTACAGGCGCTCTTCGGCCAACTCAAAGCCGGCATCCTGCCGCTCCTGGAAAAGATCGTCGCTAGCGACGCGCCCCTGCCGCTGGACCTGTGGGGGCAGGAATATGACATTGACAGGCAAGCGCGACTCTGCCGCGAATTCGCGGCGCTCATCGGTTTCGACTTCCGGCGCGGACGGCTCGATATCGCGCCGCATCCCTTTGAAGTGTCATTCACCCGCGACGACGTGCGCATCACGACGCGTTATGACTTCAACTACCTGCCCATGTCGCTCTTCGCCACCTTGCACGAAGCCGGTCACGGCCTTTACGAGCAGAACGTCTCGCCCAGCTTGACGCGAAGCGCCCTCACCACCGACTTCCTGGGACAATATGCCGTCGGCGGCGCCAGCTACGGCGCGCACGAATTCTCCTCGCGCCTCTGGGAAAACCAGATCGGGCGCAGCCGCGCCTTCTGGAATCTGCATTTCGGGCGCTTGCGCGACTGCTTCCCAAGGCAAATGCAATCCGCTGACGCCGACCTGGTCTATCGCGCCGTCAATCGCGTGCGGCCCAGTCTCACCCGCGTCGAAGCCGACGAAGTGACCTACAATTTGCATATCATGCTGCGAACCGAGATCGAGATGGCTCTGCTCGACCGGTCGATCACCGTTGATGAATTGCCCGAAGTCTGGAACGTCAAGATGGACGAGTACCTGGGCTTGACCCCGCCCGACGACCGGCGCGGCGTCCTGCAAGACGTGCACTGGTCGGCCGGCACCTTCGCCAACTTCCCCTGCTACACCATCGGCAATGTCATGGCGGCGCAGGTCTTCGAGGCCGCTCGCGACCATGTGCCCGATCTCGATCAAAAGCTGGCGAGCGGAGACTACAGCAGCCTGCTGGACTGGCTGACCACGGCGATCTATCGGCACGGCCGCGCTTACACTGTCAACGAGTTGCTGCAAAGCATCTCGGGGGGCGGTCTGCACGTCGCGCCACTACTGACTTACCTCGACGCGAAATACAGCGATCTTTACGGCTTGAAATAGCGGAAAAAGGAAGAACGCGCATGGCATTGCCAGAACCCTATTTGGACCCGGCAAGTCGAAGTTAGGAAATTACAGCATCCCCCAGTTTAGGTCTCCGGGCGCATATTGTGCTTCCACATCATCCAGCGATAGCGCGAAGCTCAACCAATTGCTTGGGAAACGACCGGGAATCCGTTATAAACCAGTTGATAATAACCGTCCGCGACCGCAAGTAGATCTGAACCGGGTGGGCAACAGGAACAAGAAAACGATGAAATCGAAATGCGGTACCGGATTCATAGGCGTCGAAGAGATTGACGGCGTATGGTGGTTTACCAGTCCCGGTGACGAGCCATTCCTGTCCCTGGGCGTGAATCATCTGGAACCGCATCTCTGGATGGGACCCTACAATCTCGAGCATACGATCCGACAATATGGACCAGACTTTGTCGGGCCCGACGACCGCTTCAACCCGGACGGCGAAGCAGCGAAGAAGTGGATCAACCGGCAGGTGCAAGCCTGCAAAAGTCTCGGCTTCAATACCTTCGCCAAGCACACGCATCCTTCGATACCTTCCCGTCTGTATCGCGAGCAAATCTACTACGTCGCTTCATTCAATACCGCACCTCTTAGCAGTTGGCAGGCGGCGAAGGGCGAGGCTGCCATGCC
>JAPOOU010000082.1 GCA_026713245.1 Chloroflexota bacterium
CGCCCTGGCGGCGCGCGCGTAGCAGCGCTGCGGCGCCAACAGGCACATGAGCGGCTGGGGGCCGGCCTATCGGCCGCCCGCCATGCAAAAGTTCGATTCGCAAGCGCCCTTCAATAATTACACCGGACCCTCGCAAAGGTTTTTCCGTCCCAGGCGCGATCAAGCGGTAGTCTTCATAGTGCTGTTCGGCATCGCGGCGCTCAATATAGAGGTTGTCGTAACTGAAACGAAGCTGGAGCCCCCCGCCTAAATCACGGACTTTGCCGGCTTGGGCGCCCTCGATCCAGTCGATGATCTCCAGCGTGGTATCAGATTTCAAGTCAATGTTGCTTTCACGCAGGCAGCGAAAGGCTTCACGAAGCAAACGACGTCGCATCGCAACGTGAAAGGACTGATAGTCGGACCGGGAAATGCGCCAGGCGCCCTCTTGTTGTTCGACCAACGGCAATACATCGCTCTTGAAGCGAAATTCCATGTAATCGTGGTCTGCCCTGGCCGCGACAGCCAGCCGCGCAAAGGACTGTGGAAGATGAGCATGCCGGTCAAGCAGCGGACGAACGATTTGATGGCGAATAAAGTTGCGCAAATGCCCGGTGTCGTCATTGCTGCCGTCGTGACGATATTCCAGCCGGTTTTCGACGCAATATGCTTCGATCTGCTCCCGCGTAACATTAAGCAGCGGCCGGACCAGTGTCAACTCCTGATGGTACGGCATAGGCGATGACATCTGCATGCCGCGTAATCCCTTGATTCCTGAGCCGCGAACGATGTGCATCAGAATTGTCTCGATTTGATCAAGCGCGTGATGCCCTACGGCTACACAGGCGGCATCGCGCCGCATAGCAAGTCCTGCCAAGAAGTCATACCGAACACGCCTCGCCGCTTCTTCAAGGCCGATGCCCTCCCGTTTGGCAAATGCCGGCGCATCGGCGCTGCCCGCTGTGAAGGGCAAATCCCAGCGAGTCGCTAATTCCCGGACATGCTGAAGATCTCGGGCTGCGGCTTCTCCACGAATACCGTGGTCCACTGAGGCGACATGAATTTGGAAGCGCATGCCTTGGCTCAGGCGGGACAAAACATGTAGCAGCGAGACGGAATCGGCGCCACCGGAGACGGCGACAACTACGGTCTGCCCCGGAGCGATCAAGCTATTATCATTTAAGTTTCTGGCGACAACAGATAGCATGACCTTGGAACCGTTTCAACAAGACACGCGTAATATCATAACTGATAGCGATCACCTTGGGAAAGATAGCCCATTCAGTGATATATTGTGACCTATGCCTAAAGATAACTCTTAAGTAATAATTTGGTTTGTGACGATTGGTATTCCTTAATGTTAATCTGTGATATAATTCGGCGCGTCTGCTTTCCTTTGGGGAGTCTTTTGTGTTAAGTCCTCTGGATTTCCTGTTCGGGCTTTTTTCGCTTGATATTGGTATCGACCTGGGGACCGCGTACACGCTCGTGTATGTGCGCGGCAAGGGCATTGTTATCAACGAGCCGTCCTTCGTCGCTATCGACCGGAAGACACGTGCTCCCATTGAAGTAGGAGCGCGCGCCAAGGAAATGTGGAGTAAAAATCCCAAAGATATATTAATCATCCGCCCCTTGCGTGATGGCGTAATCAGCGAATATGAAATCACCGCGAGGATGCTGGATTATCTCATCCGCAAAGCGCACGAACAAAGTTGGGTGCCGGTGCCGCGGCCGCGCGTCGTTGTTGGCATACCAAGCGGCGTCACCGAAGTCGAGAAGAGAGCAGTCATAGAGGCGACGCTCGACGCCGGCGCCCGCGAGGCGCATCTGATTGAAGAACCCGTCGCAGCAGCGATCGGCGCCGACTTGCCCGTACTCGAAACCCGCGGAAGCATGGTGGTGGATATCGGCGGCGGCACCACCGAAGTCGCTCTGTTTTCACTGGGCGGCATCGTAATCAGTCGATCAATTCGCGTCGCAGGCGACGAAATGGACGAAGACATCGTGCGGCACCTGCGCAACAAACACAATCTGCTTATCGGTGAACCGACTGCCGAAAAGGCGAAGATTGATATAGGCAGCGCTTACCCGTTGCCGCAAGAGCGCACCTATATCGTCAAAGGAAGAAATCTGACCACAGGGTTGCCCGACGCGGTAGAAGTCAGTTCAATCGAGATCCGAGAGGCAATCGGCGGATCAGTCAATATCATTATCGACACTGTAAAAGACGCGCTCGATGATACCCCACCCGAACTGGTCGCGGATTTGATGGAGAGCGGCATCACCATTGCCGGGGGCGGCGGTCAATTGCGCGGATTGGGCGATCGGCTGCGCGAAGAAGTCAATATCCGGTCCTGGCTCGCCAATGACGCAATGACCTGCGTCGCGCGCGGCGCCGGGCGTGTTCTCGAAGACTATACCAACCTGCGTCGGCTGCTGACCGGACCGGAACGCGGCAGTACACGGCACTAACCTGCGAGCGCGCAGCCCCACGGGCAACTATCTAGGAACCTCCCTTGCTCACGCAACGTGAATGCTTGTCATTCTGTGCCAGCGCGACATTCCTGAGGCCTTTTCGCCGGTTGCGCGCCGAGCGGCTGTGATAATATATATTTAGCTGCTATTTTTCGACAAGTCGCGTCGCTCGCGCGACGAGAAGGCTAATTGATCTGTGCGAGCAGGACATGCTTGGGACTTTTTCGCCGGTTGCGCGCCGAGCGGCTGTGTGAGGATGCCGGCTTGAGACTGAATGGGCGTCCCAACCGTTTCGCCTTGCTCATGATGATGCTGGGCCTCTGTGGCCTGCTCATCATTTTGGCAGTTGCCGGCGTACTGAGCCCAGTAGAAGCCGTGGTCGCGGCGCCGCTTAACAGCTTGTCCGGCGCATTCAACCGCTTGTCCGTGTCCTTCAACCAAGCGATTGATGAGTTGAACAATCTGGGACAATTGCGCGAACGTATTTCCGAGCTTGAAGCGCAGCTCGCCCGCGGTCAAATCGAACTGCTGCAACTGCGCGAGGCCGCCAGCGACTACGACCGTCTAGTCAGCTTGCTATCCTACACAACAACGCTCGAAAACCAGGAATTCCTTACCGCCGATGTAATCGGAGTCGACCAGACCGGTATCGTACGGAACGTCATTATCAACCGCGGTACGCGCGACGGCCTCGCAGTCGGAATGCCAGTAACTACTGACCTGGGTTTGGTGGGTCGAATCAGCGCTGTCAGCGCCAATGCGTCGCAAGTTCAATTGATCACCGACGAAAACAGCGCTGTCAGTTCCCGATTGCAGGAGACACGCGCTGACGGCAGCATCATCGGTCAGGCCTCCGGTGTCTTGCGCCTCACGTTCGTCGATCTCGACGAAGAGATCCGGCAAGGCGATTTGGTGATCACATCCGGCTTGGGGGGCAACTTCCCGCCCGATATCGTTGTAGGTCAGGTCACAAGCGTACGCCAATTTGAATTCGAATTGTTCCAGGAAGCGCAAGTCCGCAGCTTGATCGATTTTCAAATGCTGGAGTTGGTGCTGGTCATTACCAGCTTTCAGCCGATTGATCTGTCCGTATTCGACCAGTAAGAAGAAACTGACATGGGTCGTTACCTCAGTGTACCGGTATTAGTATTAGCGACTGCGCTTTCCGCAAGCATTCTCCCACAGTTAGTCGGTTTCGGCGTCGGCTTGCTGGGAAATGTAACGCCAATACTGAACAATTCGCGCGGGCAGCTTAGCCTGGTGATGCTCCTGGTGCTGGCATGGTCAATCCGATCGGATCTACTTAGCGGCTTCGTTTGGGCGCTTGTAGGCGGCGTCCTCCTCGATCTTTATTCAGCGACGCCAATTGGGACATCATCAGCAGCGCTAATGATAATCGTTTACGCGGCCAATGGCGCGGCGCAAAAGTTGTACCGAATGCGCATAGTCACTCTGCTGGCGATGACCCTGTTTGCAACGCTTTTCTTTCAAGCCTATACCTACTTTGCGATTCTGTTGCTGGGGCTGTCATATGACATTCTGATGGTGATCCGGCTTGTTTTCATTCCAACTATCATCTACAACCTGGTCGGAGCGCTGCCCATATATGCAATTGTCCGCCTGATTCAACGGCGTCTTCGCGTCCATGCGCCGAACTCATCGACGAACCTTTCGCTCGAAGCAGATGCCGGGGCCGCCTGATGAAGTCTAATCGACTGATTCCCTTCCAGACCTGGCGCTTGACCTTCTTCCAAGCCGTAATCCTCGCTGTCTTCTTGATCTTTGGCATACGCATGTATGAATTGCAGGTACTGCGGCATGGCGAATTCGATGGATTCGCTGACGAGAACCGCTTTAGCGCGTTGCCGATTGCCTCTCGACGTGGCGCAATTTTCGACCGCAACGACCAGCGTCTAGCATTTAACGTCCCCGCGTTTAATGTCACGATTATCCCAGCGGAACTGCCAGGCGACGAAACCGCTGAACTGGAAGTATTCAATCGACTTTCAGCCTTGGTTGGCGTGCCGCCAACGCGCGAACTGGCGGAACAGACGGGTCAGTTCGTAAGGAGCATTGAAGAGTTGGTTGCCGAGGGCGAAGGCATCGCGCCCTTCCGTCCCGTGATCGTCGCTCTGGATGTGCCCCAACAGGTTGCCATGCAGATTCTCGAAGAGCGAATCTACATGCCGGGCGTGGGTGTGGATACGGTCGCCGTGCGCGAGTACCCAACTGGCGCGCTCACGACGCATATCATCGGATATATGGGCCCGATCCCGGCCGAAGAGGCATTGGAATTGCAAGCGCAGGGCTACAATCCGGCCTTTGATCGCATCGGTTACGAAGGCGTCGAGCGATACCTGGAAGCGAGGCTCGCCGGCAAGCGCGGCAGCGTCTTGCGCGAAGTGGACGTCGCCGGAGAAGTAATCAATATTATTGAACAGGTCAATCCCGTCCCGGGTCAAAACGTGCGACTTACCATCGATGCCGATTTGCAGGCATTCGCGCAGCAAGCGCTGATTGACCAACTCAGCATATTGAATAGCGAAGAGGGACGAGTTGTCTCGCAGCAAGGCGTCGTCATCGCCATGGATCCTCGCAACGGCGAAGTGCTGGCGCTGGTTAGCTATCCGAGCTATGACAACTCGCGCTTCGCGCGCGCGATCGACGGGGAATACTATTTGGAAATTATCGGCGACCCATTGCGCCCGCTGGTTAACAATACGATCAAGGGCATTTATCCGCCGGGGTCCGTATGGAAAGTTATCACGGCGGCCGCGGTTGTAGAGGAAAATGTCATTGATCCCGATACCCTTTTGCTGGACGAGGGGCAGTTATTTCTGGAAAATCGCTACGCGCCCAACGATCCGGCGCAATCTCAGCGTTTTGTCTGCTGGCTGCGCACTGGACATGGTCGGGTGAATCTGATCCAGGGCATCGCCTGGAGTTGTGATGTCTACTTTTACCAGATCGGCGGGGGCAACCCGAATCTGTCGGCACAGACCATTCGGCCCGGTGGATTGGGCATTGAAGACCTCTTCCGCTACGGTACCGCCTTTGGAATCGGCAGCGAACTCGGCATAGAACTACCCTTTGAGAATCCCGTGCGTATGCCAGACCGCGACTGGAAACGGCGAAACGAGGGCGAAAGCTGGTCCACCGGCGACACATATAACGCGGCCTTCGGCCAGGGTTATGTGAACGTAACGCCCCTGCAACTGATTTCGGCCGTGGCGGCGACTATCAACGGCGGACTCTTGTACCAACCCACGATTATCCAGGATTTCCTGGACGAAGAACGCCGCGTTATCGAGGCCAATGAACCACATGTGCTTCGAACCATCAATCGAGATTTGCTCGAACGCGGCGATGAACTGACCTTGCTCTTGCTGGAAGACATGCTGATGAAGGGCCCGTCAAGTCTGGCATGCGCCTGCGAGCCCAACTCGCAGTGGTACGATCCCAACCGCTGCGACCCGGAAGGTTACCGCAACACTGCGGATCTGGATCCCGATCTGGCGATCGAGGACTTGCAAGCATATCGCATACATATACCGCTCAATTACAGCTTCAACGCGTCGGTCTGTCAGCCTGTCCGCTTCCCGCCGGTCACGCGGCCCTACACACCAGCCTTCCTTTCAGAGAATTCTTTGGCGCTTGTTCAGGAGGGCATGCGGCAGGCGGTCACTGCCGAAGGAGGCACCGCGGGAGGCGCAGCGTTGCCAAACATAGAAGTCGCTGGCAAGACAGGTACAGCCGAGTACTGCGACAACATCGCCAATTCACTTAACCTTTGCGTGCCGGGTCAGTGGCCGGCCCACGCTTGGTATACCGGCTATGCGCCCTACGACGATCCCGAAGTCATTATCATCGCCTTCGTTTATAATGGAGGCGAGGGATCACAAGTCGCCTTGCCCATTGTCCGCAAGACGATGCAAGAGTATTTTCGTTTACAAGACCAGCGTAGTGGCATTACGCTGAGGAATTTCGGCAATACCGACTCCGTCGCTAATGAAAGTTAATCTGTTCGACCTCAGTGAAGAGCAAGTTCGCAACATCCGGTATTGGGCGCCGGCATTCATCACCGCCGCCCTCGCCTGGCTCTTGCTGCTCATCGTCGGTGAAACGCCGCTTTCCCGCGCTTCCGGACTGGCCCTGGCCGTTATGGGTGTCACCGCGAGCATGCGCAGGATGGGATTCATTGCGTCGATCGCCGGCGGCTTGACCATGACCCTGTGTCCGATCTTCTGGTCTCAGGCCGGTGGAGGCGTTACAAAGCCCGCAACAATCGTGCTCGCGGTCGGCCTGGCCGCCGTCGCGACCCTGCTGGCCAGTATTACCGTCAAGCGCAGCTATCTCGGCATAGGCTTGGGGATAGCCGTATTTGTTTTGATCTTCTGGAGCCAAATTGGAATCGCACAGAGCCTGCGTCTCACGGGCTTGGTGGCGGCCTGGTACATGTATCTACTGGTGGATATGGTCATGCTCACCAACCCGCGGCCCGGCACCAAACCACCTTCCCCACCGAGGCCGTTTCATACTTACGGCCTGCTGTTCCTGTTCGCAATCGGCACGATAAATGATCCTTTGATCGTGCTGTTCGCGCCCGCGATATTGCTTTGCCTTTTTCTTTCATACGCCAAGCTGCCGCTCTGGTACTGGCTAAGCGTACTCGCCGCGACTTGCATTGGCATCGGGCTGCTGGTGGAAAGCTACCTCTTGCCGGACCCGCCTTTGCTCGGTCTATTGAATTGGCGAGAGGCAGCGAGTTGGATTGGGCTCGGTCAATTGCTGACAGAACAATTCAGCATAGTCGGCATCGTAGTCGCTGTGTTGGGACTAGCGCGCTTGTCGCGTTGGTTCCCGCCTCTCGGTACCGTTACCATGATCGCTTTCGCTGCTTTTACGTTCTTTGGCCTGGTATATCTGGGCGATAACCGCGAGATCCTGCTGTTGCCGCTTGTGATGATTCAGATCCTGTGGATGACCTACGCGGTCAATACCTTTGGGCAGTGGGTCAACAAAACAATAGGCAACGAAACAGCGCGCTGGACACATTTTATCTCGGCATTCTACCTTGTTGTTCCTGTCATTTTGCTTTTGAACATCATACAATCTTGATAGGCCCGCAGACGTTCGCGCGGAACGCAAAAACGAGTATAGTTGATTTAGGTAGCAGCGCTTCCATCACCAAGCTGGATGTGAAATAGAATGCAAGACGAACTGATTGCGATCAAAGGCGTCAAGGACGGTTTGCTGATCAGCCTCAGTCCTACTGAGAATTGGCAATCTGTCACCGATCATCTGGCTTCCCGCATAGACGACCGCGTGGATTTTTTTGCTGGCGCCGCCATCACTGTAGAGCTCGGAACACGCCCTGTGCCCAAGTATGAGCTTAGCTCGCTGAAAGCGTTGCTGGAACGTCGGGGCCTATCGCTATCCCTGGTGTTGAGCGACAGCGACACGACGAGGGAATCGGCGCTCGCCCTCGACCTGAAGACCGACTCAAATAATCGCGCGGTGACGACGGATAAGCAAGAGACACTGCCGGTTAACCCCGAAGAAACAGGAACATGGGGTGTATTGGTCCGTCGGACTTTACGCTCCGGGCGCATAGTCCATAGCGAGGGGCACGTCGTGGTGTTTGGCGATGTCAATCCCGGCGCCCAGGTTATTGCCGCGGGCGACATCATCGTCTGGGGCAAGTTGCGCGGCACCGTGCATGCCGGCGCCGACGGCGACGAATCCGCCGTGGTTTGCGCGCTCGAGATGAGTCCCAGCCAATTGCGCATTGCCAGCTATATCGTAACTTCCCCCGCCGGCAAGCGTAGACATATTGTGCCGGAAGTGGCGCTGATCCGCGACAACCAGATAGTTGTAGAAGCCAGAAGATAGTCCGGGAAAGGATATGGCATGGGAGGTAAGGTTGTAACCATAACATCCGGCAAGGGCGGCGTTGGCAAGACTACCGCCACGGCCAACCTTGGGATATCGCTGGCAAACCTCGGCAAGAAAGTTGTCGTTATTGACGCCGATATCGGGCTGCGCAACCTGGATGTAATTATGGGCTTGGAAAACCGAATAGTCTACGACCTTGTTGACATCGTGGAAGGCCGCGCCAAGCTGCGGCAAGCGATGATCAAACACAAGAAATTCGAGGACCTTTTCCTTATTCCGGCCGCGCAAACCCGCGACAAAATGGCAGTTAGTCCCAAAGATATGGTGGAACTCACTGACAAACTGCGCGAAGATCACGATTACGTCATAATCGACTCCCCAGCCGGCATTGAACGTGGATTCCGCAACGCGCTGGAACCCGCCGACGAAGTCCTTATCGTCACCAATCCGGAAGTCTCCGCGGTCCGCGACGCCGACCGAATCATTGGACTCATAGAAGCCGCGGACAAGGGACCGGGCCGTCTGATCATCAACCGCCTCAAGACCGAAATGGTCAACAAAGGCGAAATGCTTTCCGCGGACGACGTGTTCGATATCCTGTCACTGGAGATTATCGGCATCATCCCAGAGGATGAATTCGTGCTTTCTGCGTCCAATAGTGGCGTACCCGTCACTCTAAACGCGGGTTCACGCGCCGGAATGGCCTTTACGAATGTCGCTCGCAGAATCACCGGCGAAGACGTGCCCTTCATGAATCTTGAAGACAACCCTGGATTCTTCAAGCGGCTTATGCGGTTTCTCGATGGTCGCTAGCATGGATGCCTGACGGCTGCTCCGACATCAGTTACCAGAAAAGGATCTTCTCATGACGAGTCTACTGAACCGCCTTTTTGGACGCCCCAGAAAAGGATCTGGCAAGACGGCAAAAGACAGATTGCGCTTCGTATTGCAGCACGATCGGATCAACTTGCCGCCCGAGCGCCTGGAAGAAATGAAGCGCGATATCCTCGCCGTCATTGTCAAGTACGTTGTCGTTGACAAGGATCGCGTTGAAATTGCGCTGGAGCAGCGCGACCGCAATCATAGCAAATTGGTTGCCCAGATCCCGGTTGTCAAACAGAACCTGCCCCCCAACCCGGATACCAACATGGATTCTCACGAAAACAATTCGGTCCGGCCAGTGGACGATACAGAGATCTCGGTTGATGAAGTAAAACCGGTGGCTGGCGACGCTGAAGACGCCGCTGATGCCTCGGATGATGGAAAAGGCGCCGACGAAGAGGAAAAAGACAACAAGAAGTGACGCCTCGCATCAAATTCTTTCTTCTCCACCGAGGGCGCCGAGGGTCTCGTAGACACAGCCCGCGACCATATAGTCGCCCTTTTATCCCCGCTTCGCTCTATCCTTCACTATGCAACACACGCAGCCGCCCAGCCTGGGCCGCCGCTCTTCAAACCCAGCGCCCGGCACAAACGAAGCGACATTGTCCAAAAAGAGGCGCTATGCGCCGAAAACCATTAGGCATCTCGTATGACGAAAATTGTAGGAGCGACCGGCGGTCAGTGTCGCCGGTCAGTGTCTCCGCGACCGAAGGTCTATGTCTACGTGACCCTTGGAGCGCCAGCAATCGCCACAGATTTTCCGGCTTCCTGCCGACAGCCTGCCGCTGTCAACCTGGCTTGTCCTCAGCTTCCGATCTTGGGAGGGGGTACCCCCCCCCCCGTATGCATACTGTATCTATACTGTTGCTCAAAAAGGGGGGAAAATGAGGGTAATTTCCCAGCATTTGAGGACAAATTGCGCTTCAACGAAACGACATTGTCCAAAAAGAGGCGCTAAGCGCCGAAAACCATCAGGCATCTCGTATGACGAAAATTGTAGGGGCCACCGGCGGTCAGTGTCGGCGGTCAGTGTCCACGCGACCTACACGACTCTCGGTAGTTAAATTTCAGTTTGAATTTATGATGTATTGACGGACTATGATTTTGAAGCGATTGACCTGGGCGCGTCGAGCATACCCTGTCTGTTTATGCAGCCTCAGCTATAATGAGCCTTCCGTCGGATAGGCTTGGACGATCCCGGGCATGGAAGCCAAAGGAATTCTTCGACGTTTTGATCTTGTGCTTGCAGTTACCACATTGGTACTGGTCGTCTTTGGCATATTGATGATCGCAAGCGCAACGCAAGACGCCATCGACGACGACATTATTCGTCGTGTTCGTGACCAAATTAACTATGCCATTATCGGTTTCATCGCCATAGTGGTGATGGCGACCATCGACTACCGCCTTTTAGGCGGGATCAGCATTTGGCTCTATGCCGTCATGCTCATCCTGCTGCTTCTGGTCCGCGTCTTCGGCGTCGAGGGCGCGGGTGGCGCGCAGCGATGGTTAAACATCGGTATCCGCATTCAACCTTCGGAAATCGGCAAGATCATTTTGATCATCACCTTGTCGCAGCATCTGGCCGACCGCTATCAGAATCTCGGACAATTGTCCGCCGTCTTCCGCTCCCTCGCGCACGTGGCGATTCCCGCCGCTTTGATCTTCGACCAACCTGACCTCGGTACAACAATTGTGTTTCTTTTCATCTGGGCCGTGATGATTTGGTCAGCGGGATTCCGCCTGCGCCACATTGCCATGTTCGTTACCGTTGGGCTGGTATTGCTGCCGATCGTGTTCACGCAACTGGAAGGGTATCAGCGATCGCGAATCGAACTCTTTATCAACCCGGATAGCGACCCTGACGCCGCATACAATATCGATCAGGCCTTAATCAGCATTGGATCGGGCGGTGTCTTGGGCAAAGGATATGCCGTCGGTCCGCAAAATACCGGGCGATTCCTCCGCGTGCGGCACACAGACTTTATCTTCAGCGTTATCGCCCACGAATTCGGGATGGTCGGGGGCATAGCGGTTATCGGGCTGCTCAGCCTGGTATTATCGCGCATTCTAAAAGGCGCGCGCGAAGCGAGCGACCCGCTTGGCAGTATGATCTGTTACGGCGTCGCCGCCATGATATTCTTCCAGTCCGTCGTATCAATCGGCATGAACCTGGCTCTGCTGCCGGTGACGGGTTTGACCTTGCCTTTTGTCAGCTCGGGAGGCACGTCGCTTCTGTTCACGATGGTAGGTATCGGACTGGTGCAAAGTGTTATCGCACGCCGCAGGCGGATTAACATTTAATTGCTACGGTCGTTTACTGTGCCGAAATTCGGAGGGAGCCAGATTTGATTGCAGATGATCGGCAAGCCGTGCGTACCCGCTACGCGCCCAGTCCGACAGGACCTCAACATATAGGCGGCATCCGCTCCGCCCTGTTTGGCTGGCTCTTCGCCCGTCGACACGGTGGCCAGTTTATACTGCGCATCGAAGATACGGATCGAAAACGGTCTGTGCCCGGCTCCATTGAAATGATTCAAGACGCTTTCGATTGGCTGGGCATGGATATCGACGAAGGACCGCGACCGGGCGGACCATTCGGCCCATACATTCAGTCGCAGCGCCTGGAGCGCTACCAAACCTGGGCGCATTGGCTGGTGGAAAAGGGACATGCCTACAAATGCTTTGCCACCGCGGAAGAGTTGGCGCAAATGCGGCAAGCCGGCAGCGGCTACGACCGCCGCTATCGGGATTTGGATCCGGATACCGCGAATCGTTTGGAATCTCAAGGCCAAAACTATGTTATTCGATTCAAGATGCCGCTGACGGGAAAGACGAGCGGCTACGACATGATTCGCGGCGAAGTGACCTTTGACAACGAGCAGTTGCAGGATGCTGTGCTGCTAAAATCAGACGGCTTCCCTACCTACCATCTTGCTCACATTGTTGACGATCATCATATGAAGATCTCGCATATTACGCGCGCGGTTGAGTGGCTTCCCTCGTTCCCGATGCACCTGAGGATCTGGGAAGCCTTGGGCTGGGAGAAGCCTCAGTTTGCCCACCTGCCGGTTCTGCTCAACCCCAATGGCAAAGGCAAGCTGAGCAAACGGAAGCAAAGATTCGCCGCTGCCGACGGAAAAAGTGTGCCCGTTCTCGTTCACGAGTTTATCGACGCCGGTTATCTTCCGGCAGCCGTCCTCAATTTTCTGACCAATATCGGCTGGAATTTCGGCGACGAGCGCGAGGTCTTTTCCCTGACGGAGGCAATCGAGCGCTTCGATTTGACGGAGGTCAATCCCGCCAATAGCGCCTATCCGATAGCGAAGCTGCATTGGCTGAACGGCCAATACATTCAGTCTACCGATGTCGATCACCTGGCCGGTTTGCTCCAGCCGGTGCTGCAGGGCGCCGGATACAAGGTGGACGGCGCGCGTTTGCGCAGGGTCGTGCCGATCTTGCAAGTGCGAATGAAAACGCTAAACGACGTGATTGCCATGGCCGGTTTCTTCTTTGACGAATGGGACTGTTTCGCAGCCCCGGCCACCGAGATTCTTATTCAGAGGAAGATGGATGTCCGCGCGACAAGACAGGTGCTGGAAGCAGCGATTCCCCTCATCGAGAGCCTGGCCGATTTCAGGCACGAATATCAGTACGCCGCCTTTAAGGCGCTCGCCAGGGAAATCGGGTACAAGAATGGCCAGGTATTCGGTACGCTACGCGCCGCTGTGACCGGCCAACGCGTTTCGCCACCGACTTTCGAAACGATGGAAATTCTGGGCAAAGCGGAATCTATCCGTCGAATCAAGCTGGCCTGCGAATCGCTTGCGTGATGAAGCGCTGCCCACGAATCGTTGCCGGTAGGCGGACGCGGCAGGCTTGTCAAGCAAGGGCCCTTGTGATAGGCTTCTGTCGACGCAGTGGGAGATAGTTTAATTGGCAAAACAGCGGACTCTGGATCCGTCGTTCCTGGTTCGAGTCCAGGTCTCCCAGCAAAAATGAGCGGCCAAGGTCTCGTCGGGTCGCTCTTTTATTTGGGACAGAATCAAGCCGCGGTCAATCATCATCGGCCCATTAAGCGACCGATAACACCACTAATTCCACCCATTTGCGAAACTCGTTGTGTTGAGCGTTATAGAGCAATCTTGTCCGCAGGGGCAGTCCTAGCCACATATAAGATAACTTCCGCCGTTCTTCGCGCGAGGTATGATCAACAATATCGCGATACCAGCGCGGGAATCGCAAAAAGACTTCCGGATAATTCATGATGTTGTCTTTGACTTTCCAGTAGAGCATGATGTAGGACACGAAGGCGATGACCCCCAGCAGGATCAGAAAAGAGGAAGGCACCAACAGAATAAAGATTAGATACGCCAGCGAAGTCGCCCACATGATGGACTCGAAGAGGGGGCTGAAGCCCACTTCGTCGCCGTACTGTTGAAAAGCCGTTAGAATAGGCTCCTTGTAGTATCCCAAGGTTACCAAACATGCGCGCAGAAACATGATGGATACAGTGCCTATCAGGAGCGTAATAATCGTTGACATGCAAGGGCCCGTTTCAAGCGATCTGTGTTCTGCTAGAGTGGCAAAACAGCCTCATTCACCCGCGCGCTCACCATCTTCGACCGCGCTGAAGCCGAAACCGTGCTGAATCTGCCCCGGTACCCGAGCGAAAACGCCCTTGCGCGGAAAAGGCGTGCATGGCAAGGGAATCTGCCAACATTGGTGGATATGGCTGTCGGGCACGTTCAGCTGCAATCCGCTGGCTGTTTCATAGACTTTAACCGGCGGCAAGGGATGCTCGTAAAAGCCATCGCCCGGGCCGGCCGATACCGGGAAATCTCGCTGCGCCACGATCAAGTACAAAAAGTATGCCAGACCGATCCCCAGAACCGCGTAGGTCATTGAGACACGCAAGCGCCATGAAATCCTAGACCATGACAACATGGCGAGCAACCATGAAAGCGCCGCGCCGCTCCAAAGGATGTATCGCACGTATTTGAGATTTGGCAGACTGACGAACCAGAACAGCAGCATGGTCAGCAGCGGAGCAAAGACCCATAAGCCTAATCCCGCGCGACTTGCTTCGGTCCCCCACCGCAGTCGAGCGCCCGCATAAAGGATCAGTCCCGACATGGTCAAGGCGGTCGGTAGCGCGAAATCCTTCACGTTGCTTCGGATTCGGTCGAACCATGGACCGACCCAGTCCCAAGTCGATAGCACAATCTCGGGATCGCCATAACGACGGCGGGTATTGGTCGCCAGTTGTCGCTGCCGATGCGCGAGGAGATCGGGCGGTTCCGCCCAATCGACCTCTATCCTGCCGATGGCATGGGGATAGGCGATATATCCGCTGGTCACAACCCCGCGCAGCGTCCAGGGTCCTGCGAACAGGACCGCAATCAGTAGAATTGGCCGGGACAGGCGCGTCAATCGGCCAATGTTTGTCAAGCCGCCTGCCCGGACGATCCAGACGACTATGACGAGCCCGGCCATGCCGGCGCCGAATACCCAAAAGGTCTGTTTGATGGTAAATCCAGCCAGGATAACAATCGACAGACGAAGGACCTGGCGAGAAGCCGCCTTGACGTCTCCACCCCTGTCCTGCAAAAAGTCCAGCAACCAGATCAAGACAAGTATGCCCAGCAAATCAACTGCGGCGTCGGTCAAAAAGTGCGAAATGCTTCCTGGCCCGACCGCAGAAAGCAAAAAGAAGGGCATGACAAGCGTGGCGAAGATCCACGACCAGCGCGCGCGCGCTTGCGCGCGGCATCGGAACAGTTGCAAGGCTGAGTGCAGCGAATACGCCAGCATGACTGTCAGCAGTAGACCTGTCGCAATATGATACGAGCGTCCCGACCAAATCGAAGTGTCCAGCAAGGCATGATACAGGTAAACGGAGTGATTGTAGGCCAAAGACGAGAATAAATTGTTTAGCCCGGGAACAATCGGATAGGAATCCATCCACATGACTGCCTGAATATCGCGGAAGCCGGTATCGGATTCGTCAGGCATTTCCAGGGCGCGGTTCGACATCCACAACAGCGTTACCATTAGCAACAGCAGAAAGGCGCGATTGTTCTTTAGTCGCAGGAGCTGCGGGACTGCTCGCTGGCGATGCTGGTACAGGCTAATGGCCGCGACAATTGCCAGCAGAATAAGGGCCCTGTCATCGACCGCAAATAACAAATGCCATAGCTGCAGCGCCGCCAGCGTCAGCGCCCAACCCAGCCAAAAGCTGTCGAACCAGGCGACCCCGACATTGAGGCGGTGGCCGAGCAGACGCAGCGCCACCAAGCCCAGTCCACTGAACAGCAAGAACAGCAGAAGCCAACTTAGCAGGACCATCCCCATCGGATATATCAGTCCAAGCAATTGCTTTCGTCCCTTACTCCGGACACAAGGCGATGCGCGTGTCGTACCAGCAGAGAATTATAATGAGAGAAAAGCAATATGGCGATAACTATATCTCCTTATGGCAGACATCTGGCAATATCCCGCGTTTCATCGGATCCAGGAGTGTGCCCTTTTCGGTTGGCATATTTTTTGCCAGTCCTCAACATGAGATTCTTAACCGAAAACAGGAACGACGTTGCTCGGGGCGGGCGCTTTGTGAGGCGCAATTTGTCCTCGAATGCCCGGAAGTTGCCGTGATATTGCCCCTCTTTTGCGTAACAGTATGGATTCCGGGGGGAGATTTGGCGGGCATGGTACAGGATTTTTCACCACAGGGGTCGCGTAGGTCGCGTAGACACTGACCGCCGGCACAGAGGGCACAGAGATTCTTTCTTGGAAGGCGCTGGGGCGGGGATGATGTGATGTCGGGTTTGGCACAGGTTTTCTATTGGCCACAGATGTAGTTCCAAGTAAATAATGAGAATGCGGAAATGCTTTTGTTCAACCACTACAAGGGCTAGAACAGCGGTTATCGCGCCCTAATACCAATCAAGCCTTGTAGCCGCTCGGCGGCAGCGAAAGGGTCTGCCGCGCTCACGCAAAATCGTAAGCCTGCTCGTCGCATGAGCGACGCGGTTAACGTAAACAGGGGCGACCCGCCGCAACGTCCGCAAAATTAATCCCTCCGTTGGTTTCTCTCTGCGCTCTCAGCGTCCTCTGTAGGTAGATCCTGTTGCATGACTTACCTACTCGTACCGAGGTTTCAACTTCCGCAATCGCCGCAGGTCTATTAAAGTAGAACGCGCTGAGTGAAGCCGACACCACAACTCATGGCCAAAGTTGAACCAAACAGCCGCAACGTCTTCAACATTACCAAGCCGGGGGGCTACCGCTGCCAGGTTTTTCACTATCATCGCAAGCTGTCCCGATTGTATCTGAGCGTTTACAAGGGGCAGCGCAATCAGCCCGCCCTCTACATACTTTTTTCGGATGTCGCCTATGTTGAAGCGCCGATGAGTTGGCTGGGCGCGGAATTCAACATTGCCCCCAAGCAGGAGTGCATCGACCTCATGCTTGATGTCGGACTGGTAGGTCCCGCCATTCGCCAGTTCCCCGACGCCTATGCCTCCATCACCGACTACGCCCGGCTCTACACGGTCAATTCGCCGAACAGCGTCATACGCATCATCGCCAGCAGTGGAACGCTGTTGCTATCGATCCCTTCAGAGATTCAATGATTCTGCGCAACTCGCTTTGCGCCCGTGTAAAATTGCTTATCGTCAGGCTCTATGATAGAATGCGGCAGTTCCGCCAAGCAACAAGCCTGATCTAGCACTCGGAATTCCTTGAAAAGCCTATGAGACATCCTCGGTCTAAAGCGCCCGATCCCTATGCCGCGAAGCCATCGCTGAGCGTGGTCATTCCCTGCTACAACGAAGTCAACACGGTAAAGGACATCGTCAAACGCGTCCTTGACGTGGATATTGTAGATGAGGTCGTAATCGTCGACGACGGATCTACCGACGGCACGCGGGATATCCTCGCGGAAATTGAAGCCCAATGCCATAGCAAAGTTAAGATCTTTTACCATGAACGCAATCAGGGCAAGGGAGCGGCTCTCGTCACCGGTTTCAAGGAAACCAGTTGCGAGGTCATCATTATTCAAGATGCCGACTTCGAGTATGACCCCCGCGAGTACCCGCTTTTGCTGAAACCGATACAAGAGGGAGTCGCGACAGTTGTATATGGCTCGCGCTTCCTGGGCGGCGCCCGCAAAGCCATGAACTTCTGGAACATGGTCGCCAACAAGGGCTTAACGCTGATTACCAATATCCTCTTCAATGCCATCCTCAGCGACATGGAAACATGCTACAAGTGCTTCCGGCGCGAGGTGGTGGAAAACATGCAGATCCATGCCCGCGGCTTCGACTTCGAACCGGAGTTCACCGCCAAGGTCTTGCGGCAAGGCATCCGCATAGTCGAGGTCCCAATTTCCTATTACGGACGAGAATACGACGAAGGCAAGAAAATCAAATGGACTGACGCGCCAATCGCCGCCTGGACCCTCTTCAAATACCGTTTTTTCAGCTGACCTTCGCAGTTGTCGAGATTCCCCGGCCGGCGACGAGCGCTTCGCAGGCGCGAATCGAGCCACTCTCCTTACGTTTTGAGCCAGAATCGCTAAATCAAATTCACTACGTCTTGCGTTTGTTGCCAAATGACGTCGCCGGGTGTATATTGCCGTTTGGGGGCGACAAGAGATTCGTAAGAGTCCAACGACGTCCTCGTCAATCTCGAATTGCGAACAGCCGTAGTTCTGAGATTCGACCATTCGCAAGTCGCGATTCACTTATCAAATGTCACAATGGGAGCTGCGTTTCGCAATGGAAGAACGTATTACTGGCACCGTAAAGTGGTTCAGTTCCGAAAAGGGATTCGGTTTTATCGCTCAAGAAGGCGGTCCAGACGTCTTCGTACACTTTTCCGCGATATCCGGCGATGGATATCGCAATCTTGATGAGGGCGAAACAGTCGAATTCACTGTTTCCGACGGTCCGAAAGGAAAACAGGCCAGCAACGTGGTTCGTATCTAGCCACGCACTTGTTAAACTAACCTCCTTGCTCATGCGAGGAGGAGACTTGTTCTTTGGCGTGAGCGCGATATTCCGGGTCCTGTTCGCCGCTAACGCGCCGAGCGGCTGATCCGACATATCAGCCTTATGCTGCCATGGCTCAACCGGGCGGGACTCCTGAGTATCCAGCCTACATGGGACCGCGGCGATCTAGGCCGGGGTAAAGTGTAGAGATTGCAGCGTCGAAGGCCCGTTGGCTTAGATCGGCGCGTACGGCAGCGGCGCTCTCCAGGTCCCACAAATTGTGGAATTCCTGCGGATCTTCCGCCAAGTCATAGAGTTCGCCGGCGCCAAGACTGTGGTAGAAAACGATTTTATATCGACCATCGCAGTACATCGTCGCTCGCGAATGATCAGGCAAATCCAGCGCGTCAATGTACTCGCAGCGGACATATTCGCGCCGCCGCTGCCGCCCTTCGCCAGTTAATATCGACAAGAGCGACTGCCCAACCAGGTAGCCGGGCGCGGATATACCGACAATATCAAGCAGGGTCGGCACGATATCGGTCAGTTCGACCAAAGCGTCGCTGCGAATGTCGCTCAAGAAGCGTCCCGGCCAGGACCATATCAGCGGTACTCTGACCAGACCTTCATAAAAGCGGCAGCCTTTCAAAATGAGCCCGTGATCGCCCAGCATTTCGCCGTGATCACTCGTGAAGATTATGACGGTATTCTGGCGCAGGTCCATCGCATCCAGGGCCGTCATAATCCGCCCCACCTGATCATCTATCAATTTGATCATCGCGTAGTACGCGGCGATCAATGTACCGGCATCCCGCGCCCCCAGAGAGTCCGCCTCCGCCAGGCCGGGTGTCGGCGACTGTGGCAAGATCGGACTCTTGATATCGAGATCGTCGGGATGCCTTGCTGCTGATTGAAAGTCGATTCGCTCAAGTTTCTTCTGCTGTTCCAGGTCGCTCGCTCGGAATAGTGGGGGTTTAACCCGCGCGGGCTCGAAGAGATCGCGATACGCCTGCGGCGGATTGAACGGCGGATGGGGATCGTAAATGTTGACGCTGGCAAACCAGTTTCGATCGCGATTCTCTTCAATAAATTCGAGCGTCTTCTCGGCGCACCAGGTAGTTTGATGGAGTTGCGCCGGAACGCCGGCGGGGTCTCTGGTCAGCTCTCCCAAATCGAAGCCCTTGGAACGGACCCACTCGGCGTAGTCATGTCCGTTTTCCCAGTCGTCGCGCGGGGCGTGGCTGTAATTCCAGTACGTATAGCCGTCATCGGCGCGCTCCTCGGCGCGCCCATAGGCGCTGCTCAGGTGCAGCTTGCCGATCAACCCGCAAACGTACCCCTGATCCGCCAGGCGTCTGCTGATCAGGGGAGGAAAGTCCGGGAAGCGCGGATTGCCATTGCGATTCACGCGCAAGGAACTGGGATACATACCGGTCAGGAAACTTGCCCGGCTCGGCGTACAGATCGGGCTTTGACAATAGGCGCGCTCAAATGCGACGCCCTGGCCCGCCAATGCGTCGATGTTCGGCGTCGAGACAAAGCTGTTGCCTAATGCCGCTATCGTGTCATAGCGCTGCTGATCCGTACAAATCCAAAGGATATTCGGTAGCTTCGGTTCCCGCATCGGCTAAAGCTCCTTTTCGATAAATGCCGCGCGCAATGGCTTGCGAGCGCGCGACGGCGCGTTCTCATTTATCTCGCCGAGATTCCTATTATACTAGACAGACAGGCAGTTGCGTTTCAGGCATCCGAAACTGCCGGATCGAGACAGACAATGTTCCATTAGGCCAGGCCGAGAGCGCGTTCTCCACCGCTAGGAATACCGCTTACGATTCATATCATTCCGAGCGAAGGAGACAATCATGTTTGCCATACGACAAATGACAGACGCAGATCTGGACATTATGCTGGCGCTGCGGAAAGACTGGCTCTCCGAGGAGTCAGAAACCTGCGGTTCAACTGAAACTGAACGACGCTGGTTCAGCGCGTATTGCGGCAACGATCGCGCTTGCGCCTTTGTAGCGACGGTCAATAGTCTCTGCGTCGGCTATTGCCTCGTTTCCTGGCATAGGCGCCCTACCATGACAGGCACGCTTGCTGAAATAGACGAAATCCACGTCGCGCCCGCCTGGAGTCGTCACGGTATCGGACCTCAGTTCGTCGCACGGGCGCGCAAAATGCTGGTATCGAAGATTGAGGACTTGACAGCCATTCGCGCAAGAGTCGACCGCCAGGATCAAGAGACACGCGCCTTCTGGCGAGCGTTGGGCTTCGAGCATTTCACGCTCGAATACACGGATTATCTGGACTAGCAGGTTGATCCCAAGCGCCGCGCCTGTTGATCGCTAAAAGCAAGCTCGAATCAGAGAACCCCTTGCGCTTGCAAGGGGTTCTTGAATCCGGGTCGACCCTGTAAGCCGCATTCTGTCCGTCAAAGACGCGGGAATCATCTATCTGGGATCGCCGTTGCCGCCGACCTCTAGCGGTGTACCCGGTGCTTTCTGGGGAACGGGCCGCTCCACTGCACCTGCTTCACCTTGCTCCCGATGGGGTTTGCCTGGCCAGCGACATCGCTGCCGCTGCCGGTGCGCCCTTACCGCACCCTTTCACCCTCGCATCAATGAAGATGCAATCTGCTCTCTGTTGCTCTTGCCGTCAGTTTACCCTGCCCGGCCGTTAGCCGGCATCGTTGCCCTCCGGAGTGCGGACTTTCCTCGACAAGCGCCTGGCCTGCCGCGATTCCCTCGGTCAACCCGGATACCTTAGTATACAGTAAGTCAGTAGGACCAGGAATGTAATGCAGATTTCGCTGTAGCTACGATCTGTAGAGGCGACAGGCGGTCTGTGTCTACGCGACCTACCACGTCGCCCGAAACACACCTCTCTGCGCCGGCGGTCAGTGTCCACGCGACCTACGCGACCTACCATGTCGCCCGAAAAAGCCTGAAAAACAATACTAACGCGACCATATAGTCGCCCTTTCATAGCACATCCGTGCTAGCATCCCATTACAACGCAAACAATTGGAGAAATCTTTTGAAGATCTGGCGCAAAACCCCCAAATGGAAACAGAACCAAACAACAGCATCAGATATGTCTGCCACCATCACCCTCAGGATGCCCCACCCCGGACAGCAAGAAATCCTGAAGAGCCCGGCCCGCTTCAAAGTCCTGGCTTGCGGCAGGCGCTGGGGCAAGTCGGAATTGGGACTGATCGACATTCTCAGAGCCGCCCACCTGGAACACAAACGCTGCTGGTGGGTCGCCCCCAGCTATCAAATGGCGGACCAAATCTGGCGCGATCTGGTAAACGCCGTCAAACACCTGAAAGACGTCGTCATAAGCAGAACCCAACGCCGCATCGATCTGCCAAAAGGCGGCGTAATCGCCATCCGCAGCGCCCATAACCCCGACAAGCTGCGCGGCGACGGTCTCGATTTCGTCGTCCTCGACGAAGCCGCCCGCATGCCCGCACGTATCTGGCACGATGTCATCCGCCCTATGCTGGCCAAGACCCGCGGCGCGGCCCGCTTCCTCAGCACGCCCAAGGGCCGCAACTGGTTCTGGGAACGCCACCGCGACGGCGACGATCCCCTGCAAGAGGAATGGCAATCCTTTCATTACCCCACCGCCCAATCCCAACTCGTTGATCCCG
>JAPOOU010000287.1 GCA_026713245.1 Chloroflexota bacterium
GGACTGTCATCGCGCTCGTAGGGCGCGAATCCGTTTGACTTTTCCACACTCGCATACCAATGCTTTGCCCAGACGCCATCACTGCCGTGCCTGCCCGCCTGCCAACGGAGCATCGCGCTTTCAAAGGGCACATTGAGGAGCGCGCATAGCTTGCGCAAGGAGCCCTCAGGATCAGACAACACGCCGCGAGATGAGATAACAGGTGGCACAGCGCCCGTAACCCTGCGCACATGTTGGAAGATCTGCACCTGCTGAACCAGACCCAACTGATCGAGACGCGGGTCAGGAATCACTTTTGAAAAAGACAATAGCATGCGGCGCGGATCCCTGATCAAGAAACAGTTGGAAACCCGAGCGATCCAGGCGCGGTCGATATGATCGAGCATATGTTGCGTCATATGTTTTTGATAGACGATCTTCTCATCGCTGGATCCATCCGGTACCAATCCGTCAATCACTCGGCGCCAGTCCGTCTCGTATGCCGCAATAATCTCATCGGCGCCAGGGTGGTCGTAGCCAGTGAATTGGAGATAATGCGCATAAAACGGTTCGTCGATCACCGTAGTATCGCTTCTGCTCGCCCAAGAGCGCATCAAGGCGGTAGAGATATTGCGTGGTCCAGACCACATGGCGATTACACGCTGCGGCAAATCTACCCATCCCCACTCAAACATCAGCCACTACAATATGTCTGTTCGGACGGCGCGCAAATTTGCGGATTACAATTGCAAGGTACCGCGAACCGACTTGCGCCATTGTACCTTATCGCATAACTAATGTCACTTATCGTGTAGCGGATGCTGAACTCATTTAGAAAGAAATGGCGCCGCCCTTTCAAGTTGCTATCCCGACCGGGAGGGCTGCTGCTACTGACCATTGTCTACATTGTCTTTTCAAGCACCTGGTCCCCGGTCGAGTATGTTGAGTTAGGGGAAGCGCAGATCGTCGAGACGACCAAGCCGCAAGTCTGCGTTCATACCTTGCTGGAAAACGAGGTGCAAGAGCGGAAGATCGAGCGATCGCTGGAATTGGTGCGAGAGATGGGCGCGACGACGATCGTACAATTCTTCCCCTGGGCATACTTTGAGCCCGGCGACGGCAGTTTCAACTGGACTCAGGCAGATCTCATCGTCCGACACGCGAAGAACCAGGGCCTGCGCATCATCGCCAGGCTGGGGCTGGTGCCCGACTGGGCGCGCCCGGCTACGAGCGACGGCCGCGCCACAACGCTCAATCACTTGCCGGAGGCCTCCTTCGACGATTTCGCCCAATACACCGCGCAGATGGCGGCGCGCTACCGGGAAGAAATCCGGCATTTTATCATTTGGAACGAACCCAATCTTAGCTTCGAGTGGGGTTATCGGCCGGTCGACCCGTCCGCTTACGTCCGATTGCTGGAATTGAGTTACCGGGCGATCAAGGACGCGAATCCGCAGGCGGTCGTCCTGGCGGGCGCGCTGGCCCCGACGAACGAACTCCCGGGCAGCCCGGCCGGGCTCAACGAATTCTTATACCTGCGCGAGATGTATAGCAGCGGCGCCGCGCCCTTCTTTGATGCGCTGGCAGTGCACAGCTATGGATCGACCGAACCGGCCGATGCCGAGCCCGGCGCTGATCGACTTAACTTCCGCCGTTTGGAACTCCTGCGGCAGATCATGATGGAAGCCGACGACGGGGCCAAGCCCGTATATATCACTGAGAGCGGCTGGAATGATCACCCGCGCTGGATCGGCGCTGTCCGTCCGTCGCAGCGATTGCAGTATACGATAAAGGCTTTCGAATTCGCGGAGCGCAATTGGAACTGGGTGGAGCAACTTTGCATTTGGGCCTTTCGTTATCCCGCGCCGCTGAACAGCTATCCGGACAACTTCACACTCGTTAGCCCGGCATTCGACCTGAAGCCAATCTATTACGCGATCCAGGACTATGCCCGTGGCTGGGAACGCAGCGCCATCCAGTGGCTGCCGCCGCCGGAGGCGTCATGAACAAGCGCGCGCGTCTGGCCCTTTCGTTTGGCCTGGTTGTTATCGCGACCAGTTTGCTATTGCTATTCGCTTCAATGATAGAGCGCCCCGCCGACAAAGCCAAAGCCTTTCCCCGCGGCATGATTGTCGTCGGCGTCGACGCCGGCGTCCCGCCCTTCGCCAGCGACGACGGTCAGGCGGTCTACGGACTGGATATCGATCTCGCGCATGCCATCGCCCGAGATATTGATCTTCCGATTCGGTTTCTCAACATCGGTTATTACGGCCTGTACGACGCCTTGACAAGCGGGGAGGTGGACTTACTGATTTCGGCCTTGCGCGTTGAAGAGGCGCGCATGGACGATGTCCGCTACACCCGGCATTATTTCGACAACGGTCTCTTGCTGGTCACGCCGGTAGAAAAACCCATCGCATCGCTTGACGGGCTGGCCGGGAAAAAGGTCGCTTACGAATTTGGCAGCCAGGCGGACACAGAACTGCGCAAACTGGAAGAGCAATATGGACCCGTAACGCGTCTGCCCTACGAATTGCCGACATATGCGCTGGATTCACTGCGCTTTGAATACGCCGACGCCGCAATTGTAGACGCGATCGCGCTGCGGCTTTACCTGAGGCGATTTGCGGACTGGCGCGTCGCGCAACGATACCTGACGCGCGATCATTACGCGATCGCGGCGCGCCGCGACAACCGAGACGCCTGGGCGCTTGTCGACGGGGCCTTGGCCGCTTTGAAAGAAAAGGGCGAACTCGATAAAATCATCGCTATGTGGTTATGAGATCGAAGAAGGAGAGACTGATATGGCCGACAATGTCCGCTGGGGTATCTTGAGCACTGCCAATATCGGCCGGAAGGTTATCCCGGCTATCCATGCGTCGCGCAACGGCGTCGTCGCAGCGGTCGCCAGCCGGTCGCTGGAACGCGCGCGGGAATTCGCCGCCGAGCAGAGCATCCCAATCGTCTACGGCAGCTACGAAGAGCTGATCGAAAGCGACCAGGTTGACGCCATCTACAATCCGCTGCCCAATAGCATGCACGCCGAGTGGAGCATCAAGTGCGCGCAGGCCGGCAAGGCCACCCTCTGCGAAAAACCCTTCGCCAGCGACGCGGCGGAAGCGCAGACGATAGTCGACGCTTTTGAAGGCCGGGCCGTTTTGCTGGCGGAAGCCTTCATGTATCGTTTTCATCCCCAGCACGCCAAGGTCAAATCAATCTTGGCGGAGGGCGGCATCGGCGATCTGAAAATCATCAACAGCAGCTTCACATTTTTCATCAGTGATGAAGCGAATATCCGTTTGAGCAAGGCGCTCGCCGGCGGCGGTTTGATGGATGTGGGCTGCTACTGCATCAATTTGATGCGCTTTATAACGGGCGAAGAACCGGAAACGATGACCGCAGTTGGCAACATCGGCCAGCGGACGGGCGTCGACGAGATTCTTGCCGGCGCTTTGAAATTTCCCTCGGGCGTGATTGGACACTTCGACTGCGGCCTGCGCGCCGATCGCCAGCAAAGCTACCGGCTCAAGGGCACAAACGGCTCGATTGTCGTACTATCGAGTTTCACGCCCGACAAGCACAAGGATACAATCGTTCAACAATGGCGGGGCGATCAATTGACGGAACATGTCATCGCGCCGGTTGATCACTATCAATTGATGGTCGAAGACTTCGCCGACGCACTGCTAGGGGACCGCCCCCCGCACTTCCCGCCCAGCGACGCCGTTCGCAATATGGAAGTGGTTGACAGTCTGCTTGCGCAGTCGCTCGGCGGCAGCGAAAAGGCATGAGGCGCTCACACAAAATAGTAAGCGCTCTCGTCGCATGAGCGACGCGGTTTATCAAATAGATACCCTAGTCGCCGGCTGGAGCCAGCATCCGTTCGCCGGTTTGCACGCGCCATAGCGCCGCGTAAAGGCCATTGAAATGCACCAGGGAGTCGTGCCCCCCGCTTTCTCTCAGCTGGCCGTTTTGC
The DNA here is from genome assembly GCA_026713245.1 of Chloroflexota bacterium. Classification (GTDB taxonomy): domain Bacteria; phylum Chloroflexota; class Anaerolineae; order Aggregatilineales; family Phototrophicaceae; genus UBA6055. The sequence continues at coordinate 3,956 of JAPOOU010000287.1, forward strand.
AGGACATAGATCATGTCGGCGTTGCGAATGGTGGACAGGCGATGCGCGATAACAATCGTGGTGCGGCCAACTGCGATCCGTTCCAGCGAACGCTGTATTGCGGCTTCGGTCTCGTTATCGACTGAAGAGGTTGCTTCGTCGAGCACCAGGATAGGCGGATCTGTCAATACAGCTCGGGCGATGGACAAGCGTTGGCGCTGCCCCCCGGAAAGTTTCTGCCCGCGCTCCCCCACAACTGTGTCATATCCTTGCGGCAGTTCGCTTATGAATTGGTGGGCCTCGGCGATCTTGGCAGCCTCAACAATTAGA
>JAPOOU010000288.1 GCA_026713245.1 Chloroflexota bacterium
GATAGGAGGTGGCGGTGGGTGTGTTAGGATAATGTTGTTTTTTTTTGCTTTTTTTTGTCCCTTTTTGGGGTAAAAAAAAAAAAGAGGTATGGGTGGGGGGGGGGGGGGGGGTACCCCCTCCTCGGATCTGAGGACAGGCCAGGTTGGCAGCGGCAGGCTGTCGGCAGGAGACCGGAAAATGCTGTGGCGATTGCGGGCGTCATGGGCTGATGGTAACGGTTTTTGGGGCGGGGGTGGCGACTATATGGTCGCGTGTTGGCGGATTCCGCCACAGGGGCGGGAAGGGCACTAGAGAAAAGCACTATGCGAAATGGCGATGAAAGCTGATCCCTAGTTTCTCGCGGATGGCCTCCAGCGCATCGCGAGTCGCCATGAACTCAGGATGTCTTAGCATGGTGAATCGGCCTATGTCCATACCTTCCTTATAGTTTGAGTCATCTGGCAGAGTCGCGTCAGTAAGGATCGCATCCTGAAATGTCGCAAAGTCCAGCCTAGCTCCTAATAGATTCACTCCCCTCAAATCCGCACCGGCAAGATTTGCTCTGTCTAGGAAGGCTCCTTGCATATTAGCATGAAACAATAACGCCTCTCTCAAGTTTGAACCCATCAACATTGACTCCTGCAAATTTGCCCCGTTTAGTTTTGCCTTCTGCAAACTCGCATTATGCAAAAACGCATACTGCAAGTTGGCATTGTAACAATCCGCCTCGTCCAGCTTCGCGTTCCAAAGGCTTGCTCCTTGCAAGTTCACCTCTTTCAAATTCGCTCCCCGCAGATCCGCATCGCGCAACTGCGCTCCTCGGAGCAAACCTTCTTCCCCGATGAGCCAGCCATTGAGTCGTAACTGCTCAATGGCATTTATAGCTACGGCATTTATGCTGCTTCCCGCTTCTCGAACCAGCTGATGCTTTAGGCGTTCTTTGTCGCGTCGCTCATAAAATTGGTCAACAATCACCACAGTAACGCCGGTACTGAGAATGACGCCGATGAGTTCGGTATAGATATTCGTCACATAGTCCATGCCGCCAATCCAGCCCAATAAAAGGATCGCAAACGCGATTAGAGTGACAAGAACGAAGCGAACAGTCCACCAAAAACGCTTCCCGCGTCGGTCAACAAAGCTTTTTATGCTTGCCATCAAATTCCCTTCGTCTCCTCTATGTGCCTCCGTGTTGAATCAACCCGCTCGTGATAAGTTCAATTCCAGCAGCCGCCGCAGAATCTCTTCCTCGTCATTCAGTACGCTATACTCCCAGCCGTAGGCATCGCAAACCGCCTCGTCCAAAGCCCGGTGCAGTTCGTCCAGTCTGGGCGCGAAGTCGGCGGCGGCGGCTTTGGTCTTCATGCTGTCGCGCTCGCGGAAGACAGCCAGGGCGTTGTAGAGGTTGGTCAGGGTGCGGTCTTTGAGTTGCTTCGCGCTCGCGTCCTCAGGGTTCAGCCAGGCATGACGCTCTTCATGCAGTTGCTTCGCGGCTTGGCTGACCCGAGCGTGGGCGGGGTGGGATGTGTCTTCGCGGCCGGGCGACCAGGGGAAGGGGAAGGTCTCGAATGTGGTGGTGGGCGTGTAGCGGGGGCGGTCTTCGAGCGATGTGCCCATGCGAAGCGACCAGACTTCGTGGAGTTTGGAATGGAGGACCCCGAAGAAGTAGTCGTCGTCGCGGGCTATGACGTTTATGAGATTCGCTGGCACAATATCTTTAGGAATCCAAATAAATACTCGATGTTTCGAAACCATCGGAGTGGCTATTGCTCTAGACAAACTCGCTGTTGCTTTTCTAAGAGCGGGACGTGTGCGCGTATACAACCACCATTTTGCCTTTTCTCGTTCAGGCTGTTTGCTTGACAGACGGCTTGGCTTTATCGCTTTAGAAACGTATTGAAAGGGTTCAATATATTGAGATGCGTCATACTCCGAGGCATCAACACCAAAATCAATAGTCCAGACATTTCTATACCTTCTCGTAATGTCAACTGCATTAAGATAAGGGCGCAAGACTTCTTGGTTTTTCTTGTTGCTTCTGATCATGGCGGCTGCTAATTCGGCTGGTATGTCAAATTTCGCACCGGGCGTAACTCCCATAAATGCTAGGTTATCATTCATTGATATGACAGTTGCAGATGTCAAATCGAGACGAGAGGTTAGATCAGGATTTATGTTTAAAGTGAGCCTACCGTTCAGGTATTTTGTTGACTCAGAACTGTCATCAAATCCGACCATCGACACTCGGACTGCCGCACCATCAAGTATCCACTCTCGGTCCGACCAAGCCATGAAAATGCCGCCGGTCTCTTTGATGCGCTTCAAAACTTCACGATTGGCACCGCCACGAATGGAATTGGTGGCTAGCAAACCTGCTCGTTTTACCTTGCCGTTTTCAATGTGTTCACGCGCTTTCTCGAACCAGTAGCAAACTAAATCTGCTTCGGGAGGTACGCGCCCGCGGTAGAAGTTAAACAGCCGGTCAACATAATTGCCCAATTCAGTGCGCATCTTCTTCCCGCCCAAGAATGGCGGATTGCCGACGATGACATCGACGGGGGGCCATTCCACCGCCCTCGGCGATTCGTCATTTGGGCGACTCACAGAGTCGCCCCTACGGGTTTCCTCAGGCGGGGGATGGGGGTGTAAGGCCGGCAGAATCGCGTCCTTGCGAACGATATTATCGCTGAGGTCTTCCAGCAGCGGCTTGGCATCATAATGGTAGCCATGATGTTCGCGCCATTGGATGTAGCCGATCCAGACGACGATACTTGTGAGCGCATGGGCGATCTCGTCAATCTCGATGCCGTAGAGTTGCCGCGGGCTAACTCGCAAGTCGGCGCGGTCAATATCGTGCCAGAGCGGGTCAGTCACGATATCCAATTCCAGATTCATCAATTGCTGCAAAGCGATGTAAAGGAAATTGCCGCTGCCACAGGCTGGATCCAAGACGGTCGTATCGCGGACGCGCTTGAGCATCTTGTCGCGAAAAGCGAGAAGTCGCGCTTTGGCGGTTTCACGGGCGCGGACGGTCCGGCTCTGGTTATATTTTTCGCGCCAGGGCAGCGCTTCTTCTCTGACAGCGTCCCATTCTCGGCGCAAGGGCCGCATGAGGACGGGTTCGACAATCAAGAGAATGTCGGCGGGCGAGGTATAGTGCGCGCCAAGTTGCGCTCGCTTTGACGGATCAAGGCAGCGCTCAAACAATGTGCCGAAGATGGCCGGCTCGACATATTCCCAATTCATCAGACAGGCGTCGAGCAGCCGGGCTATCGCGGCCGGGGCGAGCTTTTCGACCTGTACGTCTTTGAAAAGCGCGCCGTTAAACCAGCGAATATCGCGCGAGTGCAGTCGTCCGCCGTCTTCCATGACTTTGAATAATTGCCCGATATCGTTTTGGAAGTTTTCCGGGCTGCTATAGGTGTGTTCCACCATATAAGTGAATAAGCCCTTGCCCTGCGACATCGTCGGCAAGAGTTCAATATCCTCGGCGAACATGCTGAAGACAATGCGCGTGAAGAATCTGGCGACCCGCTCCGGCGACAGATTCCATTCCTGTCGCATGTCATCTACCACCGTCTTCAGCGCGTACGAGGCTTCTTCGGTGACAATTATGGTATTGCGTTCGGGATTGAAACGCTCGGGATTATCGAAAATGTACTTGAGCCAGTAAAAGACTTCGGGTTTATCGGCGATGTCGGCATTGGTGAACGCATAAACCTTGGGTACGGTATTGGTGAAGTTGGTATGGATGCGCCAGTTTTCGATGTCGGTAACGATCAATAGCGGCGGAATTTTTAGCTGGCGCTGATAGCGCTGCAATTGTCGAAAAGCGTCATTAAGATCTTTGTCTCGGTTTGGCGCTTTATATTCAATGGCAAAGTGGTCTTCGTAGTAGACATCGGCGAATCCGCGCCCGCCCGCCTTTTCCCGGACATATTTTTCAAATTGAAATAGCTTGCCTTTGCTGTCCGTTCCGCTGGCATCCGGCGGGTCGTGACCGACCAAACGACAGATATCGGAAAAATGCAGTTGATAGGTCTGGCGTTCTCCCAATGTCGAGTTTGCCCATTTTTCTACAAATTCTTGCGGTCTCATCGTTTCGGTCATCTTTGCTTGCTATCCCGCTTCCCGGAACGACACATGCCAGGGCATCAAGCGCCGTTCCATAAGCAATACCGACAAATAGAAGCCGATGCCGATCAACGAGGCCATCAAAATGGCGGTCCAGGCTTTGGCGAAATCGAAGGCCCCGGCTTCCTGCGTGATATACACGCCCAGCGTCGCGCGCGGTCCCCCGAAGAATTCCGCGACTACCGCGCCGATCAAGCTCAGGGCGCTGGCCACGCGCAAAGCGCTGAAAATAAAGGGCAGCGCGTTGGGGATGCGCAAACTGAACAGGATGCGCGATGGCTTGGCCGCGTAAGATTGCATCAGCTCCAGTTGGCTCGCGTCCACCAACGTCAGGCCGCGCACGGTGTTGATCATAGTGGGGAAAAACACGATGATGGCGACAATCGCCATCTTGGACGCCGGGTTGGTGATGCCGAACCAGTTGTTCATGATGGGCGCGAATGCGATGATCGGCACTGAATTGGCGGCGATGGCGAAGGGCATGGTGGCTTCGCTGATGATGGTCCAGCGCGAGGTGATCAGCGCCATCAAGATGCCGCTGCCACAGCCGATGACGAAGCCCCCGAAAGCCTCCCAGAATGTCGCCCCGCTGGCTTCAAACAGCAAGGACCCCTCGTCCGGCGCCAACCACAAGTTGACCTGCAGCATGAACTCGCTGTAGATGGCCGAGGGTTTGGGCAAGAGGAACTGCTGAATATCAAAGATTACGACGAATAATTCCCACAATATGATGACGCCGAGCGCCACAGCGATCGTCGGACTGTAATAGCGCAGCCCGCGATTGATTCGCCGAGCCAATGAGGGGCTTTGTTCAACGACAAGCGTCATATCCAAACCTCATGGGGTCGCTAGGGCGCGCGGATATCGCCCGGCGAGCCTGACCAGACGGCGTCGCGCAGCAATTCGCGGACGCCGGCCACAAGCGCGTGATACGCAGGATCATTGCGGGTCTTGAAGTTGCGCGGGTAAGGCAAATCGTTGCGCACGATTTTGGTGATACGCCCGGGCCGCGGCGACATGACAACGATGCGTCCTGAGAGAAACACCGCTTCGGCGATGCTATGCGTGACAAAGATGATCGTCTTGCGGGTTTGTTCCCAGATTCTCAGCAACTCCAGGTTCATGCGCTCGCGGGTGAATTCGTCGAGGGCGCCGAAGGGTTCGTCCATCAGCAGGATTGAGGGATCGAAGACCAACGCCCGGGCGATGGAAACGCGCTGCTGCATGCCGCCGGAAAGTTGCCAGGGATAATGCTCCGCAAACGCGCCTAATTCGACCATTTCCAGCATTTCTCGCGCGCGCTTTTGCCGTTCATCTTTGGCGAGTCCCATAACCTCCAGCGGCAATTGCACGTTCTTCGTCACGCTGCGCCAGTCGTAGAGCGTGGCCGCCTGGAAGACCATGCCGTAATCGCGATCCAACCGAGCGAAAGCGGGCGATTTGCCATTGACCAGCAATTGGCCGGACGTGGGCTGCGCCAGATCAGCCACCAGCCGCATCAGCGTCGATTTTCCGCACCCGGAAGGACCGATCAACGATATGAATTCGCCTGCCTGGACTTCCAGACTGATATCTTGCAGTGCGATCACCTCTTCGTCCGAGCCCGGATTGAAGATCTTGTTGATGCCCTGGGCCGCGATGACGATACCTTGCTCAGCTGACATAATGAGTTTAGCCTACCCCACCCCCGGCCCTTGCCCCCCTCAATCCCCCCGTTAAACGGGGGGCGGAATTCCGAAGCATCAGGGAGGGGTGACTCTTCAAAGCAGATGTCGAAGTCTTGAGGGTTTTTACATATAAACGGCCGGATAATCTTCCCTCGACTGGATACATGCTTAATCCAATTCACGCAGGTAATCGCGCAAGATAAAACGCTCGGCCAGGTTGACGGTCACAAAAAACAGAATGCCCACGGCCGCCGCCGTGACAATGGACGCCCACAATTTTGGCGTCGAGATCATACTGTAATCGGAACTGAAATCGAGAATGGCGCGTCCCAGGCCGTCGCCAATGCCCGAGGGCAACTCGCCGATGATGGCGCCGACAACGCTGGCCGTCGCCGATACCTTCAGGGCGGTGAAGATATATGGCAACGCGGCGGGAAAGCGCAGTTTCCACATGATTGTCCAGCGACTCGCGGCGTAGGAACGCATCAACTCGATCTGTGCCGGGGCCGGCGAACCCAGGCCGCGCAGCGTGTTGATCGTGACCGGGAAGAACGTCAAGTAGGCCGCGATCACCGCGACGGACAATTGGCTGGCGCCCAGCCAGATCACCACCATTGGCGCGATCGCAAGTATCGGCACCGTCTGTGATGCCACAACGTAAGGCAGCAAGCCCCGTTCCAGCAATCGCGAATGGGCAAATAGCGCACCGAGCGCGAAGCCCAATACCGCGCCAAAAATGAATCCGAAAATGGCTTCGCTCAAGGTGTAGAGGCCGGCGTCGCTCAATATGCGCAGCAGCAGAAACTCCCCATTGCGCCGCGCCGGCTGCAGAAAAGCTTCGGCGATCATCTGTAAATGCGGCAGATTAAGATCATTCAGAATCTTCAGGTCCAGCAGCACCAGGTTGCGCGGCAGATTAAGGAATTTGACATCGGCGAAATCGCTCTCAGCTGCCGCGATCTTGCGATCCATGATCGCGCGAACGGCGCCTGATTGTCCCGCGTCCTGCGCGCGGACCGCCAGGCTCAACCGACCCGGGAAAGCCGGCGCGATCGGCAAGATCGCAAAGCCTTGCGCGCGGTCCAAAGTCTTCATATAGCGCAGGTTCATGTACCGAAGCTTCTCGGTCCCGTTCTCCTGCGGCGGGTGCGGCGGCATGAGATCGTCAAGATCTTTGCGATCGGCCACCACAGCATCAACCTCGCCGGCCTGGAGCGCGATCAAAGCCTCATCCAGCGACGAACTGCGTTCATAGGTCCAGCTCGCCTGTGGCAGCAGCAGCTTGTAGTTGACGGAATCGGCGAAGGACTTGCTCGCCTCCCAGCCCACCATCAGCACCGACAGCGCCAGGAAGAAAACGGTAACGCGGCCGATCTTGCCCGGCGAAAGCGCCAGCGCCGCCAGGACCGCAAGGATCGCGAAAAGCAACAGCGATAGTACATTGCTGCCCTCAAGCGCCGGTATCAGAAACAGCAGGACATCCAATAGCAAAAGCGCCGCAAAATACACCCGTTGCGCGGCCAGCGGTCGAGCGAATTGCGCCGCCAGTGCGATCAGCAAGATTAGCGCGATCAAACCGAGGTAGGCGCTGCGCATGTTGCCTATGCTGTTGAACAAGATAGCGGGATCCAAGGCTTCGGCGCCGAGTTCATTCGCCCAGTTATCAGCGTATTGCGCCAGGGGCGAGCGGATGTCCTCGGGCTCGTTTTCGCTCTGCTCCGCCATCCAGGTCGCCAACCGACCCAGTGTTGACTCTACTTGTATGGCGTCATCAAATGTCGAACTGTTGTATTGCGCCAGCAAGCTAAGTACCAAGCCGAGCGCGACAAGGGTCAAGCCCGGCAGAAGCGTCTGCCTGAATCTCTGCGTCCACGCTGCTGGTGACACCGGTACCCCGAAAGCTTCGGTCATAAACAGTCGTTTCGCTCAAGTCACATCAATTTTTTGATCTTGCCCTTTAGAGATACCGATCCCAGTCAGATTCATTCCCTTCTATAGCTGCCACACTGCCACCCGCCTCTGGAACGTGTTCTCGGGACAGCTACGCAGCTAGGATACCTCGACCAAAGCGCGACCGATAATATCCATCGCCGCGTCCATATCTTCCGCCGAAACGTTCAGGTGCGGGGCGATACGCACGACATTTCCGTACAAGCCGCCCTTGCCCAGCAACAATCCCATATCCTTACAAGTATCGACAAGGGCGGCCGTGCGCGGCGCGTCCGGCGCCATGCTGCCGGCCTCGACGATTTCCAGCGCTTGCATCAGTCCCATGCCGCGCGCCTCGCCAATGATGGGAAACTCGGCGGCGAACTCGCCCAGTTTTTCCGCCATTCGCGCGCCCTGGACCGCGCAGTTGCTCGGCAGATCATGCGCTTCCATGTATTCGACAGTCGCCAGCGTTGTGGCCATGGTCACCGGGTTGCCGCCAAATGTCGAAAAGGTCAAGCCTTGCAGGGCGTCGGCGATTTCCGGCGTGGCGATGGTGCAGCCGATGGGACTGCCATTGCCCATGCCTTTGGCGAAAGTCATGATATCCGGCTCGATGCCCCACTGTTCGATGTCGAACCACTTGCCGCCGGTCCGCCCCCAGCCGGTCTGCACTTCGTCGGAGATAAATACGCCCCCGGCCTCGCGAACGATGGGCAAGACACGCTTGAAATAGTCCTCCGGCGGGACAATGAAACCGCCGGCGCCCTGAATCGGTTCGGCCATGAAAGCGGCGATGCGCCCTTCGGTAGCGGTGGCGATAGTCTCTTCCAGATCAGCCACGCAAAGATCGACCACTTGTTCCGCCGTCAAGCCAGCAGGCGCCCGCAAAGTATAGGGATTGCGCACATGTTTAATGTAGGGATCGACCACCCCGCCCAGCCGCCAGGGTCTCTGCGCGGACAAGCTCATCGCCAGCATTGAGCGTCCGGAATAGGCGTGACGCAGGGTGATGATGATGGGATTGCCGGTGTAAATCCGCGCCGCCAGCACGGCGGTCTCGTTGGCTTCGGTACCGCTGTTGGTGAAGAAGCACTTTTGCAGGCGCCCCGGGGTCAGCGCGGCCACTTTCTCCGCCAGGGCAACCATGCTCTCGTTGACATAAATCGTTGAGGTATGCTGCACTTTACGCAGTTGGGCAATGGCGCGCTCGGTGATCTCGTCATTGCAATGACCTACCGAGACCGTCAAAATACCGCCGAAGAAATCCAGGTAACGTTTGCCGTCAACATCCCAGATGTACTGATCTTTGGCGTGGTCAACCACCAGCGGGCTGTCGCCGTGATAGGGCGTGGTCGCCGGGAACATCACCTGTTGATAGCGCTCAAGTATCTCGGTCGAGGTGCTCATCCATGTTCTCCCGTATTCCGCATTTGATTGCCGACTTTGTCATCGCTAATTGGTTTGACGCTTGCGTTATGCGCGCAAAATCGCCTATAGTATAACATACTCCGACAAAGTGTCTAATCAATAGAAGTAATTTACTACACTTTGTACAAAATTTGCTTAGGCTCAGAGCGCGATTTCAAGGTCTAACTATTCGATCTGCCGACTGTCGGCGCCGCCGCCCGGCCCGGCCGCGCGCGGGATGCCAACAACATACGGATTTTGCCAAGAATACATTGTACAATAGCTGCATGGCCTATCCAACTTTTTTACCGGTCTCGACAATGTATCCATAAGAAGAACTATCTTAGTGTGAGGAGCGATTTATGAGCAGGACCATCAA
>JAPOOU010000280.1 GCA_026713245.1 Chloroflexota bacterium
GGTCGCGTAGACACTGACCGCCGGTCGCCCCTACAAGGCTCACTTTTTTTGCGCGACTTACCTGGAACTACAGAGGCGCGGGCGGGAGAATCCGCCCCTGAGGGGCAGGACGCCGGAGGGCGCGAAGTCTTCCATTATGCCCTGCGTCGCTTCGGCGTTTACCTTTTCACGCTTTGGGCGGCGATCACCGTCGCCTTCTTTGTATTTCGGCTGGTGCCGGGCGACCCGATGAATATCTTGCTTGGCAATTTGACGCGAGCGGAGGGGCGACAGCGGGATGCGGCAGCGGAAGAAGCCATCATCGCCCATTATCGGGAAATCTTCGGGATGGATGATCCGCTGCCGCTGCAATATGTCAATTATTTGCGCAAGGCGGTCTTGGGCGGTCTGGACCTGGGTCCGTCATTTGTCGAATACCCGGCACAGACAAAAGATCTGGTCTTTCGGCGAATGCCCTGGACGATCGGCATTTTCACCACGTCGGTTCTCTTGGCCTGGATCGTGGGCACGGGCTTGGGCGCGCTTGTCGGCTGGCTGCAGCGCAGCCGCTTGTCCCAGCTGGCGGTGGTGCTTTCGACGCTGCTGCAAATCACGCCGGTTTATCTGGTCGCCCTGGGTCTGATCATCTATGTCGGCTACATCTGGCGCATTCTGCCCGCCGGCGGTCCTTATGCCCGGCATTTGCAGCCCGAATGGACCTGGGAATTCATCAGCAGCTTGCTGACACATGCGATTTTGCCCATGCTCTCCAATATGATCGTCATCGGCGCCGGTTTCACGCTGGGCATGCGCGCCCTGATGATAAGCGTGCTGGGCGAGGATTACTTGATATTTGCCCGCGCCAAGGGTTTGTCGCCATTCACCGTGCTCAAGGACTACGCCTTCCGCAACGCGCTGATTCCCCAGGTCACGGCGCTGGCCATCATCGTAGGCGCTACATTGAACGGGACATTCATCATTGAGGTGCTTTTCCAATTGCCCGGTTTGGGCACCTTGTTCGTCCAGGCGATGGGACTGCGGGACTTCAATACCATGCAGGCTGTGGTTCTGTTCTCCATCTTCGCTGTCTTGACCTTGACATTGATCGTCGATCTCACGCTGCCCTGGCTTGATCCGCGCATCCGGAGGACTGCATGAGGAATCCCGGCATCATCACGGGTTTGATCATGCTGACCTTGATCGTGGCGGTGGCCCTGGCCGGCCCGTCGCTGGTCAGCCGCTTGCTTTTCCCGGGCGAGCGTCCGGCGATGCGGGGCAGCTACCGCCCATACCAACTGGATTCTGTTGAACATCCCATTGGCACAGACGGCGATGGCCGCGACGGGCTGATGGTTTTCGTTGCCAGCATTTGGCCTTCCCTGCAAATCGGCTTGATCGCGGGGGCCACCTCCACCGGGCTGGGGGTCGTGATCGGCTTTCTCGCCGGTTACGCGCGCGGACGGCTGGATACGCTGTCGCGCATTCTGATTGATATGGTGCTGGTCATTCCCACGCTGCCGCTGCTGCTGATGTTGGCGGCTTATATTGATCGCTGGGACTTGTACAAGCTTTCGCTGATACTAGGCTTGTTCGGCTGGTCATTTGTGGCGCGCGTCATCCGGCCGCAAGTGCAGAGCTTGCGCGAGCGCAGTTATGTCGATTTGGCTGTGCTCTCGGGCGAGAACGCGCTGGAGATCATTTTTCTGGAGCTGCTGCCGCCATTGTTGCCCTATATCGGCTATGTTTTTTCCTTGAGCATCGTTGGCTCCATGTTGGCCGAGGCCGGTTTGCAGATCATCGGCCTGGGCGCGGGCGGCTTGCCAACCCTAGGTTTCATGATCGCCAAGGGCTTCCGCGAAAGCGTCATCGCCGTGGGATTGCTGGGGCAGATGGTGCTGCCGGCGGGGGCCCTGATCTATGTCTTCCTGGCGCTTAATCTGATCAACACCGGCCTGGACGAGGTCTTCAATCCGCGCCTGAAAACTACGGTAGAGGGGAAGTGAGGCCGTGCCGGCGCTCCTGGAAATCCGCGCACTATCGGCCGGGCTGCAAGGGCGTCGGTCCATAACGCAGGTTGTCAGCAATGTTGATCTTGACGTGCAGCGCGGCGAAATCCTGGGCGTGGTCGGTGAATCCGGCTGCGGTAAAAGCACGCTCGCGGCCGCCATCATGCGCCTGTTGGTACCGCCACAAGTGCTGCAATCCGGATCCATGACCCTGCGGCTGGATGATGGCAAAAGCTACGAGTTGCTGGAACTGCCGGAACCCGACTTGCGCCAGTTGCGTTGGCGACGCCTGTCCTACATTCCGCAGGGCTCGATGAATTCCCTGAATCCGGTTTTGCGGATAGAGCGTCAGATGACGGACACATTGACCCAACACGGTTTGTCCAGGGAGGAAGCTCGACGACGTTCTATCGCAGCGCTGGAATTGGTCAACCTCGAGCCCAGGCTGCTGGACAGTTATCCGCACGAATTGAGCGGCGGGATGCGCCAGCGGGTTATCATCGCGGCCGCGGTGAGCATGCGCCCGGCTTTGATCGTGGCGGACGAATTGACGACCGCGCTGGACGTGGTCACGCAGCGACAACTCCTCCAGGAATTGGCTGCTATCCGCGACGAATTGGGCGCAACTATCCTCATCATCACGCACGATATGGGCGTGGTCGCGCAGGTCGCCGATCGCGTCGCGGTCATGTATGCCGGCAAGGTCGCCGAACTGGGTACGGTGAATGACATCTTCGCGTCCCCGCTGCATCCCTATTCGCAAGGGCTGATCGGGTCGATCCCGCGGGAGGGTGGTCATCGCGTGCAAGGCTTGCCGGGCGAAGCGCCCAGCCCCTGGAATTATCCCGCCGGCTGCCGCTTTCATACCCGCTGCCCGCATGTTATCGACCGCTGCCGAGCGCAAGCGCCGGCGCTGCTGCCGCAGGGCGACGGGCGTTGGGCGGCTTGCCATCTATATGAGCCCGAGGTCGATTCCAATGCCTGACTTGCTGGTGGTGGAGAATCTGCAGCAGGTATTCGGCGGGAGGACCCGGACTTACGCTGTGGACGGCGTGAGTTTTCGCATACCCGAGGAACCGGCGATCGTGAGCCTGGTCGGCGAGAGCGGCAGTGGCAAGTCGACCATCGCCCGCATCATTTTGGGACTATTGCGGCCGACGTCCGGCCGCGTGCTTTACGAAGGAACGGATATCTTCACCCGAGACCGCAAATGGAATCGCAAATTCCGCGGCGAAGTGCAGGCGGTTTTTCAAGATCCATACAGCGTCTATAACCCGGTTTATAAGGCCGAGCGCGTTTTGAAGCTGGTCATTCGCAAATTTGGCCTCGCCAAGAGCAAAGCCGAGGCGCAGGCGCTCATGGAAGAGGGGCTGCGAGCGGTAGACTTGCGGCCCGAAGAAGTGCTCGGCCGGCATCCGCATCAACTGAGCGGTGGTCAGCGGCAACGTTTGATGCTGGCGCGCGTCTATCTGATGCGGCCGCGCCTGATCATCGCCGACGAGCCGGTTTCGATGATCGACGCCGGCATGCGCGCCTCGTTCTTGAATATCTTGCTGGACTTCCGGGAGACGCATGGCATCTCGACCCTGTTCATCACCCACGATCTGTCGACGGCCATGTACCTGGGGGGCGAGATCATCGTGCTATACCAAGGCAGGATCATGGAGCGGGGACGGACGCGGGGCGTCATGAAGGACCCGCAGCACCCGTATGCGCAACTGCTCATCAGCTCGATCCCGACGCCCGACCCGCGCAAGCGCTGGGAAGAAGATCTGTCGGCCGCTCCTCTGGCCGAGGTCGGGGCCGGCATATCTTCGGGGCGCGACCGCTGCCTCTTTGCCGAGCGCTGCCCGGCGGTTATGGACAGATGTTGGGGCGCGCGTCCGCATTTAGAAGCCGTCGACAAGCCATCCGAGCCGTCCCGACATGTTGCCTGTTATCTCTATTCCTGATTGGTTAAATAACAACTTTGGCCGAGGCTCGTCTTCGTCCAGTGCCTAATCGATAGATCTCCCAGCGCGCCGAATGGAGTCGGGTGGCGGCGCATTGGATCGAGTTGGATATTGAGGACATCAAATGACTAAAGCGCAAGCGCAAGATACGCTGATTTTAAGTGGGTCCGATTGGTACATCCGCGAGGACGCGGCCGGCGCCGGCATAAAGGACAAGTTGTACGAAGAAGCCATACCGGCGCCGGGCTGGGTCCCGGCCCGGGCGCCGGGCAATGTGCAAGCCGACCTGGAAGCGGCGGGACAGTTGCGGCCGCTCTGGTATGGCGCCGGCGACCCGCGCCTGGCGGAAGTGGCGCAGAAGGACTGGTGGTACCGCCGCGACTTTACAGTGCCGGAATCCTTCGCCGACAGACGGCTTCAGCTCGTTTTCGATGGCGTGGATTATGCCTGTGACGTCTGGCTCAACGGCCGGCATCTGGGGAAGAATGCGGGCATGTTTCGCCGCTTCGCTTTTGATGTCGCTGGCGTCATCAAACTGGACGGCGTCAACCGTTTGGCGGTGCGGGTTGAACGCATGCCGCCCGAACTGGCGCATATTCTCGCTGCCTCGGACGGGGCCATGAGTGGCGGTGGCGAGAACTACCCGCGTGAATGGGGTTCCGATTTCTTCGTCCATGGCATCAACGAGACGCGGCAGTTGCTGCAGGACTTGAAAAGCCCCACCAATTACGGCTGGGACTGGGGCGTGAATGTCTACACGCTGGGCATCTGGCAGGATGTGCGCCTGGAGGCTAGCGGGCCTGCCCGCATCGAGTGGCTACAAGTTTTGACCGAAGTGAGGGACGATCACGGTTCCGCCAAGGTGCGGGCAAAGCTGGAGATCGACAGCCTGGGCGCGGCGGATGTCGCAGCCCGCTTCTGTGTTCACGGGCAGGGCAAGGCCGTTGAAGCGCGGATTGACGCGGTGCTGGACCGAGGAAATAACATAATCGAAGCTGATTTGATCCTGGAAGAGCCTGCGCTGTGGTGGCCCAACGGCCAGGGCGATCAGCCTCTTTACACGCTGGAGGCGCGTCTGGAGGATGCCGGCGGCGGGCGGCTTGACGAACGGTCGACCCGCTTTGCTGTGCGCGACATCCGCTGGGAACAAGTCGCAGGCGCGCCGCCCGACTTCATAAACCCTTATCAACTGGTCCTCAACGGTCGGCCGATACGGATGCTGGGCTCGAACATCCTGCCGCCGGACCTGCTTTTTGGCCGCATGAACGAACGCGGGCTGCGGCTCATTCGGCTGGCTCGCCAAGCCGGCATGAACACCTTGCGCGTCTGGGGCGGCGGGGCATTCTTGACCGAGGATATGTTCAGCCTGGCCGATGAATTGGGCATTATGCTGTCGCAAGAGTTCCCAATGTCGAGCTGCAGCCCGGAAACCGACGCCGTCTTTTTGGACAATCTCGAGCGGACGATACGCCAGCTCGTCAAGCGCTACCGCAACCACCCTTGCATCATCGAATGGACGGGCGGCAACGAGATGTGGTGGGCGCAGGGGGATGACCACCCTGCCCTACACTTGCTAGACCGCATTGTCGCCGAGGAAGATGATCGTCTGTTCCGCGCCACCTGCCCGATCCAGGGCGCGCGCCACAGCCCCTGGCATTATGACCCGGACAGTCATTATGCCCACTACGACAACGAAGACCTGCGAGATACCGGAATACGTCGCGAAGAGAACAAGATGATGCGCTATGGCGAATTTGGCTGCCATTCACTGGCGCACCTGGAAGTCTGGCAGCGAGAGATTCCGCCCGCCGAGCACTGGCCCGCCTATGATGAGGAAAGCCCGATTCTCATACGCAAGAATGTCGTGCAAGCGGTCTTCACCAAAGAGCACTGGATGCTCAAATCCATCCTCAAACGCCTCTTTGGCGCGATCGACACGCTCGAGGCGCTGGTGCAAGCCAGTCAATACCTGGGCGCGCATGGCTTGCGTTACGCGGTTGATGCCCTGCGGCGGCGGGGCAGAAGCATCGGCGGCATAAGCACCTGGGTATTGAACGAACCCTGGCCCAACGGCGGCGGACCCTATCTGGTCGATTACGACGGCCGACCGCTGATGAGCTACGACTTTCTGAAGGACGCTCTGGCGCCGGTCAGCTTGTCGCTGCGCCAGGCCTCCAATGTCATTGATCCCGCAGTGGGATTGGATGCCGAATTATGGCTGGTCAGCGATGCGCCGGCGCCCGGCCACGACCTGCGCTGGCGTTGGCTGGCCCGCGACGCCTCCGGCCGAGTTCTGGCGCAAGACGCGGGTCGCGCGTCAATACAGCCCCTGGAAGCCTTCCGGTTGGGAGCGGTCAAAACCGACGCGCTTGACACAGACGCCCCGGGAGCGCTGCTGGTTGAATTGCAGTTGAGCGACGGGAACGGGGCAATTCTGGCGGAGCGCGCGCATCTGTTCGGCTCTGGGGAAGCGCCGGCGCCACTTGCCGTTTTCTTGCCCGGGGCTGCCGCCGGCGTTCAAGGCGTCAAGCGTACGACGCTTCGCGCGGTCGTCGTTTCGCATTTGACGGACGGCGACAACGAAAGCATGCGAATCGAGTTGAGCAATCTTGGGGATATGACAGCCCTTTTCTGCGAGCCACACCCGCTGCTCGCCTACCGCACCGATATCAACATCGATGGCAATCATGCCTGCATTGCGCCCGGCGAGACGCGTATGATGACCGTCTCCGCGCCTGCCGACTCATGGGCCGGGCTCACCTTGTTACAGACCGGTTGGCGGCTCTCTTGCTGGAATGCCGATGACGCGCTCATCCCGCCAAGCGACGATGTGTTGTTCTCCGTTGGCCGGCGGGACGCCACGACCAGCGGCTACCTGGGCTACGACGATCTGTCAGTTATCGACGACATGCCAGATCTGAGGCTTGAAGGCAATCGTCCTGATCCGGCGGGATTGCCCCTGCTGTTGACAAGCGATCGCGGCGTCCGCTTCGGATTTGATGTCGCGCAAAGCTGGGATCAGCCCGCGCGCTTGCGTTTGCATACGGCCGATCAGGACAGCGCCTGCGCGCCCGTTGTGGCGGTGACAATCAACGGGAAGGTCTTTGACGGGGTTCTGGAGCCTGGACTGGGCATACAGAAAGACGATCCCGCGCATTTGGCTTTCCCGCAGACGATTGCATTTGATCTACCGGCCGCCACGCTCAAAAAAGGCCGCAACACCCTTGATGCTGGAATCAGAAATCCGAGCTGGATTTCCTGGGATTCAATTGATTTGACAATCAGTACAGAATCGTAATCCGTGATACGTACATAAGCCATGCGTGCCGGGTGGCGGGCAACAGTCTCGCCGCGTAATACATCGCGATTATTATTGATACCATGCGCTCGCGCGCGCTAACAAGAACCGAGGCGCAGTTAACAAGTATTCCATTATGCAAAGAGCGCTGGCGCGGTTGCCTGGTTGACTGCGGAAGAGCGCCAGCAGCGACGCGATTATCTCGATCAGGCGCCGGAGCAGTCGCCCCGGCCAAGTCCTGCAGACAGGACTCAGCGCTTAAATGCGGCGCTGGATGCGCCGTCCAGCACGCCGATGTAGGCTTGCAGCGCGAGGAGAAAAGGCCAATGGAAATGTACCATTGGCCTTTACTTCTGTTTACGTAAACCGCGTCGCTCATGTGACGGAAAGGCTTAGGATTTTGCGTGAGCGCGACATTCCTGTGACCTTTTCGCCGGTTACGCGCCGAGCGGCTACTCATAGTCAAGCTGCTTTGACTTACCCTTCGACGTGGCCGCCGTCGATCAGGATTTGCATGATCTCCGCATCGAGCGCCGCGGCGGTTTCTTCGACCGTTGCCTCGCCAGTGATCATTGCCGACAATAGGCGCGGCAGTACTTCACCCCCTATGTCGCCCATTTCAGGAATGCTCGGTGAGTTGATGATGTTCAAACTCTGTATGCCCGCGGCAATGTCGCCCAGCCACGGGAAGCGCTCCAATGCTCGCTCATCCTGCAAGACCGAAATCCGCGACGGCGAATTGCCCAGTCTTGTCGCGGTAACGCCGTGGACGCCGCTTTCCGTATTCGTCAAGCAGACCAGGAAGTCAAAGGTTTCTTGCGGATTCTCTGTTGTGCTGGAAATCGCCGGACCCCACTGACTCAGGTATCCTTCCGGTTCCTCCACTCCATCGCCGGGCATGGGGATCAGCTGGAAGCCGATATTGCCCGCCACATCCGAAGTATCCGGGTCATTGCCATAGAGCAGGACGCTATTCCAGGTGACGAGGCTGTAGTCGCGTCCGGCGGTGAAGTTGGCGTTGCCTTCGACCCAGTCCGCGGTGTACGAAGCGGGATCCGCAAACTCGTAGAGAGCCATCATATCGTTCAGCACAGCGATCCCTTCCGGCGTGTTGATGTTGATCTCCAGCGTCTGGTGATCGACGACCTCAATGCCGTACATGAAGGAAAGCGCCTGGTGCAAAATCGTGATCCAGGGGGCGCGCTTGCCGTAAGCGATTTTGCCGTAGAGGCCCTCGTCCGGGCGGTGGAAGAACGCGACTTGGTCGAAGTATTCCAGCCTGCTCTGCGGCGCAGCCAGCTCATATCCGTATGCTTCCATGAAAGCCGCCTGTTCATCCGGGTCATTCATCAGATCCGTCCGATAAAGGATGCCTTGATATTCATTCAGCCACGGCACCAGCCAGTGCTTGCCTTCGAATTCGGTCAAGTTGAAGAAAGCGATGTCGTCCGGATCTACCGCGTCTATGTCGAAATCCTCCAGGGGCAAGAGATAATCAGCGGCGACGAATTGCGCGATCTTGCCGATAGGAATATAGGCGATGTCGTAGAGTCCGCTGCGAACAGCCGCTTCCGTCGGCAGGATGGAGTTGATCCACTCGCCCGGTGGCAGTTGATGCGCTTCGTATGCGACGCCGACTTCCTCGGCGCAGCGGTCGGCGTTGGCGATCAAGGCATCGGCGTGCACGCCGGTTTCTGCGCCAATCGAGATGGTGACATCTTGCGCCAGAGCTGCTGGCAGCAGTAGCAGCAAGATAAGAACAAGTACAGATAGTTTCGTTTTCATGTTTCTCTCCTAAGCGGATTATCGATTCGGAATATTGAATCGACACATCGGGCTTTTATTGACTTGGCTTATAGGCAACTTCCTTTCCAGTCACGGCTTCATTTACCGGAGCCGGACACGAGCCCCATGACCAGGTGCCTCTGCACCAGCAAGCCGGCAATGACAATCGGAAGAGCCGACAGTACGCCGGCCGCGGCCAGCTTGCCCCAAGCGATGTTTTGATTGGTGACAAATGTGTACATCGTGACGGGCAAGGTCCGCGAATGGCGCGCCGTCAGCGTGACTGCCAGCGCGAATTCATTCCATGATGACAGCAGCATAAAAATGGTGACCGACGCCAGCCCGGGCCGGATCAAGGGCAAAACGATATGCCAGATCACGCCCAGGCGGGAGGCGCCATCGATCATCGCCGCGTCTTCAATCTCTTCGGGAATTGTCGCGATGAAGCCGACCAGCATCCATATCGCCAGCGGCAAGGAGAAGAAGGTATAGAGCAGCACCAGGGTTCCCTGCTTGTCATAGAGATTGAGGCCACGCGCCATGGCGAAGAGCGGGATGATGTAGGCGACCGGCGGCAACAGCCGCGCGGTAAATATCACCAGCATCATCATCGAGCCGCCCACACGAAAACGCGCCATGCTGTAGGCCGCAGGTATACCAAGCAGCGCCACCGCGGCTAGCGTCATTCCCGCGACTATTAGGGAATTCTTCAGCGAGTTGATGACCTTGGCGTCGTTGAACAGGTCAACGTAGTTTTCCAGTGTGAATGGCGACGGAAACCAAATCGGCGGAATCGCGAATTGCTGACCCTCGGTCTTGAAGGAGCTCGCGATCAACCAGTATATGGGAAATAGAAAGACAAGCAGCAAGAACAGCCACATGGCGTATGTTAAAAGACGGTTCCCGCGGCTTATGCGCTGGTGCATGCTAATCCGCCTGGCTGAACATCAGCCGCGCGTATATCAGGCTGACGACGAAAGCGATGACCAGTTGCACCATCGCGATGCTGGAACCGTAACCGATTTTTAGCGAGCGAATGCCCACCCAATATTGGTACATCGCCAGCACTTCAGTTGAATCCCCGGGTCCGCCAGCTGTCATGATGAAGATCATTTCGAAGGCTTTGAAGATAAACAGGGTCGTCAAGAATGCCGAAATCAGAATCGCGTATCTCACCAGCGGCAGAGTTATGAAGCGGAGTATCTGAAATCGTCCCGCGCCATCAACGCGGGCGGCCAGGTAAAGCTCTTCTGGAATCGTCTTCAAACCACCGGTGACCACCAGCATCGTTCCCGGTACGCCATTCCAGACATGCACCAGAATCAGCGCGGCAAGAGCGGTTCGTGGGTTGCCCAGAACAGAAGCCTGAACGACCGTATCAAATCCGAGGATATCCAGTATCTGCGCGATAACGCCGATGTTCGGCGCCATCATGAAACGGAAATTGAAGCCACTGATAAAGGGCGCGACCAACCAGGGGATCAGCAGAATTGTACGTACAAGCCCTTCGCCGGGGATATTGCGATTCAGCAGCAGTGCCAGAGTCACGCCCAACACGGTCTGAATTGAGGTCGTCGCGATTGTAAAAATCGCCGTGATATGCAGCGAAGAATAAAAGCGCGGATCCGCCAGCAGCTTGCCGTAATTGTCGAGGCCGATGAATGTTTGTCCCAGATCCAGACGGGTCAAACTCCAGGCGGTCATCGAGTTGAATAGCAGATAGCCGGTTGGATAGATGATGCCGACAATGATGAAGACGAATGCGGGCAATGCCAGCGCGTACTTGACGCGCTGAGGTCCGAATATCCGGCTAAGCGGATTGACATGTATGAGGGTCATATCAGTTCAGCCGCTGCGTACTTTGATCCGACAATAGGCTAGCTGGCAACGATCTTGTCGCTGCGCCGGTTCAGGCTAGGTACGGAAACTCTCCCCCAAGCGAGGGGGCTGCCAAAGCAAAAGGGAGAACCTCGCTAACCGCGCCATAGACAGCTGCAAGGCCAAAGAAGAACGTCACAATGAGAATCCAAGTTCTTCTGTCAAGAATCTCCGGCCGATCGCGGCGCTGCCCTTGGGATCGTCGTGTTGGTCGAGTTCGCCCAGGATCCATCCTTGGTAATTGACCTCAGCCAACACCCCGATAAACCCGTTCAGGTCAACTGTTCCCTCGCCGAGTGGCGCGTATCCGGCCGGCATAGCCAATTCCGCGCCCATTTCGCGCAGTTCGGGCCAATTCGTGGCGACATCTTTCAGATGAACGTGCGCGATGCGATCGGCGTATTTGCGAGCGATCGCAACCGGGTCGCCATCGCCTTTGGCTATCTGTCCGCTATCGGGGGCGAAGAAGACGTATCGAGGATCGGTGAGTTCCATAATCAGATCGATCTCTTCCGGGCTTTGCACATAGGTGCCCCAATGCGGATGCAATGCCATCGTCGCGCCCATATCCAGCGCGCGCTTGCCAATCTCAGTCAGCGTAGACGCGGCAACCTTGAAGTCCTCCAGGGTCCAGCGAGGGGCGTCGTCAGGCACACCGATGGGCACGGTCATGAGGACCCCGCCGCCATGATCGAGCAGGAATCGTGTGGATTCTTCGTGGTCCGCTATGATTTCCTCGGATTGAGTCGGATCCTGATAGACAGAGTGGATCATGTCCAGGCAAGCCACATGCAGATTGAGTTCTTCCAGCAGCGCGCGAAATCGTCCTGGCGGATCGTCATAGTCCATCGCCGTATTGGAAAAGGTCTCGAAAGCGCGAAAGCCGAGCGCGGAAATGTCTCTCATCCCTTGTTCCATCCAGTCCGTGCCCCCGGCGACGGCCCAGGTAACAGTCGTGTAGCCGATTTTTGGCTGGTACATAATCTTCTCCTTTCAAGCTAAGAGTCTAATTTACAGGCGGCCGCGCGGGCTCAATGCACGAGCATGCCACCGTCGACCACGATGGGACCGCCGATCATAAATGATGCTTCCGGCGTACAGAGGAAGAGCGCTACTCTTGCCACTTCGACGGGATCGCCCAAGCGTCCCAAGAGCGAGGCATCAAGCAACCAGTCCTTGACGCCTTGCGCGTCGCCGGATTCTTGCATTGATCTCGTCAGCAGTGGCGTGTCTATGGGACCGATGACCAGGCAGTTGGCGCGGATATTGTCTTTTGAGTAATCCATCGCCAGGCTGCGCGTCAGTTGCAGGATGGCGCCTTTTGACGCCACATAGGCCGCGCGTTCGTCGGCCACGCGATAAGACAATGTGGAAGCCGAGTTGATGATGACGCCCCCGCCGGCCTTTTGCATCGCCGGTATGGCGTACTTGCTGCACAGCCAGCTGCCCTTGACGTTGGTGCCCATGGTCGCGTCCCAGTCCGCTTCGCTGAGCTGGGTGGCGCTGCCCCTGATTTCAATGGCGGCATTGTTGTAGAGGATATCCACCTTGCCGTAGGTCGACACGGCTTGTTCCACCATGGATTCTACTTGCGCCTCGCGCCGGACATCAGTTGATACAAACAAAGCGTCTCCGCCGGCGGCCTGGACCAGTTCGACGCTTTCCCTACCGGCGTCTTCGTTCAGATCGGCGATGACGACCTTGGCGCCCTCTTCGGCAAAAAGCAGTGCGCTTGCGCGTCCGATGCCGCTGCCAGCGCCGGTGATGATGGCAACTTTTCCGTCCAATTTTCCCATAATCTACCTCCAGCTCGTTTGATGACGCGTTTACGCTAGGCGTGCCGTCTCGCGGTTCGTTATCGTTGTTGCGCCCCTTACTAATCCTCGATGATCGCTATGGCGCGTACCGGCGCAGCGGTAGTGCCTACCCATTTGATCGGCAGAACTGAAAGGGTGAATCCGTGTGGTCGCGGTATCGCCTCCAGATTGCACATGTTTTCGAGGTGATAATATTCCCGATCAATCATCACGCGATGGGATTCCCAAAATTGTTTGCGCTCGAACATCGCCCACACCGGCGGATCCCAGGTGATGGCGTCGATGCCCGTCACTTTGACGCCTTGATCGAGCAGCCAATGGGTCGCTTCCTGTGACACGCCGCAGTGCTCGGTCAAGTAGCGCTCTTCGTGGTTGTAGCTGCCGGCGCCGGTCATGATCAGCACGATATCCAGCGGTTTGATCTCGTAATTGATCTTGTTCAGGGCTTCATGCATATCGTCGACGGAAATGGCGGCGCCGTTTTCCATGTGACGGAAATCCAGCACCACCCCGTCGCCATAGCAGTATTCGACTGGTATGCCCTCGGGCCCGGCCCCGCCTTTGCGAAAATGCTTCAAAGCATCGATATGCGTCCCGACATGATCGCCCAAGACGGTCATAGAACTGGCCGCCAACGAGGTCATCCCGTGTTCGGCGGCGCCGATGCCTTCGGCGAATTGCTCCCAATCTTCATACATCAGCAGCACTGGGCGCACCACGCGTGGAAATACCACCATATCGCCGTGAACGGGCATACTCAGGTCTATGATTTGTCGTGTCATGGTTTTTCCACCTTTGCAGCCGAATCGCATTCCGACTGTGCTTGTCGTTCTGAATAATGCGCAGTGATTCTGTCGATTAGTTCTTCGATATGGTCTTGAAGCGTCCTGGCGATAAGATCCGGGTCGCCGGTGTTCAAGGCATCTAGGATTTTGTAGTGCCGCCGTGCCTGAAAGACCAGGTTGTAGCCAGTCAATATCGTGGACGCGTAGGTCCAGTAGGCGAACTGAAGCATGTCGTAGAGGCGGATCAGCGTATTGTTCCCGGCGGCGGCGACGATCGTCTGGTGGAAGGCGAAGTCGGCTTTGACGAATTCGTGCGAGTCGTCCTTCTGTGCGTGACTCATCATGCGCTCCAGCAGCATTTCCAGGCGCGCGAATACATCTTCCGTCAGGTTGGGCGTCGCCAGGCGTCCCGCCATCGCTTCCATCCAGGCGCGCACGGCATAGGTATCCAGCATATCCTGGAGGGAGAGATCGCGGACGAAGGACCCGGAAAAGGGGACGGATTCGACGAAACCCATCATTTCCAGATCGCGCAGCGCCTCACGTATCGGCGACTGGCTAACGCCGAATTCCCTTGCCAATTTCGCCTCGGCCAATCGGTCACCGGGTTTGTAACGCCCACGCAGAATGGCGTCGATAAGGTGTTCCTTGATATCTTCGCGCAGCACGTAGCGTTTCGCGCTTCGCTTGCTTACGTTGTTATCGTTTGCCATACATCTCCCCTTTTTGCCGCGATCTAGACGGGGATGATTGTACCGTCGCTGCCGAGTGAACCAATTGCTGTGTTCTCTCTTCCATCAGTTTTGGCGGTCTCCCAAGGCGGACTGCTACTGTGTGGCGGTCACGCCGCCGTCGATGAACAGGATCTGCCCGGTAATGAAATCAGCGGCCGGGGAGGCGAAGAAAACCGTGGCGCCGACGATGTCGAATGGCTCACCTACGCGAGTCAAAGGTATCCGACTGACCAGCGCATTGTAAAAGTCCTCGTCTTCGAGGTAGTGTCGCACCAGTTCGGTGCGTATAAAGGTTGGCGCGATGCCATTGACATTGATATTGTATTGCGCCCATTCAGTGGCGAGCTGCTTGACCAACAGGTTCATCCCGGCTTTGCTGCTGGTATAGGCGGCGAAGCCGCGGCGGATGCCCAGAAGACTGCGAACGGAGGAAATATGGATTTGCTTGCCGCGTTGTTGCTTGATCATCTGGCGGCCGGCGGCCTGAGATAACAGAAAGGCGCCGCGCAGATTCGTGTCGTGCACCTCGTCCCAGTCATCCGCCGTCAGCTCTTCGGCCGGCTTCTCGATATGCGTGCCGACGCAGTTGACCAGTATGTCGAGTCGTCCGAACTCTCCGACAGTTTGCTTGACAATGCTGCTGATCTCATCGACCTGCTTGATATCGAAACTCAAACCCTTCGCAGTGAAGCCGCTTGCCTCGAGTTGACCGGCGAGTGCAGCGCTCTTCTCCGCTGAGCGCCCGGCGATGGCGACGGCTGCGCCTTGCTGAGCCAAACCGAGGCTCAAGGCGGCGCCAATGCCGCCGTAACCACCTGCTACCAGCGCCACTTGGCCATCGAGCTTGAAACTATCTGCGATCAGTCCTGAATAAATTGATTCTTGCGTCGAAGTCATATACTGCACTCTTTCATGGAGCTTGACCCGGAGCGCTGCCGCATGTCGATTGGCCAGCCAGATAATCGATAATCGAGTATATATTAACCTGAGCCAGTTGTCAAGTTTAGCGAAAACAGGGCAGGAACGGTCCCGATCAGTTGTCCTCGCAGCCTTATTTATATGACTATTTCAAGATATTCACGAAAAACACTGTTGGCGACGGCGCGGTCAGCATCCGGGAGATCGTGCTACCAGATTATCGATAATCGTTTGACAGACCGTTACTGGCCTGTTATATTCCCGCTTAGCCGCTCGGGTTAAAGAGTGGGTAGGCTTCGCGGCCCGTTAATCATTGGATAGTTCTAGAAATTCTTTGGATCTGGGAGGAAATTGAAGGTGATCCCTAAGAAAAAGAGAAACTTGCGAATAGGCCTGAGCGGCCGCGATTTCCTGCGGCTGAGCGGCGCCGGGTCTTGCTGCGACCGCCGTGTTCAACTTCATCGGCGCCTGGAATGAGTTCTTTTTCGCTATTATATTGGGCAACAATCAGATCAAGGCTGTGACTGTGGAGAGCTTGACTTTCGTCATCGACTACATCTTTCTCTTCGGTCGTCTCTTTGCCGCCGGTTTGATACTGTTTCCGATAATCTTCTATACTTTCTTCGTCCAGAAATATATCGCCATCGGCTTCACCGGCGGCGCCTTGAAAGGATGACTCTATGCGCTTAGGGCTTGGACTTGGGGGGCTGGGGCTCGATTCACAAGGGTTAATCGAGCAAGCGAAGGCGCAGGGCGTCTCGGGATTACTGCTGGATGTCAGCGAGGCGCGCCAGCAGCCGATTGCCGAGTGGCGCCGTCAGTTAGCTGAAAACGAACTGGAAGTCGTTCAAGTGGGCAGTTGGGCGTTGAACCCGCTGCGGCCCACGCCACAGACGGAAGAGATCGCGCGGGATGCGCTGTCGGCGGCGGCGGACCTCGGCGCGCCGTACATCATCCTAGGGGGCGGCACCAAGAACCCGAATCACAGCTTTTGCGGCCATCCGGACAACTTCACCGATAAAGCGATCGCCGAAGCGGCGGCGTCGTTAAAGCCCCTGGCGCGGGAGGCGGAAGCGGCCGGCGTGCTGGTGACGCTGGAGATCCACTTCGCGACTGTGCTGTGTGACTGGGACGCCTGCCGAAAACTGATTGAGGAGATTGCTTCATCGGCCCTCAAGATCAACCTTGATGCGGCAAACATGATTCGCTACTACGACTACTGGAGCAGCAGCGATTACATTCGAATGGGAATCGAAACCCTTGGTACGATGATCGAAACTTGTCACGCCAAGGACGTCGTGATGCATGACGCGCTGCACATGCATATGGACGAGTGTCCGGCCGGCGAAGGCTGCCTGAATTACGCCGATATCATTGGCCTGGTCGAAGCTCATTTGCGACCGGATACTTACATGATCGTTGAACACACGCCGCTGGACAAGCTGCCCGCGGCCATGACGTATATTCGAGACTCGGCGGCCAAAGCTGGCGTGGCGATTTTCTAGCGGTCGCGGGCGGGATACGATAAGCCTCATTGATTGGCACAGCAATTGCGGTGTTGAGATCCAAGGGCAGCGCATTTTGCTGAAACGGCCGCTCGGCGGCAGCGAAAAGGTCTGTCGCGCTCACGCTAGATCGTAAGCCGGCTCGTCGCATGAGCGACGCGGTCGACGTAAACAGGAGGAGAAATACGCAAATGGCAAGCAATTCTGATATTCGGTTGGGAATCGTGGGGATGCAGCTCGGTTTGTGGCACGCCGGCGCAATCGCGGAGATTGAAGGCGCTTCTATCGTTGCGGTAGCTGACAATGTGCCGGGCAAGTTGCCCGGACCCAACATCACGCTGCGTGAATGGGCCGATAGCCTGGGCGCGGACGCTTACACAGACGGCGTCGAGATGATCAGAAATGCCGATATAAACGCGGTTGATCTATGTGTGTCGCCCAAATGGCGTCTCCCCCTTGTGGAGGCGGCGGCAGAACGGGGGCTGCCCGTTCTGCTTGAAAAGCCCTGGGGTACAAATATGGCGCATGGCCGGGCGATTGCGGAGGTTATCAGAACGGCGAGCCTACTGCACATGGTGGAATTCCCGCTGCGATACTTTCCGCCGATAATCGAACTCAAGAATCTGCTCGATAATGGACCGCTCGGCCGACCCTTCGTCGTCAACGCCGAGATCGTTATGGGTGAGAGCCCAGCGAAAATGCCAGACCACTGGATGTGGGATCCGGACAATGGCAATGGCGCCATCAATGAAAACACCTGCCACGTTTTCGATACGATCTGTTATCTGCTGGGCACGCCGGTCTCTCTGCACGCGTTTGGCGCAAGTTATCACGGCGCAGAGCCCTCGCTGCCCGATGGCGCCGTCGCCAATATCCGCTTTGAAAGCGGCGCAGTCGCATCCGTCACTGGTGGTTCCTTGGGCGCGGATATTCTGCGGACGCCAACCTGGCTGGATGTCTATACCGAAAAGGGACAAGCCTTGGTGACCGGCATAGATCATATGTTTGACACGCTCACTTGGGGAACAGCCGCGGACCAGGGCGAGCCCAAGCGCGAACATTGGCCCAATCCGCCGCTGCGGACGCTCATCGTGCGCTACGCGATTGAAGAATTCGTAAACAGTATTCGGACTGGCAAACAGCCGGAAAGCGACGCCGACGCCGGTCTCAAGGCGTTAGCGCTTGCGACGGCAGTCAACGAGTCGGTAGCGACGGGCGAACCGGTAGATCTGAGCTGGTGAGTTAGCGCTCAAAGCCGGACGGACCTGCAACTTCATACTTGAGAATGCTCCCTTATGGAGTTTCTCGGCGGTTACAGCATCAGAATCGTCCGCGGCGCGGAGCGTTATTCTTCGCTCAACGAAGCCAAGACTGCCTGTCCATAATTGAATGCGCTCTAACCCTTAATACCGGAGCTGGCAATTCCTCTGACAAAATATCTTTGACCAACGACAAAGACCAGTATTAGAGGAAGTACGGCGATACTGGCGGCAGCCATAAGCTCGTTGAAGGGAGATTGGCCGTATTCTTGCGATCCTTGGATAACGCTGACCGCGAGGACAATCGTCCGCGTCGATTCGCTAGTCGATATCATTACCGGCCATAGAAAATCATTCCACGTCCATTGGAAGCTCAAAATCGCCAGAGATGTTATGGCTGGTTTACTGAGCGGCAGCGCGATCCTCCAATAGATCCGGAACTCGCCGGCGCCGTCAATTCGCGCAGAATCTATGAGTTCGTCCGGAATGTTCGCCATCATTTGTCGGAACAAGAAGATGCCGAAGGCGCTCATGAGGCGGGGCAACATGAGTCCGACATGTGTATCGAGCAGTTTTAGTTCCCAGGCCGTAATGTACATCGGGATCAGTATCACCGTCAGCGGGATCATCAAGATGGCGAGAACGATGGTGAAGAGGATGTCCAGGCCACGTGATCTGAATTTTGCAAATGCGTATCCGGCGAGAGAGGAGAAAAACACCGTCGTTACGACCGTGGGCAGGGTCACAATCAAACTGTTCAAGAAAGCGCGTCCTATATGCGCGTCCTCTATAACCTTGGCGTAGCTGCCAAAGTTTGGATTGGCCGGGAGCCAAACAATCGGCACGGCGAAGATTTCTTGCACGGTCTTCAACGAGCCGGACAGCATCCAGAAGAGCGGAAACGCCATAGATAGCGCGCCAATCGCCAATAGAATCCAGGTGAGCGCATTTAACAGACACGCAAGTGGGTTAGCTGCTATCCTGCGCGCGATTCTATTCATTGCTGTAGCCCCGAAGAACGATGAACTGAAGCAGCGAAATCCCGAACATTAGCAGGAAAAGAACCATCGCTTGGGCAAGCGCGTATCCCATGCGGAGATGTCGGAATCCGGTCTCATAGATATTGAGCATGAGCACTCTGGTCGCCTCGCCCGGCCCGCCAAGTGTCATGGAATACACCAGATCAAAGGCTTGCATATTGCTTATAACGGTGACAACCAGCACCAGGATGATCGTCCGTCTCAACAGTGGCAGTGTTATGAATCGGAACTCGGCCCAGGTATCCGCGCCGTCGATCCTGGCCACCTCGTACAATGACTGAGGGATGCCCTGGAGCCCCGCCAGGAACAGGATGATATCGAAGCCGAGCATCCGCCAGATTCCTACCAGGATCAGTGCAGGCATAGCCAAAGTTGGGGTGCTTAGCCAGGCCGATCTGCCTAAACCAAAGAGAGATGTCACTTCGGGAATAAAACCAAAGGACTGATTAAAAGCGTAATTCCCGATGACCCCGACGATAAACAAGGGAATGACCAGGGGAACAAAATAGCTTACACGAATAAGGGAGCGTATCGGCCAGGAACGTTGCAGCAGTACGGCCAGCGCGAGCGAGAGGACCGTGGTGAACACGACAACCCCGGTCGTGTAGTAGAAAGTCACCAGCAACGAGTTATGGAACTGCCCGTCCTGGAGCAGCTTCGCATAGTTTTCCAAGCCGATGTACACCGGTGGTCTGATGAGTGTCCAGCGGGTGAAGCTGCGCGAAAAGGCCTGCAGCACGGGTAAAATGAAAAAGCAGGCGAAATAGAGAATCGAAGGAAGCACGAAGAGATAAGCGATCAACATCTTCCTTCGGTGGAAGGTGAGGTTTAGCGAGGGGAGGGTTCGCCTTGCAGTGTCTTTCATCTTTTGCAGTGCTTTATAAGCCGGGTCCGCCTTTTCTCCATGCTTTGACTGCATCGGTCTGAGTCTCATCTGGCCGGAAGTTCCGCGTCTGGGGCATGCTCATCCATTCGAAGTTGCCGCGAATGGCATACAGTTCCGCGTTGGTAAGCTCCACTTCAATCCGCCCTACCGGTTCCGTGATCGCCTCTGTGGCCCCATTCCATTCTGGTTCCCACAGGTATTCATCGCCACGGAAGGCTCGGCATTCATCAAAAGCGTACCCTGGCAACGCTTGACCATTTACGTCTGAAAGCTGTACGCGCACCCAGCCATAAGGCGCTCGCACATTCAATTTGAGGTCAAGTGGATCAGACAAACTTAAACAGCGCGTCATAAGACGGCCGACGTGGCTGACAGATTCGACGTGCATAAACCCGTCGCGCCTGAGCTTGTGTACCAAAAGCGCGGCAGAAAGCTGGTCTGTATCTTTGTAGTGTTCACCGTACGAGCTGCCGGAATAAAAGAGGAGATCTCCCTTGTCATCGGCAACCATGGCTGTTGGATAGATGCAGCCGCCCCCTTCCTCGCCCCGTGGATTGCGCTCTATGAATGGCGTTCGGTATGTGCGGTTGAAAGCAATGCCGTCATAACTGTAAGTCAACTGCGCGTCAATTGGTCCGTTTCTTTTCAGCAGACCAATCTCAAGCGGGTCGCCATACATCAACCAGAGGAGCCCTACAAACATTCCTTCATATGGGAATGTCGGCATGCCATAAAACTGGACCAGGGGCGGGTCCAAGGGGTCCGGCGACAGCACATTATGGGGCCCGGAATATTTCCGGAAGTCTTCTGTATCAATGCGCACGATACGTCGTTCGGCTTGCTGTGGCCGCGTCATAATGGAATAAACACCGCGGCGCTCATTCCAGAAGATAGGATAGGGAGAATCAGAGCAATAATGGTTATTCCAAACATGGTCTTCAACATTCCAGTGGATCCCGTCCGCTGAATAGGTCAGCCGCTGTGTGAAGACCCGCTTGCCGTCAGCGCCTTGGCTCTCGTACAGACTCATGGCCTTCAGGCGCTGCCCTTCTTCCAGTGGGTGAGGATCGAAATACACGGGTCCTCGATCATAAATGTCATCGTGCTTTAGCACCTGGTTAGGCGCCAATCTTGCGGGCGTATCCCCAGGCTGTGTGAGATTCGGCTTTTTCCAGCGCAGACCGTCATCGCTCTCGGCCAGCATCAATACGGGAACGTCCGCCGGTGTCGAAGCCAACTCCTCCGTCACACCGACTACTCCCTGGTACAATGCGCACCACTTTCCTGTTATGGGATCGCGATACACTGTGGGGAAGTTGTAGATCCCTTTGGTCAGGCTATCCAATAGCGTGGCCTCTGGAACTGGTTGCGGTTTTCCCAGCTTTCGTTCGATATTGTGGTGCGACTCCAGCCACCAGTCGTCAAAGAGTAATAGAGTAGTCATTTGAGCATCCTCAAGAACTGTCAAACAAAAACATAGTCAGTGGGGTAACCCCGCAACCGGGATTGGTAACGCCAACTCGATACCTGTTTCGAGCGACCGATGAATCAGCAAACAGAATTCAGTGTTTCGGCGCCCGTCCCATCGTGCCGAGTTGGCCGGTTGGCGCTTTCGTACCGCATCAAACAGTAGCGTGTGAGGCCATATCGGTTGCCACACTTCCCCCGGGGCCGGTTTCGCTGTCGTACAAAGTTATGGTTGAACTGTCGTCCACCTTCGGTCAGGCCTGGTCGCCGTAAGGCGCCTGGAGAACTAGAAGACGACCGGCAGCGCTCTTAAGAAACGTTGGCCGAAGTTGTCGTGCCATTCCACTTTTTCGGTCTGCAGCCGCAGCAATGGGAAGCGAGCCAGGATCTTATTAATCGCGATCTCGCTCTCGAGGCGAGCCAGTGGCGCGCCAATGCAATAGTGCTTTCCGTACCCGAACGAGAGATGGTTTTTTTGCCCTCGTTCAATGTCAAGCTTGTCGGGCCCAGGGCAATATGTTGGATCCCGATTTGCTGCCCCTATCATCGCGGCAACAAACTCTCCTTGCCGAATCTGTTTTCCACAGATATTGACGTCTGCTGTGGCTACCCGGCCGATGCGTTGTACGGAAGAATCGTAGCGCAGCAACTCCTCTACCGCGCCAGTGATCAGAACTGGATCTTGCCGCAGCTTCTGCAACTGTTCCGAATTACGCAGCAACGCCAGCAGAGCGTTGCCGATGAAGTTCGCGGTCGTCTCGTGACCGGCAAAGAGAAGCAGCACACAGAGCGCCAAAAGCTCTTCCTCGTCTAGCTTGTCGCCCTGCTCTTCTACAGCGATCAGGCTGCTCATGAAGTCATTTTCGGGATACTGTCGGCGTTGCACCAGGAGCTGATGAAGATATTGCATCAACTCGAGCATGCTCTGCTGAGCCAGCTCGGCTCTTTTTGTCGTAACGTGTGCAGCCCCTACGAACCCATTAATATTGTCTGACCATTGCCTGAATTGCGTACGATCCGTTGCTGGTATACCAAGCAATTCTGCGATTACAGCCGCTGTCAATGGATAGGCGAAATCACCTAACACCTCCATCGCCCCGGCTTCTTGAACCCCGTCCAATAATTCGTCCACGATGAGGTGAATATGTCCTCGCAATCCTTCTACCACGCGTGGCGCAAAGGCTTTATGTACCAAGGCCCGGACGCGAGTGTGATCAGGCGGATCCAAGTGGATCAGCCATAACGCGAGCTGATGGCCAAGCGGCCGCATGCGCTCCTGCGCCGCATCTGGCAACTGGTCCATAAAGTAATGCGCCCGGGCGGAGGAAAACCGATGATCATTGGCGATCGCTTTAACGTCGTCGTAGCGGGTGAGGAT
The DNA here is from genome assembly GCA_026713245.1 of Chloroflexota bacterium. Lineage (GTDB taxonomy): Bacteria > Chloroflexota > Anaerolineae > Aggregatilineales > Phototrophicaceae > UBA6055. The sequence goes on from JAPOOU010000280.1 coordinate 22,688, forward strand.
CCATGCACCAACTAGATCGTTCCAATGCACGGGATCCTCGGATCGCAGATGCCGGTAGACCGGGTAGGGATCAGGCAGCTTGGCTTGATAGAAGGACACAAGTTGCGTGAGATCTTGGTCGGCTGCATTCGTCATGCGAAGTTGAGTTTCTCCAAACTAGGGCCTACTGCGGCTAGCGGAGCCTGCCGCGAAATGCTTCCATGATGGTCGGTTGCAACCAGTCGTCCAGCCAGTGCTCAGGCTGGCCCCTGCTCATCGTATTCTGCGCGTTTGGCGGTGGTGTGCTTGCCATCGTCACCGACGCCGATTCGGTCTGGCCAGGCGTAGTTATCTTCGTGGTAGTTTCCAAAATCGGCCCACAAGACGTTTTGAGCAGCCTCCCAGGTTTTGAGAAAATCATCGCCAACGACGGATTGGTCGAACCACATATTTTCGGGGTTGGGGCCGACGGTGATACGATAACGAGGTCCGGACAGCTTGACGGGTCTGATTTCGCTACGCCGTTCAAGCCCGGCTTTCACGCCCTTGCAGATAACATCGCGGGATGCTTGATGGCTGAGACTGCGCGCCATCCAGTGACCGTGCGCTACCTTGACCACGCCGGGTTCTATCCCTGGCACCAATTCCTCGGCTTCGCGACAGACGAAATCGTCTCCACTTACAAATACGACCGGAACATCATAGTAGCCGCCACCGGAAGCGACGACGCCAAAGATACCGACCTCAATTCGCTCTGTTGCTTCGTCGTTCTCGTTTATGCTCTCTATGTACCAGAGTTGGTGCGTGCCGACTGCGCCCCAGGTCCCGCCCTTACAGAACGCGCCCACGAATACGATTGCATCCCAGGTCTCATCGAGTCCCGGCATAAAGGTAGGCCCCCGTGCCCCGCGACCCTGAATGAGTTCGACGGGCGGATCGAACTCCTCATAGTTCAAGTTGAATCCGGTAAAATGTTTGTCATTGATCCAGATCGTGTCGGCGCCCGCCTCCAGCGCGCCGGCAACGGCCGCTTTCACCTCTCCGGTGCTGATCTTGCGCTGCCATAGTGTATGCCAAGTATTGAGTGGCGATTTGCTAACCGGGTCTGTCGGGAAATTGACCCCGGCAACTCCCTCCATGTCAAAGTGAATGTAGACCTTCAGTCCAGTTCCCATGTTTTCTGTCCTTCGCGATTGAAATATTACTTAAAACCTGCCAGCAGCTTCGTTTAATGAGAAAGGCTACGCTAAGGCGCCAGCCAGCCCAAGGACCGACCGGCGCCTCGCCGTTATTGTTTTGACGGGAATCCGCCCTTACCCAGGCCTAGGCAGATACTAAATGCCTGGCTGCGCAAGGATGGCGTCAACCCTTTCTTTTGCCGCGGCCAGCGCATCAGCCACGGAAACGTCCCCAAGGATCATGTTGGAAATAGCGCTCATGACTTGATCCTTGACCTCTAGCGCCCGCGGATGCAGCAAAGCCGGAACCGCATATTGCTGCGTTTCGTAGAAGGGCCGCCAGTTGTCATCTGACGCGATGAAGTCGTCATGCCACTGGTTTGGCCAGGTGATAGCCGTACCGTATTTGCCAACTTCAACACCCATTGCATCGTTTGGATTCTGGAGCATCCATGCCAGGAACTTCCAGGTTTCGGCCCTTTCTTCATCCGGCTTATTGGGATTCACAATCCAGCCGGCAAATGAACCAGCAGTGATTCGCGTACCACCGGCGACCACCGGCCAGGGAGCGACACCAACCTCGAAGGGCAGATCCCGATTCTTCATGGTGGCATAGAATGCGGGGAAGCTGAGTAACGAGACGATACGCCCGGCCTCGAAGTCACCGAAAGGATCGGTCATGAAGCCTGGCGTGGTCGACTTGTATTTCTTGAAGAAATCGACATAGTGCTGGAAGCCGGCAACGGCTTCGTCCGAGGTGAAGACGGCTTCTTTGCCGTCCGCACTCAAGACATCGCCGCCTGCCTGGCGCACTAGCGTGGTGAAGTGGTTCTGAAATGCCTCTTTCCAGAAGGGCGCTTCCATGCGAGCGGCATATCCGGACCGTAGCAATCTGTCACCATCCCAGATCGACAATTCGGCAGCGGCTTCGCCCCATTCTTCCCAAGACATCGGCTCGGTCGGAGAGGGGCGCGGGATTCCAGCATCGTCGAAGGCGGTCGCATTGTACACGAACGCATACACGGTGCCGGTTTCGTTCATGACACGGATCTGGCCGTCGGGTGATGCGCTTTGCATCAGATCGACTATGCCGGGCTTATAGTATTGGTTTAGACCCTCGTAGCTGTCGACGCCGAAGATGTCGAGCGGCAATGGATCCGCTGCGCCGGTATAGGTGTATTTCGTCCACTCGACATCGTTTTGGTTGAAGAAATGGGGTCCGCCATTAGCCAGTAGCGCGAGCAAATGCGCTCGGGCAGACGGTCGCCGGGGAACTGCGAGAAATTAACCGTCACATCGGACCGTCCACCAGCGTTTTGGTACGCCTCGGCGAAGCTGTTGGCAACTTCCGCGGCGCCACCCCAGGCAACGGACCAATAATCAAGTGTGACAGCGTCTTGCGCTGCCACCAAAGCGGCAGGTAGCAACGAGCTTGCTGCTACACCACCTGCGACGCCTACAGTCGCCTTCAAGAAATCGCGACGGCTAAGCCTGTGACCTATATTTCTTTTGCGGACTTTCATGTGCTTTACTCCTAAAGTCTCTACTATGATTTTCTTTTTGCGGAAGATTAGCGAATCGGCGCTGTAATTCAGTTACCTCCTTAAACTCGACGCGCCATTAGCTGTTTCCTGCCTCTGTGTGACGCAAATGTCCGGGACCTTCTCACGCGAAACAGGACACCTGTCTAGCATCTCTGCCAGTCAGACAATTACATTTCCTTGCCTCCTCGCTGCTGTTGCTTTTCTAGTTCAACTATCTTTTTAATACGTTCCTGGAAGCCCAAAAACTGCTCCTGAAGCGCTTGGCGCGCAAGCTCCGGATCACGTTCCTTCATGGCTTCTACTACTTTGCGATGGGCGTTGATGACCCAGTCGTGATCGGGAGAATAGAGTTCTCCGTTCTCAAGATTGTAGAAAGCCAGCCAGAAGGAACTGAACAGCTTCATAAGCGTCTGATTGTGCAGCGTGCCTAGAATGATGCGATGAAACGCTTCATCAAATTGGATATATTCATCGCCGGCCTTAATAGCACGCTCCCATTGCAACATCAAGATATCGAGTTGCAAGAGCTCGTCGTCTGATATTTTTTTGACAGCGTCCCCTATCACGGCGATTTCCAACCATTTGCGAATCTGGTACATCTCCACCAGCGTTTCTGGGCTAACGCGCATACCAAATTGCAGTGTTGCCAGCACCGGATCGAAATTCCACTCCCGGACAAACAGCCCTTCTCCATGACGCACTTCAAGAATGCCGAGTGACTCCAAGGATTTCACCGCTTCTCGGACCGGGCCGCGACTGACGCCCAATTCCCTAGCGAATTCACCTTCTGCAGGCAACGCGTCTCCTGGCTTGAGGTTATTGTCGATGATGTAATCTTTGATATGGTTTTGTGTGACCACACTTAAGGATGGCCCGCGTAGCCTGCGATCAGCCTTCGGATGGAGAGTCTCTTTTATCATGGCACCCTGATATATGATAAACAAGATAGGATATAAGATATCCTAAAATTAAGCTTATCCGCACTTAGCTATTCTGTCAAATACAATTCCCGCACATTTATAGGCAATTGACTTGAATTCACTCACCATGGTCTTGCCTTGTTCTCTCGAGGCCGACCAGTCTCTAGGTTTGGGAGTAATCGGATATTCTCTGATTCCGCAACCCAGCTCCGTTGCTTTGGGATCGCGGCGCTGACTCTCGATAATGTTAGAGCCGTTATCCATGAAGCGGATGTCGCCAAGACCACGCGCCAGAATCGTTTGTCGCATATGCGCAAGCTAATGAGGCAGTGCGGCGGCGTCAGCGGATTAACTTTCGCTTTGCATGAACATTCATTGCCGACGAGCCGACCAAAAATGTTGACATTCATAATACCCCAAGCATTGACTGAGTAGCGCATCTGTTCTATATTCACTTCTACATTGGTTGATTGGTATTGCGATTTATGCGCCGAAATTCTACCCCATCCCCCGGCCCTGCGCCCCCTCGGTCCCCCGCTAAACGGGGGGCGGAAACCCCGAAGCATCAGGGAAGGGGAGCTAAGCGCGAACCCGTAGTCTTGGCGAGAGAACGTTACGCAGACAGGGCTTGAGTGGAGCAACGGGGGTGCAGACTGGATGCCGATATGCAGCGTCGTTTGCCGATGATGGGCATCCGCCGCATTGGCGATTTCGCGGCGCTGTCGCGGGCGGCCGTCTTCGAGCAATGGGAGCGGCACGGCTGTTTTTGTCATGACCTGGCACTAGGGATTGATCCGCGTCCGCTGAAAGCGCATCAACCACCGCCGGTCTTGGCGGGCTCGCTGTCTTTTGACGAGCCGGTTGCCGATCGCGAGAGCCTGCTGGCGGGGGCATGGCGCTGGTGATTTATCACGATTTGCTGACGGATGCTTGGGGGGTTCAGCGGGTTTATGACTGATGCCAACCTGACGCCACTGCCTTGCTCGGGACAGTACAAGTCTTTTACCCCCCCCCCGAGGTCACCGAGAATGTAGCCGCTCGGCGGCAGCGAAAAGGTCACAGGAATGTCGCGCTCACGCAAAATCGTAAGCCCTCTCGTCGCTAGAGCGACGCGGTTAACGTAAACAGGAGTCTGATGCTTGTGAACCTGTGAACAACGGTCGGCTATACACCCCTGAACCAGTCGCGGCGTTCGTGACCAATTGGGTTATTCGGTCACCACAGGATAGAGTACTCGACTTAGCTGCCGGACCCGGCGTATATGTGTTTCAAGACCACAAGCGGCTGCAAGCGTTAGGGTGCGATGCTCACGATGGTTCCCACAGTTTCGCGCCTCTTCGTCCAACACGCGCATTTCGTCAAGAGCGCAAACTCCAAGGCTAAGGTATTATCACAGATAATCGAGCAAGTCCCTTTCTTCGATGCCAATGCGAGACTGGTGCTGGTAACCGGAATGTCTCTCGAGTCGCTCGACGAGCGCGGCGTTTTCGAGCTATGGACGAGCATGCTGGACAGCGCCATATACGTTCTCTATCAAGAGGCGCGTCCGAAGGTCGCGTTCTTGTGTGCAGTCGGAGAGCGCTGTAGCACAAACGACATAAAGGTTGCGGAGAACGAACTTCGACCAGACGTCGATTCCGTCGCGCGCGCATACCTTGCTGAGCGAAATATGATAAATTTCATCTGAGACAGCATTAGACTGACCGATTGATTGATGCGCGCTTGCCGCTGGGTGTCCTGATCGCTGAGGGTCCCCCCGGCCGGCGTCTATGCCACAAAACGGGAGTTGTCCTTCGGCATGAGAATCGGATTGCGCCTGCCTTCTCGTTTGTCCCTACTGCATAAACTGTCGCTGCTTAACGGTTTGCTGCTTTTGCTGCTGGCGCTGGCGATACATATGACGCCCGCTCCCGTCATTCAAACCACCCTGGGCGGCGCCACCGTCGACATCCGGGCGGACAGAGCCTGGGTATTGTTGCCGCGACAATGCGCGCAAATCTCGTGGAAGTTGGAAGAAACACTGTCCTTATCTATAGACGGAAATGAAAAAGCCGGCTCTGGCGATATGACCTTCTGCCCGACATTAAACGCCACCAGGCTGAATTTCGAAATCGCGGCTGCGAATGGCGAAGCGCGCGCCTATGACCTCAACATCCAGGATTTGCCGGCCGCTGCAGTTACCTGTCTGATTATTCTTGCGCTTCTGCTGCCAGCACTCATCGCCGTTTACTATGTCGCAACCATGCGCTTGGCTGCGCCGGCGCCAATCAACTTGCGGCTGGTTCTCGGGCTTGGGGCGCTGTTGCTGGCGCTTCTGCTCGTGCAGAGCGCGCGGCCCTTTACAATCCTCGATGTGCTAAACGGTCTTAGGAGCCTTTACATCAGCCAGTCCTGGTACCTGTTCGGCTGGGTTATGGCCGGGCTGGTGTTCATCCCACTGGCAATTCAAGCGTTGTGGCAGCGATGGCGCAGCGGATTTCGCGCGGGCTTTGTTGTTATAGGTTCGTTCTTCGGATTGATATTGCTGCTGTACCTGCCTTTCGGCTTTGATTCTATATGGCACTGGGAAGAATGGGTTTTCCAAGCCTTCCTCGAAGGCAGAGCATCAAGGGCGGGTAGAGAAGTTATTTCGCGGTTCTGGTTGCTGATCCTTTATCCATTGGCAAACGTCCTGGATGCAAATCCAATCAGTTTTCATCATCATTTGCATATTTTTTTGGCAACCTCCAAGCTGGTCTTGCTGTATGGCATCGTTCGCAAATTTGGCGTCGCCCCATTATATGCCTTCCTTTTCACGATGCTTTCGATGGTATACCCGGTAAACATTCTTTTGATGTCGTCGCGGTCGGTGCTGATTGCATTCTCGGTTTCAGCGCTATTTGCGGCCGCATATCTGACATTGCACTTTGTGGAAAAGCCAAGCAGATTACGGCTGACAGGAATCTTCCTGGCGTTATTCTTCAATGTCGGCTCCTACGAAATCGCCTTCGCCATCATTGCGCTAGCGCCGATATTGTGGTGGTGGCGCAGGCCTCGCTGGACCTGGCGCAATGTCAATCTGACCGCGATCTGGTACCTGGTTCCCGCGGCGAAACTGATCTACCTCGTCCTCTTGGCCAACTCGAATGTGAGATTCTATGGCGCGCAGATGATTTCCGAGGCTCGTGGACTCGAACGAACCGCGCTTGAAAGCATAAGCACCTATCTGGACGTCGTTGCAAACGCGTACTTTCAGACCTTTGCGCGTGGATGGGACGAGGCACTGGCCTCATTGCAGCACAACGAATGGATTGTGCCGACGTTGGCCGCGCTGCTAATTGCCGGGGTCGTCGCAACCTATCTCGCGAAGGATTCCAAAGCGAGCGACTTCCCGTCGCGAAGGCAGGCCCTTGTTGCATTGCTCGGCGCTCTCCTCTTTATTCTGCCGTCAATTGCGGTTATGATGTTATTCGAGCACTATCAATATGAGCTATGGCGTCCGTATATATATGTTCCTGTTGGCGCCGCCGCAGTCGTCATCAGTCTTTTGCTCTTGCTAGTCTCGCCTGTCAAGAACTTCCGTCTGCGTCAAGTTGTCATTGTCGGTCTGTGCCTGCTGCTCATGGTTCCCACAGTTTCGCGCCTCTTCGTCCAACACGCGCATTTCGTCAAGAGCGCAAACTCCAAGGCGAAGGTATTATCGCAGATAATCGAGCGAGTCCCTTACTTCGATGCCAATGCGAGACTGGTGCTGGTAACCGATATGTCGAAGGCCGCCTTCGAAGCACATGGAATCAGCGAACTTTGGACAAATATGCTGGACAGCGCTATTTACCTGTTATATCAGAAGGGGCGTCCGGAGGTCTCGTTTCTGTGCAGATTCCGTGACCACTGTAGCCAAACCGATGTAAGCATAAAATTAGACAAGATAGAGAATGTGACAGATTTCAGCAATATTGTCCTTTTCCGCCTACACGACGATCTGAGCGTCGAGTTGCTGCGCCAACTGCCAGCGGAACTTGATAGCGCGCTGAACCATACATATAACCCTGAACGCCTGATCGACACATCCGCGCCGATTCCGCCGCGCGCCCGTATACTTTTGGGCGACCTGCTACCCGAAAATTCAGCGGAGGAGCGCGACTGAGAAGATCTGAAGATGCTGCTGAAGGCATGATGGCGCAGGCGCAGGGGGAGCGCGGCCGGGGGAAAACACCCTCGACAATCCCCGGCCATGCGCTAGAATACGTGGCCTGCAATCGACATGACACGCGCCAATTCGCTCAGCGTCAGGCAGTAACAGCGGAGTCGCGCGACAATTAGGGAGCGTCATCATGCCCGGCAAACGCAAAATCACCGGCGTCAAACCACTCTTCGGCCAATCGCGCAGCAAGGCCTTCAACACCGTTAAACGCCAGTTCAAACCGAACCTGCAAAACAAGCGCATCTATGTGCCCGAGCTTGACCGCTGGGTCCGCGTCAAAGTCACAGCCAAGGAACTCAAGACCATCGACAAGATCGGCTTCATAGAGTTTCTCAAGCGCCGCAACATCCCGCTGAAGCGGCTGCTTTAGCCAATGCTTTTAGCAGCGTTCACATAGGAACAATAGGGCGATCCACCGGTCGCCCGTGTTTTCATCCCAAGACGCCGAACCATGAACCCCCAGCACCGGTTCCTCCTCGAGCAATTTCAGAACACCAAACCCGGCCGCGGACAAACGGCGCAGCGACCTGAACATCTCGGCACGCAGCGGCGATGGTACGGGCTTAAGAACGAACAGCGCCGGCGCATCATGCTTGATTTCATCGCCGCCAACCGCGATTTATGTTATGAAGACTGGCTCGCCCTCATCGATTCGCTCTACAAGGGCGGATCCTACGAAGAGCGCTGCGCCCCGCAAACCCTGCTGGTTAAGTTCCCGCGCTACCGGCGAAAGCTGCCGCTCGAGCAACTGGATGCCTGGCTGGGCTTGCTCGAGGGCTGGGCGGAGGTCGACAGCAGCTGTCAAAGCGTCTTTACAGCTGAAGATCTGCTGACGAATTGGCAGGACTGGCGCGACCTGCTGGAGTCGCTGGCGGGGGACGACAACATCAATAAACGGCGCGCCGCCCTGGTGTTGCTGACCGCGCCGATCACGCAGTCGGCGGACGAAGGCATTTTGAATCTGTCGCTAGCGCTGATTGATCGACTCAAAGCGGAAAAGGACAAGCGCGTCGCCAAAGCCATTTCCTGGCTGCTGCGCAAGGGCATCAAGCAGCATCGCGACGCGATCAGCGACTATGTCGCCAGGAAGGCTGACAGCCTGCCCGCAATCGCCGTGCGCGAAACGCGCAGAAAGCTTGCAACGGGGAAGAAGTAAGCCCCGCCCCGCCCTCACATATTGGCGTAGCGATCTGCAATAATGTACTGATAATCCCGCGGCGGGCGCTCGTAATCGAAATGTCGGGACGGCAAATCCGGGAGCTTCATCGGTCCCGGGATTACATTCTCGTAGGGTATTGCCTCAAGGATATTCCTGATGATATTCAGGCGCAGGCGCCGTTTGTCGTTGGAATTGATCTGTCGCCAGCGCGATTCCGGGATATCGGTATGTTCGATCATCAGGTCCTTGGCTTTGGAATACGCCACCCATCGGTTGCGCGATTCCAGGTCGATCGGGCTCAGCTTCCAGCGGCGCATCGGGTTGGCGGCGCGCTCTTGGAAGCGGCGTTCCTGCTCGTCATCGTCGACCGACAACCAGTATTTGAGCAGGATGATCCCGTCATTGATCAGCATCCTTTCGAACATCGGCGCATCGCGCAAGAAGTTCCAGTACTCCCGATCGCTGCAAAAGCCCATCACCCGCTCGACCGTGGCGCGGTTATACCAACTGCGGTCGAACAGCACGATCTCGCCGGCTGCCGGCAAGTGGCTCACATAACGCTGGAAGTACCATTGCGTTTGCTCGCGATCGGAGGGTTTGCCCAAGGCGACGAGTCGAATATCTCGCGGCTGCAGCGGCGCCATAATGCGCTTGATCGTCCCGCCTTTGCCGGCGGCATCGCGCCCGTCAAAGGTGATCATCACGCGCATGCCCTGCTGCTTGATCCAATACTGCCACTTCACCAACTCGAATTGCAGACGGACCAATTCTTTTTCGTAGAATTTCTTGTTCAGGCGTCTCGGTTTTTCGGACACATCCTTCTTCTTCTTGGACATTCCAGCCTCCGAAAACACAGCTTCACGCAGAATATCCACTAGCATAGCAGATTTTCCGCTCGACTTGCGAATCCCGCGCCTGCCCGGCGTCCTTGACCATGCTATTCGCCGAGGCGCCATAGTCGCGCCCTGGCAGGCTATCAACATCGACAAACTGTACTATAATCCTGTCGTGTCGATAGAAAAGATCGCTCGGTCCAGGATGCAGCGACCCCAACCCATCTCTCATAACGGGACAGCCGCAAACAAAGCAAAGCCCAATTTCTTCATTGTAGGCGCGCCCAAATGCGGCACGACTTCGTTGCACGAATACTTGCAGCGGCATCCGGATGTGTTCATGCCCTTCTACAAAGAGCCGCACTATTTTGGATCGGACCTGGAGGGGTCGCGCTTTCGACAATTTCGCGATCAGCCGGAGCGTTATCTGAAACTCTTTCGGGACGCGCGCGGCGAAAAGCGCATTGGGGAATCGTCGCCCTGGTATCTGTCCAGCCGGCGCGCCGCCGAAGAAATCCACGCCTACGACCCGCAAGCCAAGATTATCATCATGCTGCGCAACCCGATCGACATGATGTATTCCATGTGGTCACAATTTCGTTACAGTGGCAACGAGCAGATCGAATCCTTCGAGGAGGCGCTTGACGCGGAGCCCGAGCGCCGCCGGGGCCAGCGTATCCGCCGCGCCGCGCATTGCATCAGCGGTTTGTACTATCGCGACATGGCTTGTTTCAGCGAACAGGTGGGGCGCTATTTTGATCTCTTTGGCCGCGAGAATGTCAAGGTGGTCATATTCGACGATTTCAAATCCGACACGGCATCTGTCTATCGCGATATACTCGAATTTCTGGATGTCGACGCCGGCTTCCAGACGACTTTTGATATTGTCAATCCCAACAAAGAGGTGCGCCTGGAGTGGGTGCAAAAACTGATCGTCAGCAGCGGTTTCTCGCTGATGTTGTTAAAAGACCGCCTGACTTACTTCGCCACCACGCACTCGCTGGTGCCCATTTCCTATCGAACGCGGGCGGTTAAAGGCGTTATCGCGGTCTACACCAAGTATGAAAGGCGCTCGCCTCTGACTGCCGATTTGCGGCGACGGCTTTCGCGCGAATTCCAAAGCGATGTCGACAAATTGAGCGCCATGCTCGGGCGCGATCTTTCCCACTGGTATAAGGATGTCGCCCGGCTTGAAGCCCCCATCACCGAAAACATTGTTCAAATCAAGTCCGCGGCGAAAATCGGCAATCGCCGGCAACTGGCATGGCGCCTCCTGAGTATCGTAATCACAGTCGCCCTTTTGTATTTTGTGGTCAACGAATTGCAGGGCGCGGACCTGGCCGCGCTAATCAGACGCATACCGACCTGGAGTTGGATCGGCGCGCTCCTGGTCTATCTGACGCTCAATCTGTTGCGAGCGCTGCGCTTCCGCGTCTTGCTTGACAAGCGCGAGTCGCCGCTGCGCTTGCTGATTCCGATCACGCTCTATCACAATGGTCTGGTCCGCGTGGTTCCCTTTAAGCTGGGCGAAATCTCCTACGTGATCTTGTTGAAGACGCGGCTCAACTACACCATGCAAGAAGGTGTGGGCAGCTTGTTTGGCGCGCGGATCCTGGAGCTGCTCATCATCGTATTGGTCTTCGCATTTGGCATTTTCATGAGCGGCGAGCAGTTCGCCGCTCAGCGTGATCAACTGATGGCCGGGGTATTGTCCCTGTTCCTGGCGTCGGTCATTACTCTCTATTACGCCGGGAGCTTGTTGCGCCTGGCGCTGGCCGTCATGGGGCGGATTCCTATTGTAGCAGCGGACAACCCTGACGCATTCTTTGTCCAGACGCAATCAAAATTGACCGATCTCGCCGCGGAATTTGACCGCATCCGACAACCGCGCCTCTTCTTCTCGGCCCTGTTCATCAGTTGCTTTACTTATACCAGCTCGTTTCTTACCAACTATATCTTGCTGCGGGCGGTAGGGCTCGACGCCGATCTGCCCATCGTCATAACGGTAATTAGCCTGGGCATGTTTGGTTCGGCATTTCCCTTCACACTCAGCGGATTCGGTATCGTGGAGACTGCCTGGTGGACTGGGCTAACGCGATTTGCCGGTTACGCCGGCGATGAAGCCGCCGCAATCGGGATCGTCTTGCATGGTTTCCAAATTGTCGCTGCGGTACTATATGGGCTGGCAGGCTATGTAATGATTCGTCTTTCGCCGCCGATGCCGCCGCGTTCAGACCAAAGCTCAGAAATCAAGACCCTTGGAGAGCAACAGTGACCTATCGATTTGACAAAGCGAAAATGTACCGTATGCCGACGCACTTCGGCCCTCGCATGGGGCCCCGGCAAAGTCCGGACGGCAGAAAGTTCGAATGCCTTGATAATCCGCGCGCCACCTCCATCGCGGTCTCCTTCCTTACGCGAGCGGCGCAACTGGAAGCCTTTTTGCCGCCGGGCTTCGCGTTGGACGGCCAGCCGGTCGTAACGGTCAACGCGACCTACATGACCCAGATCGAATGGCTGGCGGGACGTGGCTACAACACGCTTGGCGTATCTTTTCCCGCCCGCTTTGACGGCGAAAGAGATCATGCGCGCGGCAGCCTGCTGACAGTTCTGTGGGAAAACCTGGCGGATCCGATCATCACCGGGCGCGAGGAACTGGGGTTTTCCAAGATTTACTGCGAATTGCCCGAGCCGACCGCCCTGCGCGGCGAGTATCATGTGACGGCAAGCTGGTTAGGCTTCAAGTTCCTAGACATGCGGGTAAACGAGATTAGGCAGCAATCCGACTCGGAAATTCAGGAAATGCTGGACAGCCAAACCGGCGACGGCATCCTGCATTACAAGTACATGCCGCGCACCGGCGAGTGGGGCACAGCGGATGTGGCCTATGCCGTGATGACGCCGGCTGCGGCGCCGAATCGGAAGATTCTGGAGCGGCATGTCGGTTCCGGCAGTATTCAATTCCATCCGGCGCGCTGGGAAGATATGCCCACGCAGTACAATGTCGTCAATGCCTTCGCCAGCCTAGAAATACTTGAATATCTCGGCGCGAGCCTGAGTAAAACGGTCGGCGGCAAAGATTTGAGCGATCAACGGATCTTGCGCTAGACAATTCTTTTCAGGAGAGCGAAATGTACGACCTGAGCGGCAAAGTCGCGCTGGTAACCGGCGCTGCGGGAAAAGGCGGGTTGGGGCGCGCGATCGCGCTGCGCCTGGCGCGGGAAGGCGCAAACCTGGCGGTGAATGACCTGGAAGGAGCGGAAAGCCGGCGCGGCAGCCTGGATGATGTGCTGGCGGAAATCAAGGCCCTGGGTCAAAGCGCGCTCGGCGTTTACGCGGATGTTACGAGTGCGGACCAGGTCGAGCGCATGGTGGCTGACACAGTCGAGCGCTTCGGGCGGATCGACATACTGGTCAACAATGCTGGCGCCCCTGCTGGCAAAGATCGCGTGCCGGTGGTCGAGTTGGAAGAATCCGCCTGGGACCTGGTGCAGAACGTCAACGTAAAAGGGACCTTTCTTTGCAGCCGGGCGGTCGCCCGCGCGCTCATCGCCCAGGGGCAAGGCGGCAAGATAATCAACATTTCTTCACAATCGGGCAAGCAGGGTGTGCCCCGCTTCGCCGCTTATTGCGCCTCGAAGTTCGCGATCTGTGGCTTTACCCAAGCCTTGGCGCATGAATTGGGATCGCATCGCATCAATGTCAACGCCATCTGCCCGGGATTGCTCGCAACCGAACGGATCGACGATATGGCGGCGGCCCTGGCGCCCGCTGGCGTCAGCTCCGCCGAGCACCGACAAGCCATGATCGACAGCGCCATACGCAATACGGTATTGGGACGCATGGCGACAGTCGAGGATATCGCCGATATGGCGGCCTTCCTGGCATCCGATCAGTCTGCATTTTTGACCGGCTTGTCGCTCTCGGTAACCGGCGGCGCGTCCATGGACTAGACAGACGCAAGGTGTCAAAACACCATCGGAGGAATGTCGGATGGCGGAAGCGCGGCTAAAAGACAAGGTAGCCATTGTGAGCGGCGCCGGCACGCGCGGTCCCATGCCGGGCACAGGCCAGGCCACGGCGATTCTTTTCGCGCGGCATGGGGCCAAGGTCTTGCTGACAGATCTCGACTTGGCGCGCGCCGAGGAAACCGGCGCCAGCATTGCGGAGGAAGGCGGCACAGCCTCCGTATTTCAAGCCGATGTGACCAACGAAGCGGCTTGCCGCGCCATGATTGAGACCTGTGTCGCGCGTTACGGCCGCCTTGACATTTTGTTCAATAACGTCGGCGGCATCGGCTCGGGCAAGGTTAGCGAAATAGAAGAAGCCTATCTGGACCGCTCACTCGCGGTGAATCTAAAAGGCGCAATTCTTACTTGTAAACACGCCATCCCGGCAATGACCGCGTCCGGCGGCGGTTCCATCATCAACGTTTCGTCCATAGACGGACTACGTGCCGGCTGGACACCCAACGTGCCCTATGCTGTCGCCAAGGCCGGACTAGCGCAATTGACGCGCGTGACAGCGGTGCATCATGGCCGCGACAATATCCGCGCGAATTGCATCGCGCCGGGTCACCTGTATGCGCCCTTCGTCGGCAATATCAGCGACGAGCGCCGCGAGTTGCGGCGGAAAGCGGGTCCCCTGGGGACGGAAGGCGATGCCTGGGATGTCGCCTGGGCGGCATTGTTCCTGGCGAGTGACGAATCGCGCTGGATATCCGGCGTGGTCTTGCCAGTCGACGGCGGCCTTCTGGCGGCGACTCCCCTGGCGGTATACGACAACTTGCATTAGGTTCTCCCGTTGCCAGATATGCACAGGATAATGCCAATTCTTCTCACACAGCGCTTGGTCACGAATATCCATTGTCCCGGTTACTCAGCAGCGTTTCGATCCTTCCAACGCTAGCTTTCAGTTCTGTTACATCCGTCTTCAGTTCTGCCACATCCGTCTTCAGTTCTGCCACATCCGTCTTCAATATGGCCACATCGGAATCCAGTCTCAGGATTACCGGCGTTACTACCGATTGAAAGTCTCGCAAAATCTTAGTCTGTTCATTCAGATCCGCTAGTATAAGTCTGTACAGTTTTTCTTCCGGCGTTTCGGTATTCATACGACGTGATCTCCTGCGATCGAGAATGTCTGCAGTTGTTATAACTATACTACAATCAAACAAAATTAACAATGCTTACATTTCTCTTATCGCCATCTCTGATGCGCTCGCTCGTTAGCTGCTGATACGCTAGCGCCTGCATTGCTACAATTGAACTACCAGCTTGAAACCTGTTTGCGCCTCCAGCTCGTCGCTAAATGACTCTATCTCCGCCGCGGGAACCGGTTTTGCGAGTACCACTCGAAGCTCGCCTCGATCTACATGGATGCCCGGTCCCTTGCTAATCATCCAGTTGTTCTCACTGAGTAGCCGATTGGCGACCTGCAAGATTTCATATTGATTGGGATGCGGGCTGATGACCAGGCTGTATCCGGTTTCTTGCACCAATTGCTTAATTTGTTCCATGTGACGTACGCCGACTTGCGGAGAGACGAATCCCAGTACAATTTGCCCCTGCTTAAGGCTGGTTTTTCCCAGGCCGTACGCCTTCAGGCGCGCTCGAATTAACCCGTAGGCGGCGTTGATCTCCATCCGTTCAACATGCGCCGGCGCGACAACAGCTTCGTCCCCCGCTTCCGGCGCGCCGCTAATGCCGCTGATAACGAGGTCGAAGCCGGTAATCTCCTGGAACCGTCTGCGTAACTCAGACGATTGCTCCTCGCTGATATTCAGCAAGTCGTAATGCACTTGTCCCATGTCGATAAAGTACGCCGGACCTTTCTTGACAGTGGTCCCTTCGGGCAATAGTTCTTCGGCCGCCAAACCCAGCGCCTGTTGATTCGTGGTCGGTCTCACTTGTATCTCCCAGCCGGTTTCCGCGCCGAGCTGCTCGATCTGCCGGGCAAAACGCCTTTGCGCCGTCGCGGGGAAATCAAAGGTGAGCGTGAGGCGCTTGCGATGGCGTTCCATCCCCACCTTGCGCATGCGCGCTTCCGCCGGCATCAGCCGCAACGCCAGCTCGCGTGCTTCGTTTTGGTCGACCGGTCCATGTCCGAGGGCGCGATGGGGCAGCAATCCGCCCTTTTCCAAAGTCGCGGCGTCCTCCGCCAGGGCTACCACAATCGCTGTCAGCGCGAGCCTGCTATCCACGCCTTCGGGCAAGGGACTTGGCAGCAATGTCTCCGGCAGAAGGGCTTTGCCGGCGCGCACAAGCTCTTCACGGCGGCTGAAGGGCAACAGGCGGTCTTTGAGCCCTCGAGCTTGCTTCATCATGTCCGACAGACGAGAGCGCGCGCTCTTGTCGCTCCTTTCTTTGGGCCAGTCGTCGATCACCCAAAGCAAGGCGTCCCCCGGATGACGGGTTCCGCGCTGCTGATGGACAATCGCTGTGAAGCTGTCAATTTCGGCCGCGGTAACGACCGCGAGCCTGACTTGCCCATTGCTGTTGCGCATGACAATTAGCTTGCCGACGAGATCGGGATTCGCCAGCATGATCGCGCGACTGATTTGCGACTGTTTGACCTGCTCGGTACTTTTGACCCGGTATGTCTTCTTGTCACGCCAGTCCGCTGCGAAATAGAAGTTCTTGTCGCTCTGCAGGGCAGCCCCGAGTTCATCTTCGCGCTCCGACGAGCCCCACCAGATCTGCGCCAACTCGCGCAAACTAAAGTGATCGCCCCCCCGCGCCTGGAGCGATTCCCACAGGCGGCGCAAATCGACGGAACCGGCTTCGGCGCCGGTTTTCACCTTGCCAACAGACCAGGGCCGCGCGCGGTAGATCAAGGTCTTGCTCTGGCCGATACGGGGCGTGGAGACCGATTTTCCCCGTTGTCGAAGCGCCGTAGCCAAACTATGTCGAGCGGCTGCATCCCCGTGAACCAACATAACATCGTCCGCCTTGAGAGCCTCGGCGAAGCTCACCAGCTCCGACTCGTCGGCATGCGCCGAAAGAGAATAGGTACCGATCTCGCAGCGTACTTTTACGGTCGCATCTCCCAGTTTCAGGGTTGGCGATTCGCCGCGCTTCCGCTCTTTCAGCAGACGCTGCAAGAAGCGTCCAGGCGCCTCTTCGTCCTGGTATCCGGTCATCAGGATCGCATTCGCTTCCCCTGGCGCGAAATGGCGGGCATAAGCCACAGACGCGCCCCCCGTCAGCATCCCGCTGCTGGCGACGACGACCAGAGGCCGCTCGCTTAGCGCGACTTCTCGCCGCTCTTGACTGCTGCGTATGGGTCGTATATTGCCGCGAAAGAAAAGATGGTTCTTACCGGCCATGCGGGCAGCCGCCTTCGGCAGAATATCGCTGAAACTTTGATAGGCGTCGCAGACTGTGCGCACCATGCCGTCGACATAGACCGGGACCTCCAGTTCATCGGCATGAGCGAGAAGAATCTGAATCACCTCCTGGGCTCGCCCCAGGGCGAAAGCGGGAATCAGCACCTTGCCGCCGCTTTCCGTAACTGTTCGCAATGTTTGTATTAATCGCTTTTCTTCGCCCACGCGGTTGGCATGCAAGCGACCGCCGTATGTGCTTTCCAGAATCAATGCGTCCGCCTTGACCGGAGGCACTGCAACGCTTTTGACCGTGCGTTGTTCAGATTTGGAGATGTCTCCGGAAAACACCACCGTGCCTTCGTTGCTTTCCAGCACCAGTACAGCCGCGCCGGCAATATGACCTGCTGTGTAGTATGTAACCTGCAAGTTTTCCGCCAGTTTGACCGACTTGTTGAAATCAACTGTCTGGAAAGCGTCGAGCAAGCGTTGAACCGCAATCGCATCGAAGAGCGGCAATTCACCCTCTTCGTCCTGGCGAGTTTTCATGATTCGTTGCGCATCGAGCTGCAGGACACGGGTGAGCGCCTGCGTGGCCGCAGTAGCCAGGACGGGCGCCTGCGGATATTGCTCCATGACCAGGGGCAAAGCGCCGGTATGGTCGGTATGGGCATGAGTGACCAGAACGAAGTCGGGGCCGCCAACGGCGGTGATCGGCTGTAGATCCGGCAACTGGCTGTTCTGGATACCGCGGCTGGACCGTGGTGAAATACGGATGCCGGCATCAACCAGCAACTGCTTGCCGGCAATCTCGACCAAAGCGCAACTGGCGCCAACTTCGTCGGCGCCTCCGAGGAAAGTGATCTTCATTGACTCTGCTTCTCCGGGCTGACTAACTGCGCGAGCAATAAGAGAAACGATTATAGCTATTTTCTTCTGTTGAAGTGGCCTGAATTGGCATCGCTGCCGATTTAAGCATAGTAGTTGGGGTTTTCAAAGAATCAGTTGCGACGGGGCTGCGCATAATGTACACTGGATGCGGGTACCGAGTGAAACAAAAAACGAGCGCGAAGCTCGCTTTAATTTGAAATCCCTGCGCCAGTAGGGACGTCAAAAGCATAAAATCCTGCCGAAATTGTAGCATGTATTCGGTGACATGTCACCCGTAAATCGGGATGAAAGTTATTCGATTTGCTTGAATTTTCTCAGGAGTTTTTCCTGAAAATCAGGCGGGATTATCGGTACTAAAAGAGAAGAGGCGGCGACCTTTTCTCCAAAAGGTAGTGATAGTTTGGCATGCCAAAAGCGATGGATCGACCGGTCACCCTGGGTATGCGCAGCTGACTACCTTGTGCTTTGCCGCAGGCGCTTGTGGTATTTGGAAGCTCCCTGCTTGCGATTTACCGTAATGGCTTTTGGGCGGTTTTTCAAGGCGTCCGGTGATAAAAGAGGTTCAATTTCATGGGAAAAACGCTGTTTTCCGCTCGCAAAAGACTGATAAAAAGAGCGAAACATCTGGCAATAGCTGGATATTCTGTCATCCCGGTACATGGGGACAGTCTGCCAGAGCAACCGAAGAAACCGGCGGTCAAGTGGCGGAAGTTCCAGAAGCGCATCCCCTCTCCGGTGGAAATCGACTCCGCATTTCCTGAGGACGTAACGGCCTTGGGTATCGTTTGCGGTAGCGTATCGCGATTATTCGTGATCGACTTCGATGATCATTTGACGTATCAAAAGTTCTGTCGCCGCTTTCCGCAGCATATCGCGACTCATACGGTGAAGACGAATAGAGGCTTTCATCTCTATTTCTGTAGCGATCAAAAAGTGCCAAGCCACCAGTTCGCCGGTGGTGATATCAAGGGCGAACGTTCCTACGTGATTGCTCCGCCGTCGCAGATCGCTGGTTTTGAGTATCGCGAAGTGAAGGATATCGCTCCGCTGGAGTTGTCGAGGGATGAAGTGTATGAACTGCTAAATTATCTTCAGAGCGCGCCTGCGGGAAACCGTGTAGCGACGCCGAGGGGCGACGGTCAGGCGAAGACGGATCTGGTCCAATTATACGGGCGCCTGGCAAAACAGTTAGGGCGCAACAACGCTCTCTATCGCTGCGCGTCGGTTGCTCGGGATGAAGGGCTTGGGGAGAAGGATGTCGTTGCGTTGCTCGGGCAGGCGCATGTATGGGAAGCGGACATGCATGGGATGCGGGGTGAAAGTCCGGAGAGCCGGCTAGGTGAAGCCTTGCGTACGATAGCCAGCGCCTTCAAGAAGGGTCATGGTATTTCGGTGTATGGATCGGGGATACCGAATTCGCTGCGGGAATTTCTCTTACAGAAGCAGCGGTCGACGGTATTGATACGTTTGCTCGAGGTGTTTCGCTTGGCGAAGTGGCGCGAGAGCGAGTGGTTTACGCTGGGCGAGGCGATAGGCGCTGCGTCGCGTTTTGGACTGAATCGGAAAAGCGTACTCGACGCGCTCGGGGGAGAGGCGTCGGTATACGATGGGCGATATATAGTACGAAGAAGATATGTAGAATACCTGGACAATGGAGGACTTAAATCGCGGGGGCGCGGTCGGCCCTGTCAGATCATGTACCAGGTGCCTGCTATAGGCGGGCTTATGCGGCGGATGGGATTGACTTGGTCGCCGGCGGATAGCGTCAGCGCGGAGGACATAAAGTCCGCGCATGCCTATCGTCTGGCGCTGCACCGGGAGTACTTGAAGCGTTTGTCGCCGGAAGTCCCCAAAAGCTGGTTGGCGAAGCGTATCGGTGTAAATGCTCGTACGATTGCGCGTTACAACCGCGCGCTCGGCGTATCGGTTGTGGAGAAAGTCGGCGCCTGCCCGCTCACACGGGGCGTACTGGATAGCTTGCCCAAGCGCCGTCGTCATGATGTCAAGAACTCTACAAACGGATATTGGTTGGAAATGGAGGATGGTCGGCGTTTCCCGGCCTGGCGGCACATTGGATCATGGTTGCTTAAGGGCGCGGGCGGGGATGTAAGGATTTGTATGAGACGGCCGTCCAGGTATGTCATGTCTGGCGAGGGGAGCCGGGTTGAATATGAGAATATGAGTGTAGCGAGTTTCGTGAGCGCTCGGGCGCTGCGTGATGCGGGAAGTAAAGAGGGTCGATTGGAAGGCGCGATTAATGCGCTTGTTGACTTTGCAAAGCGTCGGGCGGATGGGGCGCGGGCTGAGCGGATTCCGTTGTTCTTTGAATCGGTTGCGCGTGAGATCGCGCCGGATAAAGTGGCGGAGACGATCAGGGGATACTTGCTGGCCTTTGACCGTGATGGTCGGCGGGTGGAGCGGCCTGTTAAGCGCGGGATCGCGTATCGAATGCTGAAGCAGTTCGGGGAGGGTAATGTGTACCTGGCCTCATTAGAAGGAGCTGGCGATCTCTTGCTGACCTTTGCGAAGCGAGCGCTGCGTCTTGGGGAAGCGCCACGTGCGTTGGAATTGCTCATGCGCGCGGCGGAAGGATAGCGCGCCTGCTGTTTCGGTTGGGCCCTTGGATGGCGTATTGAAGCGTGGGAGTACCGTTACAGGAGTAACGGTATTTTTTTTGTGCTTTGGGGCGGTGTGTGGATGCTGCTGGAGCAACTTGCGGCGGGTTCTCGATATGAGATCTTGTGCGCAAGAGAAAATGGATGTGCCGTGACCGACTGACCTGCTGTGTCGGCCGTGGGTGTCGCGCTGGTGTGTCTGCGCGCCCTGTCGGATTCACGCGCGGCAGTAAGTTGAGGTTCTAGGCGTGTGGCGGTCGATCTGATTGCCGTTAGCGGTTATGAAGCGGTTGCTGTTGTGTAGTTCAGGCAAGGTCTAGTGAGCACCGGCCCGGTTTTGGCCGAGGTGGCGGGATTGTGAGTGAGCGTGTGTCGCGTTTAAGCGGAGGGGACGGTGGCTTCGGATTCGTCGAGTTCTGTCATCAAGCGCAGCAACTGACGGATTTCGCCTTCGATGAGGCGGCGGAGTTTGGGTCTCGCGTCGGCGGATGGAGACGAAATTTCTTTGCGCAGGCGCTTGCGCCATTGACCGGCGTCGACGGCCAGGCGGCTGACGACGTCTTTCTTGCGCTTGCCGGATGCGGATTTCGTTACACGTGTAACGGTAGCCAGTGCGGATTTCATTTTGCGCATTTCACCTTCGCTCAGGTTCTCGTCGTCTCCCTTGCGCCAAAGCTCTTCCGGCAAGCGCAGCAGCGCACGATATTGCCGTAACTGACTGGCCTCAGTCATCCCCATGGCGTTTAGCAAGCGCTCGCCCTGACCGCGGGGGATCCGCCAGCGAGCGCCATCGGCGACCTGGGCGTAAAATGCTTGTTCATTCTCACATTGATTGTAGGCGGTGAAGTTCTGCCAGCCGTGCAGGTCCATCAAGAGCACGGCAAGCTGTCGGGCGCGGCTGATGGCGTTGAGATTGTCGCGGGCGTTGTTCTCGCTCGCTTGCCGCCAAACATCCACCCGGTTAACGAGGCGCGCTGGTATGCGCGACCAGTTCACGCGTGATCCGTCCGGGCGCACATCGCCGTCGCCGAATCTCCAATAGAGCATGTGGTAAGCCAGCCAGCGCCTCTCCCCGGTCTCGATCTCGTAGCGGTCGCCATGGTGCACGAGACTGACAGGATTAGACAAGCCATCGCGGCGGATACTGGCGGCCAGATCGACGAGTTTCATCAACGCGTCTTCTTTAGTGGAAGCGGCCAAAGCAATGCCGGCGCCGCCGTCGCTTTCGTCTTTTTCCGCGCGATCTCCTCGCTCTGTTGTCTCTCCCAGGAGGTAGTTTGTGATATCAAAATCGTTCTGCGATTTCTCCAACTGCACTTCAATTATCCAGCGCTCGAAGATGTCGACTATGTTGTCCGGCGTCAGCGGGTACATGTCGGTTAAGTCGTGAGGCACGCTATGGCGCGGCTGCATGGTGTTGGGCTGGATATCCTGGATGCTGATGGCCTCTATGGCTTGATACTCGCTGTCGGCCGCGGCGATATCCATTGCCAGCTCGCCCAAACCGAAGCCGATAGCGTCCGCCGTTTTTGGGTCCAGCGTGTTGGGATTCGCGTATAAAAGGTTTTCTTCGTCTTGAATTTTTCTGCGCCGTTCACGACTGCTCATAGATGCGTCCTTCCAACTGGTCAACCAGCGCCCAGGCGTCATCGGCTGTAGTTGTAGTCGGGGCTAGCGAGAACACCGTGCGGCGCGCGCTGGCTACTTCGGCCCAGATTGTGCGAACGGGCAGCGGCTTCCATACCAGTTCGCCAAAGGTATCCTGCAGGCGGCGCAGGTTGTCCTGGTGCTCCAGCGTTCGTCCGCGAAACATAGTCGGCACTACGCCCAGGACCTTGATGTCGTTCAGGTTGTATTGTTGACGGATCGGGCTGAACTGATCCTTGTGCGTTAAGCTCTCGCGCAGGCCGTCAAAGCTCCAGGCTTCGCATTTTGTGGGATAGATGATGCCATCCGTCGCCATGTAAATGGAAGAATGCAAAAGCGACGGCGTGGGCGAGGTATCGAATATGACAAAGTCGATGGCGCTGCGCAATTGATTAAAGCGCTTCAATACCGTAAAGGCATCGGAGATATTGCCGGCGATGCTGCGCGTTTCGATATTGGACGGGACCATCAACAACTGCCCGCGGGTATTATGCGCTTCGTCTGGCAAGTTGAATCGTTCGGGCGGTACCGGACGCAAGACCTGCTGGAAAGGAGCGTTACGAACTATTAAGTCGTAGAAGCCGGGCTCCTTGACCAGACCAAAGGCGATGGTGGCGTGGCCTTGCGGGTCCGCATCCACCAATATCACGCGCTTGCCGCGGATCGCCAAGCCGGCGGCGATATGCGTCGCGACTGTCGTCTTGCCAACCCCGCCCTTTTCATTGAGTAGGGTGATAATCTTCATAGGCTTGATACCTGTTGATCATAACGTTCGCGACTTGGCGAACGGCACGGAATGATTATGAGCGTGTGCGTGTCTATGCCCGTGCGAAGGCGCGGTCAGCGACAGCCGAGCGCGAATCTGCGACTGAATAAACGTATCCCGTTACCCCATTGTTAAAGGTAACAATACTGCGAATGAAGATGTCTTCTTCGACCAGGGAGTCCATCATGTTGATCAAATGTGGCGTCTTCTTTCGTTGAAGACGATTGACGATTTCGCTCCGCGTGAGCGGCTTTTCGCTCTTGGCGACGATGTCTATCATCATCTGACGAGTTTCAGTGCGAGGACGATGATCTTGAGACATAGGGCACTCATCTCTCAAATTCAACAGTATAGATACTATATCACTATAGCGCGGATCGAATCGGGATGCAATATCTTCGTGGAGTTGAGTTGCCGGTTTCGGGTTAGACTCTTGCAACAAAGGTTTTACAAATGCAAATATAATTGTATAGAAATCATCGTATTATGGATTGTATTTTATCATCCGAGCAAGGGATCTGTGTAGCCTGGTACCCTACAAGGTTCAGCATGAAGAGTTTAGGGGCCCCTTATCTGGTCACCCGAAATTCGCCGAAATAATTGCAGGATTTGCGTCGGTATCGCGCCTGATGAAAACTGTTCCTTCCTCATGCATTGCAATGGGGAATGTCCGGGCGATGGGGTCACATTTCGTCGATCGCGCCAGAATATCGGAGTCGCGCCAACCTTTAGTCTATCCCCCTCAATCCCCCCATTCCCCCCATTCCTATGGAGGGAAGCTCATTTCTACCTTGCATCAAGGCGAGTTTTTCTGAAAAGTGTCGATAACTGCGGTTTTCAAGCGCGGGCACGCTACCTTAGCTCCCCTTCTCCGTTGCTACGGGATACTTTCCCCGTGAGGCGGGGGACCGAGGGGGCGCTGGGCCGGGGGATGGGGTAGAAAAGACGCGCGAGCGCTATGGAGTACCGGACAGGCTTATAGGCGCGACTCTGTGATTCGCCCGAAAGTCGCTCATTTCTGCAAGGCCGGGTCGAAGGCGTCGCGGATGCCGTCGCCGATGATGTAGAAACAGAGCACTGTTGTGCTAATAAGAAGAATGGGAAAGATGATAAGATGCGGCCCCAAGCGGAAGAATTGTATCGACTTGGTTAGCATATTTCCGAGGGTTGCCTGTGGCGGCTGCACACCCAGGCCAAGATAGCTCAGTGCGGACTCGGCCAAGATGAGACCGGCGATGCCTAATGCCAATGATATAACCGTCACAGAAATGAGGTTGGGCAGGATATGTATGAATATGATCCGCCAAGGGCTTGCGCCCAGCGCTTGAGCCGCAGCAACGTATTCTTTGGAGCGGATAGAAAAGGTCTGCCCACGGATTAAGCGGTAGGTGCCGATCCAGCCAATCATACCCGCGACAAGAATGAGCGATGTTGCATTGAAGGTGAGAATTGAGGAAATCAGAATGAGCAAGATTAGGCCCGGGATGGAATCGATCGTGATAACGATCCAGCTGCAAAGATCGTCAACCACCCCGCCGAAGTAGCCGGCGACCATGCCAAAGACCAGTCCAATACAAAGCGCCAGACTGGAACCAAAGAAGCCAATACCCATCGACACGCCACTGGCGTGCAACAAGCGCGCCAGTTGATCGCGCCCGATATCGTCGGCGCCGAGAATATATCCCTTGCTCAGCGGAGGCGTGAATTTGTCCGCGGTGTTTGGCTCGTTGGGGTCAACGCGCATGACGACATCCGTGATGAATGGCGCCAGCATGGAAACAGTGGTCAGACACAAGATTACGGCTAGCGCAATCACGGTCAATTTGTCGCGCCAAATCGAACGCAAGGCCTTGCGCATCAGCGAATCGCTGACGAGCATGGAATCGCGGGGCTTCATCTTGGCTACAGTTGCTCTGTCCGTCATAGCTATTGTTCGCGCCTAGTCGAATCGGATGCGAGGATCAATCAGCACGTAAAGAATGTCGGAAATCAGATATCCCAAGATATTGGCGATCGCCGCATAGACGACTACGAGCATCACTACGGCAAAATCGCGACGTCCCGGCGCTTGAACAATTAATCGACCGACACCGGGCCAGGAGAACACGGATTCAACAACGGCAGCGCCGGACAGCAAGAATGTAATGGAGGGTCCAATAAAAGTTGCTATTGGTATGAAAGCGTTTCGCGCTCCGTGTCGCAGCCAGATGCTGCGTTCGTTCAAGCCCTTGGAGCGGGCGGTGCGAATATAGTCTTGCGCGACCACGTCCAGCATCGAGGCGCGCATATAACGCGAGTACCCTGCCACGCCGCCCGCGGCCAGCACGATTGTCGGCAAGATCAGGTATTCCAGCCTTGATGGCAAAGGCGGGCATGAATCGTCGATCGTGGTTTTGCAGCGACCGGCCAAAGGCAAGAGACCCAAGGTTACGCCAAATACCAGTATCAAGAGCAGGCCGAGGCCGAAATTGGGCACGGAGTTGACGATGACCGCGGCCACGCGGCTGATTTGATCGAACCAGCCTCCGCGATTGATCGCGGCAATGATGCCTATGGCAACGCCCATGATCAAACCGACCAGCAACGAGGTCACGCCCAACTCCAATGTGGCCGGGAGCCGCTCGACCAAGACGTTTAATGCGGCGCGTTTGTAATAAACTGAATTTCCAAAATCGCCACGCAGGATACCGCGTTGATTGCCCGCCGGCAGAGGGCGCAAGAGTATATCGCCAGTGACTTCGTCAAGCGCTGGCTTGCCACTGTCATTCAGTTGCGGCGCATAGAGATCGATAAAGAAGACAGCGCTATCCGCCGATCCGTCGCCATCGCTGTCCCAGCGCATCCAGTCGTCGCCGAGCAGCCAGCGCAAATACTGCACGGGCAGCGGATCGTTGACCCCCAGGATATATTTGAGTTCTTCTCTCTCGCGCGGTTTGAGCCGGTTGTTGAATGCCAGAATCTCGACCGGACTACCGGGCGCAAGCGAAATCAGCAGATACGAGAATACGGTGATGCCAAAGAAGATCGGGATCGCTTGTATGAGACGCCGAATAATGTATTTGATCATATGTTGGTAAACAGGAGCAGCCCTCTCGCCAGAAGGAGAGGACTGCTTCTAGCTCAACAATACAAGACTACTGCTCTTCTATCGTCCAGGCGTCGATATTCCAGCGCGCGCCGCCGGCCCGTGGCGCCCAGTTTTCCACGTTGGTCTGCGCCGCCAGCAAGACGTTGCCGGTGCTGATCCAGATCCAGGGCGATTCGTCGCGCAGGATCTGATAAGCTTCGCCGTACATGGCTTTGCGCGTCTCGAGGTCACAGCCGGGCAGGTTGCGGGCCTCTTCGATCAATTCGTTCAAACGCGGGTTGTTGAAAGATTGCGTGTTGTAACCGGAACCAACTACATCGGCGCCCGGCAGGAAGATATCGGCGATGCCGTTGGGATTCGCCGGCGTTGTCAAACCCCAAAATACACCGATTGCGTCATAGGTTTGCGCCGTGAATTCGCTTACCAGCGTGCCAAATTCGACAAACTCCAGAGTGATATCGAAGCCGAGCTCGTTCCACTGGTCTTGCATAATGGTGTAAAGCGCTTCTTGAGAGGTGTTGCCGGCGTTGGTCTTGACGGTTAATGCCAGCGGCGCGCCCTCTTCCGCGTGCATGCAGCCGTTGCACTCGCGGACGCCGTCTCCGTCAGCGTCGGTGAAGCCGGCTTCGTCCAGCAGCGCCATTGCTGTATCCGGATCAAAAGGATAGGGTTCGAGGCCTTCGGGGAAGCTCCAGTCGGTCGGCCGAACGTGCGAGGCCACCGGTACGCCAGTGCCGAAGAATGCGCCTTCGTTGATTTCGTCGAAATCCATGCCGTAGTTCAGCGCCTGCCGTACGCGAACATCGCCCAGGATCGGGTGATGGCCCTGGTCGATCACATTGCCGTCCTCGTCCAGTCCGTCCTGCGGGTTGCCGGGGTCGGCGATGTTGAGCGACAGGAAGCGGATGGTGCCGGCCGGCGTCTCGAAGGTCTGGAACTCGCCGGCCTCGCCGCGCGCGCGGACATCATCGCGGTTGGCTTGCGGCACGCTGTCAACGAAGGTCAGTTCTCCCGCGAAGAATTGTTCCATCTGCACGACCTGGTCGGTAACGACCTTGTAAACCCAGCCTTCCGGGATGACCGCGCCCAGCTCGGCTTCAGTGTAGTCGCTGTTGGCGAGCAAGGTGGTTTGTTCGCCCGGGCGGAAGTTGGAGAAGACGAAGGCTTCGCCGCCGCTAACGGTGGGATTGAGGTTGTAGTCGTTTTCGTCCATGCCGGCGTAATCGTCGCCATAGACCTCTTCATAGACGTGCGCAGGCACGGGATACACCGGATTGAGCGTATCGATCAATGTACAATTCGCCTCGTCAAAGACAATGGTTAGCGTATGATCGTCCACCACCTCATAACCGGTGACGCGGGTTCTCAACTCGGTGCGCGGCGTCGAAGTCTCGCCACTGAGCACAGCATTGAGGAACCAGGCGACATCGTTCGCGGTGATCGGCATGCCGTCGCTCCATACCATGTCATCGCGCAGGTGGAAGGTGTAGGTGAGGCCATCTTCGGCGATATCCCAACTGGATACCAAGCCGCCTTTGGCGCCGCCCATATAGGCGCTCGTCGCGGAATCGACGCCGATGAATTCGGGGAACATGCGGTCGATGACATCATACGAGGTGCCATCATTGGCGATAATCGGATTAAACGTTGTCGGGTCGTCGCCGAAGTTCGGCTCGATAATGGGACCGCCGCTGCCGCGATCTTGCGCCGCGACCGGTGCGAAGAGTGCCGCAAAAAACAGTAGCAACATAATTGGCGACAGGATTCGAATTATTCTATTCATCTTGCTTGCTCTCCTTCATTACGATGACGATAGGGAAGAACGTACTACAAAAGTATTCTAA
>JAPOOU010000126.1 GCA_026713245.1 Chloroflexota bacterium
ACCGTAACAGCCGAATTCAAGACCTTCGTCATGCGCGGCAATGTCGTCGATCTCGCCGTCGGCATCATCATCGGCAGCGCCTTCAAAGGCATCACCACCTCGCTCGTCAAAGACGTCGTCACGCCGCCCATCGGTCAACTCACCGGCGGGCTCGATTTTTCCCAATGGGTCATCCCGCTCGACTTCCTGAACTTCGGCCGCGAAGTCGCCGCGGAAGCCGTCGCCACCATCAACATCGGCAACTTTGTCAATGTCGTCATCGACTTTATCATCACCGCCGCCGCCATCTTCTTCCTGGTCAAATTCGTCAATCACATGCAAGACGTCGTCGAAGATATCGTCGAAGACGAGCCGGAACCGGCGCCCGAACCCGAACCTGAGCCAGAACCCGAGCCGGAGCCCGAGCCCGAGCCTGAACCCGAGCCTGAACCGGAACCCGAACCCGAACCGACTACCGACGAAAAGATCCTGGCGGTGCTGGAAAGAATCTCGGCCCAGCTCGACAAGGCATGACAGGGCAGCCATCATCGGCTATAGTCTATGCAGTTCCAATGCTCAGGAGAAAACATTATGTCTGACGACAAGATCAAAGATGCCTTAAAGATGATGCCTTACGGCTTTTATTCCTTCACCACCAAGAACGGCGATGACGTCAACGCCATGGTGGTCAACTGGGTCTCGCAGATGTCCTACGAGCCGCGCCTGCTCGCTGTCGGCATTCAAAAGCACTGCTACTCGCACGGCCTGGTCGAGGCGGGTCAAGTCTTCGGATTGAATCTCTTCCTGCAAAGCGACAAAGACGCCATCATGGGCGTCACCAGCGGACGCGCCAAGAAGCCCGAAAAAATGGAAGAGGCGCAATACAGCGCCGCGCCCCGCACCGGCGTGCCCGTTTTGGCGGGCGCCGCGGCTTATATCGAATGCAAGGTGACGCGGATCGTCGATGTCGGCGGCGACCACAACATCGTCGTTGGCGAGGCCATCAATGCCGATGTCATGAAAGCGGCCGATCCGCCCGATGTGCTCTCGCTCACCCAACTCGGCTGGAGCTACGCCGGCTAGCCCCCGGCTAGCTAGTCATTCGGCTGGCAATTCGCCGCTTTCGAATACCGATAGCAGGCGCCCGATCAAAGCCTTCAGGCTGTGCTCGCGCATGACGCCCGCCCGCAGCGCCCGCCCGATCCGCTGGCGTTCGTCCTCGGGCATGGCCAGCAAATGCGCCAGGCGCTCGCGCAAGCCCGCCACGTCCTCCGGTCCGTCGATCATCAGCAGATCGCGATGCTCGCCCAGCACCGGCGCGAAGGCTGGATTGCAGACCACGGTCGGCAGCGCGCAAGCCATGCTCTCCAGCGCGGATTTGTCAAATAGGCCCACCGGGCTGGTATTGACCGCGATCGTCGCCCGCCGGTTCCAGTCCCGCACGCCCGCCGCCGGCAGATCGCCCGTGAAGCGACAGCGCTGGCCCAGCTGCGCGCACAGCGCCTCCAGCTCGCGCTGATAGTCGTCAGGATAGCCGGGCTGCACGCCGCCGACGAAAACCAGTTGCGCCTCGCTCCCCGCCAACGCCCGAATCGTCGTCGCCTGATGCTTGATCGCCGCCAGCCGCGCGACCTGGATAACAAGCGGACGTTCATCTTGCGCCGATTCAGCCCGCGGCGCCGGCGCGTAAAAGTCCGTATCGATCCCCTGCCCGACCACGCGCAACTTGTCGGTCGGGACGGGAAAGCTGGTCGCGACCGATGTCACCGCGCGCCAGGACATCGCGGCGCCCAGCCGCAACTGCCGCGTCTCTTGACGATGCGCGTACCACAAGACCAGCGGAACGCCCCGCGCCTTCAGGGGCGGTCCCGCCAGCGCCGCGAAGAGCGGCATCATGTGCGCGAAGCAGACATCGTAGCGGCGCGCCCACAGCAGCCGCGTCAAATGGCGATAGAATTGCGCCAGGCGCCGCGCTCTGCTCCAGCCGCGTTCGCGCCCGGCCGAGAACACGCGCACGTTATCCGGCAGATCCACGGCGCCGCGATACATGGTGATGACGTCGATCGTTTCGCAATGCCCGGCCAACTCGCGTATCCAGACGCTGCCGAATCCCAGAACCGGGTCGGCCGCATCGGTCGCCAGATTGAAGAGCAGCAGTCGCAAGTCGAGTCTCCCAAAAGCTTATACAAGCGTCTGCCGAGTTTGCGTATGAAATCGTCTAACTTGGGAAACCGACCGCGTCTATGGCCTTCGCGGCGGCAAAGTCCTTCGCCGACAGCTTGCTTCCCGCGTCATGCGTGGTGAACGAGACCGTCACGCGCCGCCAGCCGATGCCCATGTCGGGATGATGGTTCAATCCCTCCGCGATCACGCCCACCGTCGACGCGAAAGCCAGGCCCGCCAGGTAACTGTCAAACTGGAAAGTTTTCACCAAGACATCGCCCTCACGGGACCAGTCTTTCAGCGCCGCCAATCCCGCGTCGATTTCGGCTTCTGTCAGTGCAACCGCCATGTCATTCGCCTCCAAACTACTTCCCTGACAGCATAATGCAGCCAAAGTTGTACGGCAAGCCTTCACCCGCCTGCTGGCTTGTCAAGCCTTCGCCGCGCGTGTATGCTACAATCCGCGTGAGATGACATTAGAAATCGAGAGGCGGGATGTCCGACGACAGTTTTTTCATTGTGATCGAAGGCATGGACTGCGCTGGCAAGACGGCCAATGCCTGGCGACTGTTTGATGTCCTCTTCAAATCGCACAGTGGCGATGTGCTGCTGACCAGCGAGCCGGACGAAGACAGCCTGCTGGGGGGCGAATTGCGCAAGGCGCTGGCGAGTCAGATCAGTCTAAGCCCCGTTACACTGGCGCAGGCATTCGCGATAAACCGCATGTCTCATTTGGAGACGCTTATCGAGCCCTTTCTAAACTGCCGGCGGCGCATTGTCATCTGCGACCGCTACCTGCTGTCATCATTGGTTTATCAAGCGGCCGGGGACGTCAGCATGACGGATGTGCTGGCTTTAAACCGCTGGGCACGCCCGCCCGACCTGACGATTTATCTGGCCATTTCGCCGCTAGAAGCCGCTACACGCTTGCGCCGGCGCCAGGCAGAGCCTGACCTCTTCGAGAATAATTTCGCGCAGCGCGCCGAGAAGTATGCCACCGCCGTCGCGATGCTGCGCGACCAAGGCGAACGCATCATCGAAGTCGATGCGAATCCGGCTTTCCCGCAAGTCTTCGACACCCTTCTCTCCGCGCTTAAGACGCAGGGACCCGACTGGCTGCGCATACAACCGCCTCTTTTTTAAGAAACCATCTTGCTCATGCAAGGAGAAGACTTGTTATTTTGTGTGAGCTCGGCGGACTTTCTCGCCGGTTACGCGCCGAGCGGCTGTTGTTGTATTGACAGTATGTGTCGGACGATCTACCCGATCGCCTGCTGTCGCCCAGGCTTGTATCCACGATTTTCACTACTCCATTTTCTAGCAAACGAAAAAGAGGAAGAATTTGCGCTTGACACTAGAACTAATGTTCTGTATGCTAGCATTATGGCTGGCAGACTAGTTTCCGAAACACTGACCAAACTCTCCCAAATGGGCGATGTTACCTTGCATGAACCCGCAGGTGATCGCCCCCATGCCGAGCGCATCCGTAAGGCGCGCAAGCAGGAGTTCAACCTGGGCGGCTGCATCGCCAATCTCAGCACGCCCAAAGGACCGAAACCCGTGCTCAAAAGCATGATGACTACTGCTTGCGAGCGCAACTGCAACTACTGCGTTTTTCGCGCGGGACGGGCAAAGACAAAGCGAGTCACGTTCTCGCCCGATGAAATGGCATCGGCTTTTGAGAACTTGGAACATGCCGGCAAGGTCGACGGTTTGTTTCTTTCTTCCGGCATTATTAAGGGCTCCGTCGCCACGCAGGACAAGATCATCGATACAGCTGACATAATTCGCAACAAGCAGCGCTATGGCGGTTACATCCATCTCAAGATCATGCCGGGCATCGAATATGATCAGCTCTATCGTTCCATGCAATTGGCGGACCGCGTCTCGGTCAACCTGGAAGCGCCGACCAGCGCCCGATTGGCGGACTTGGCGCCTAAGAAAATCTTCATCGAGGAATTGCTACAGATGTTGCAGTGGGCGCAGCGGATCCGCGCAGATAATCCGCATGAGAAGCTGGCTAGCAGTGTAACCCAGTTTGTGGTCGGCGCTGTCGGCGATACCGACCTGGAACTGCTTTCCATGACGGACAGACTTTACGATCAAGCGAAATTGGCGCGGGTTTATTATTCCGCCTTCGGTCCAGTGCCCGGGACGCCATTCGAGAACCTGCCAGCGACCGAAGCCATTCGCGAATTTCGCCTCTATCAGTCCAGTTTTCTATTGCGCGACTACACCTGGGATGTCGAAGAACTGCCCTTCCTGCGCGACGGCAACCTGCGCACAGATGTCGATCCCAAGCAAGCCTGGGCTGATGAGCACTTGCTGCATCAACCGGTCGAAATCATGCGAGCCGAGCGCCAGCAACTCATGCGTGTGCCGGGCATTGGCCAGGTCGGCGCGGACTTGATCATTCGCTCGCGCCGGCGCGGAAGACTAAGCGAGCTCATCCATTTGAAGCAGATCGGCATCCGCGCGCCGCACAAGCTGGCCAAATACGTTCTGTTGGACGGCAAACAGCCTATCCAGCAACTTAAGCTGTTCTAGCGCGCCAGGAGAAGGAAGGGTTCTTCCTACATCTCGATAGTGTATCCTTTCGGTTGAAACATAGAAAGTATCTCCGAGGGTCGCCCGAAATCACCGTCTGCAATCACGGCAAAACCTGTACGCGCAGCGGCGGCTCGCCCGCCCGCCCGCAACCGCGACCGGCGGTCAGTGTCGGCGGTCAGTGTCTACGCGACCTACGCGACCTACGCGACCTACACGACCATATAGTCGCCCTTTTCTCCCCGCCTTGCTCTATACTTCGATCGTGCAACACGCGCAGCCGCCCAGCCCGGGACCCCGCTCTTCAAACCCGGCGCCCGGCTCAAACCAAGCGACATTGTCCAAAAAGAGGCGCTAAACTCCCAAAACGATCTTGCTGGATCCGCAAATGGATAAAAACGAAGGAACTTCAAAGC
The DNA here is from genome assembly GCA_026713245.1 of Chloroflexota bacterium. Lineage (GTDB taxonomy): Bacteria > Chloroflexota > Anaerolineae > Aggregatilineales > Phototrophicaceae > UBA6055. The sequence continues at coordinate 5,106 of JAPOOU010000126.1, forward strand.
GAAACCTGTGCCGATCGCGGGGCATTTCTTATGACGAAATACCCGAAGGGCGGCCCGCGGTCAAAGTCGACGGTCATTGTCGGCCTGTCTGCGCGACCTACGCGACCTGCGCGCCCCCTGGCTTGCCTGCAATCGCCACAGCATTTCCCGCTTTCCTGCTGACAGCCTGCCGCTCTCAACCTGGCCTGTCCTCAGCTTCCGATCAGGGGAGGGGGTACCCCCCCCGTATACATACTGTATCTATACTGTTACCCAAAAAGGGGGTAAAATGAGGGCATCTTCCCAGCATTTGAGGACAAATTGCGCTTCATTGAGCGCTCGCGCCTGCAGATTTTGTGCTTGAGGGTGGCAGATGGGAGCTCGCCAACAATCTGAAATGCACCCTTCTCAATCACCGGTCACGTAAGTCGCGCGCTGACCTCGAGGTCGCCGCCCGTGACCGAGCAATTTATCGTAAACGAGTAGCAAAAGTGTTATAGTAAACGACGGATAGACCTTTGCAGTGTTCGCCCAAGAGAAGAGAAAAAGGGGAGATTTCCATGAGAGTGCTCAGATTTCTACTAATCCTGTTGCTGGTGCTTTCCGCAGTAGCTGCGACGGCGCAAGACTCGGAAACCATCGTCATTCGCGGCTTCGGCAATATAAGCACCTTCAACCACGCCATCAGCAGTGATGGGGCGTCATTCCAGGCTTACAGCCTGTTGTGGCCCAAACCCTACGAGATTGATCCCGATACCTTGGCGCCCATCCCCGGTTTGACAGACTGGGAAGTATCTGACGATGGCTTGACCTATACCTTCACCATTCTGGAAGACGCAGTTTGGTCGGATGGCGTACCGATCACATCTCACGATATGAAGTTTGTTATTGACGCGATCCAATCCGACGTGGTTGCATCGTGGATGGCGTCGGACCTCGAGTTCGTCTCCGGAGTCAATATCATTGATGACAAGACCTACGAGGTCGTTTTCAGCCAGGTCGATTGCGCCGGATTCAGTTCTTTGGGTGGCGCGCGCTTCTTGCCCTCGCATCGCTTCGAGTCGGACTTCAGCGACTTCGCGACCAACGATATCAGCACCAATCCGCTCGAGATCAGCGGCGGTCCCTATATCATGGACTCCTGGGAACCGGATGCCTATCAGAGCTTCTATGCCAATCCCAATTTCTGGGGCGGCGATGTCGGCATTCCCTACTTGATCAACCGCAACATCAAGGAGCAAGCGCTGGTGCTGCCGTCGATCCAGGCGGGCGAGATCGACTATACCTATTTGCATGGCGATCTCTTCTCACAGATTGCCGATACCAGCAACTTGCAGTGGGAGATTTTCCCGCAAATGTCGGTCAAGTACTTCGCCATGAACTTTGCGGATCCGGAGAATCCAATGCCGGCATTTGACGCCGACGGCAACCCGACCGAGCAGCCGCCGCATCCGATCTTCAACGATATTGCCGTGCGCAAAGCGGTCGCTATGGGTTACAACAAGCAGGATGTTCTGGCGACAATGGGCGGCGAACAGGGCGGCACGCCCTTGGTCGGCGCGGTTAACCCAGCCCACACGCTCGCCTACAATACCGATATCCAACCCTACCCCTACGATCCCGAAGCCGCCATGGCGCTGCTTGAAGAAGCGGGCTGGGTTGATACGGACGGCGATGGCGTGCGCGAGAAAGACGGTCAGCGTCTCGAATTCACCATTTCCTACAGCGACATTCTCCTGATGTTCGAGACCACGGTTTTAGTCGCGCAAGATCAGTTGAATGACATCGGTTTTGACGTCACGCTGGAGAAGGTCGAGTGGGCCAACTACCTGAGCGAAATCCTTTGGGGTCAATACATGGACGCCACCTCGATGAGCAACAGTGGTGGCACGGGCGGCGCGCCGGATCCGCACGACTTCATGGGCAACCTCTATGGACCGATGGATATCGCTACCGGCAGCGGCGGTTCCAACCCCGCGTCCTATATCAATCCCGAGATCGACGCAATGATCGACCAGGCGCGGACGGTGCCGGGCTGCGATCCCGCGGAACGCGGCGAGATCTATAAGGAAATCCAGCGCATCGCGCACGAGGACGTGGCATACGACTGGACCTTCGTGCCGAATATCTGGCAGACAGCCAACAAACGCGTCAAGGGCTTCGAGCCCAAGGCCTTCTGGGTCTTCTACGGCTATACCGCTGACGTCCACAAGTGGACGCTTGAGGAATAGGTCGACACCCTAAGGCACGACGCAAAAGGGCGACTCTGTGAGTCGCCCTTTTCTGTTATGAGGTTTTCATATTATCGGGTCCTTGTGTCGATGCTAAGACTCGCTCGACCGCAACTTGCCATCGAGTTCGGCACGTTCGACTCGTTTGATCTTGATGCGCCCATCTACAATCTCTTGCATCTTGATCTTTTTCACTTCCGCATCATAAGCTGCGCGCACCAAGGTATTGATATAATCATTCAGTTCCACTTCAACCAAGCCGAATTCCTCGTACCCAATGTTGTTCTTCGCGCAAATCGTCTGGACCGCATCCTGGATTCTCTCTCGATGGTAATCGCATTGAGACTCACTGTCCGCCCACGCCATTACCGTGCCCATCCGTTCAGCCTGATACTTGATTTCGAAGCACTTAAACGGCCGCATTAGCATCCAGCGTTTTGTCTTGAGTATGAGTCTATCGAACATCTGGTTTCTCCATGTTGTCAGTGGATAGCGACGGCCGTCGGTCTAGCGCCGGACGGACGAGATGCGAGCTACTGCTGATACCGCCGGGGATCCAGCGCGTCGCGCAGCCCGTCCCCGACCAAATAAAAGCAGAGCACGGTGATCATGATCAGGATGCCCGGCGTGAAGACGAGATGCACGCCGGTGACGAAGTAGCTGCGCGAATCCGTCAGCATATTGCCCCAGGTCGGCGTTGGCGGCTGGATGCCGACGCCCAGGTAACTCAAGCCGGATTCGATCAGAATCAGGTTGCCCGCGATGATCGTCATGGTGACCATGACAATGGAAAAGACATTTGGCAGGATATGCGAAACGACAATGCGCAAATCCGACGCGCCCAAGGCCCGCGCCGCCAGCACATAGTCGCGCTCTTTCAGCGATAGCACTTCGCCCCGAACGAGGCGGCTGGTGCCTACCCAACCGAGCGCCGCCAGCACGATGATCAATACCTCGGCCGATGGCTCCCAGACCGCCGAGGCTATCAGAAGCAGGAAGAGCGGCGGGATCGCGCTCAGTGTATTGACGCCCCAGGAAATCAGATCGTCGACCCCCCGGCCATAGTAACCAGCGAGCAAACCCAGCGTGATGCCGATGGAAACGGTCAAGACGCTGGCGAGATAGGCGATGGCCAGCGAGACCCTGCCGCCGTAAATCAAACGCAGGAACTGGTCGCGACCCAGCTGATCGGTGCCGAGCGGGTATCCGTCCTGTCCGGGCTGCCTGAAGCGGTTGGGCACGCTGGTTTCGTTGACATCCAGGTTCAGCGCATTTTCGATTACAAGCGGCAAACCCATACAAACGATGGTCGCGATGATCAGTACCGAGATAGCGAAAATCGTCAGACGATCGCGCAAGATAAAAGCCAGGGCATCGCGCCAGAACGAGCGCGACTGGCGCATGTCTTGCTCGTCCGCTAGTCTGGCGATTTCTCCACTCATGTGAAGGCTCCTGTTTACGCAAACCGGTCGCTCATACGACGAGAAGGCTTGCGATTCTGCCTGAGCGCGAGTTTCCCGCGACCATTTCGCCGCTAACGCGCCGAGCGGTTATTCGAGACGGATGCGCGGATCAAGAAGGACGTACATCACGTCCGAGAGCAGCACACCGGCGATAAACATGACGGAAGCCATAACTACCGAGCCCATCACCAGCGGATAATCGCGCGAGAACACCGCGTCGATGATCAGCTTGCCCATGCCGGGCCACTGGAAGACCTGTTCGATGATGACCGAGCCCGCCAACAAGGTGCCAATGGAAGGACCCAAAAAAGTCGCTACCGGCAGCAATCCATTCTTCAGGGCGTGGCGCAACCAGACGACTTTCGTCTGCAAGCCTTTTGCATAGGCGGTGCGGACATAGTCCTGCTGCAGAACTTCCAGCATTTGCGTCCGGGTAAAGCGAGAGATAAACGCGATCGTGTTCAACGAGAGCACAGAAACCGGCAAGATCATATGCCGTAGCGCATCGCCCAAATCGAAGCCGCCGCGGCGCGTGATATTCCGCATGCCGCTTATGGGCAACAAGTCAAGCTGGACGCCGAACAATATGATTAGCAGCAGGCCCAGCCAGAACGCAGGCACTGCATTGCCCACCACTGACACGATCCGAATCGCTTGATCGACCCAGGTGCGATGGAAAACAGCCGCCAACACGCCCAAAGCAACGCCAATCAGATATCCCAGAACCAGCGCCGATACGGTAAGACGCAATGTTGCCGGTATCCGTTGGGCGATCAAGTCCATCACCGGACGCTTCTGTTTGATGGAATTGCCGAGATCGCCACGCAGAAGCCCGCGGCGCTGTCCAGGCGTTTCGCCGACGCCATCGCCGTCGGTGTCGATCGTCGTCCAGTCATTGCCGACCAGCCAATAGACATACTGAAGCATAGGCGGTTGATCCAGGCCGAGCTGCCGACGCAGCAGGTCAATCGTGGCTTTGTCGGACCTCGGCGAAAACGTGATCATCGCCACCGGATCGCCGGGCGCGGTCAGGATAACCAGATAAGAAAGGATGGTCACGCCAAAAAAGGTCGGAATCGCTTGTATGACGCGGCGCTGCAAATACTTGAACATCGACGAGGTTAGCCTTGATTTTCTCTAGTCTGATTCTATCGTCAGATAGCAAAATCACAAGTGCCCCTGAAAATCGCCTCTCCCGGCCCTTCCGAACTACGTCGCGCTTGACCCTGCCGACTGCTAGCGCGAGACGCCAAGACCTCACACTGAAACCGCGCATAAACAAGACTCTCCCAGACTTTAACTTCACGATAACAAGAGTTTAATCTGCCGATCGGCTCAGTTAACAATAGGCCACTATCCTAGTTTCCGTGTGGATATCCAACTCCTTACCGAACATCTTTTAGTGCTTGATGGAGAGAATGATTGACATGCAGAAACCTCGTCTAGTTACCCTGCTCTTGGTATTTGCTTTGGCCCTGACCAGCGTCTTGGCAACCGTCTTAGCAACGGAATACGGGCTGCCGGAAGTTGACCCGCTGGATTACACCGTAGGCGAAATCATCACCGCTGGCAGTTCCACGGTCTTCCCGCTGAGCGAACGCATGGCTGAACTATGGACCGACGCCGGCGGCGTCGCCCCCAGCATCGCGTCCATCGGCTCCGGCGCCGGCTTCGAGCGCTTCTGCGTCGAAGGCGAAACCGATATCAGCAACGCTTCCCGCGCTATCAAAGACAGCGAACGTGAGTCATGCGCCGCCATCGGCCGCGATCCGATTGAATTCCGTGTCGGTACCGATGCCCTCGCGGTCACCGTCTCCGCCGCGAACGATTTCGTCAGCGATGTCACCATGGAAGAACTGGCGATGATCTTCAGTACAGCCGAGACCTGGTCGGATGTTCGCGCCGAATGGCCGGACGAAGCGATCCAGCGCTTCATTCCCGGTACGGACAGCGGCACCTTCGATTACTTCGTGGAAGAAGTATTTGACGAAGATGAAGAGCCGATCCTGAGCGCCAACCCGCAGCTTTCCGAAGATGACAACGTCCTGGTACAGGGCATCACCGGCAGCCCATATGCCATCGGCTTCTTCGGCTACGCCTACTATTTCGAGAATCAGGACACGCTGAACATCCTCAACATTGAAGGCATTGAAGCCAACGCGCGGACCACCGATGACGGCAGCTACCCGCTGGCGCGCCCGCTGTTCATCTACAGCGATGCCGGTATTATGGCGGAAAAGCCACAAGTCAACGCCTTCATCAATTTCTACCTCAGCCATGTCAACGATGAGGTCATTGATGTGGGCTATTTCCCGGCTTCTGAATACGCCTTCTCCGGCGCGATTGACTATTGGCGGATCGCAAACGGCATGCTCCCAATCGGCGATGCGGCGATGGACCTGCAGGACGTTATGCTGCCGGAAGTTGACCCGCTGGCTTACACCGAGGGCGAGATCATCACCGCTGGCAGTTCCACGGTCTTCCCGCTGAGCGAACGCATGGCTGAACTATGGACCGACGCCGGCGGCGTCGCCCCCAGCATCGCGTCCATCGGCTCCGGCGCCGGCTTCGA
>JAPOOU010000221.1 GCA_026713245.1 Chloroflexota bacterium
CGCGCCCTACGCGATCGAAGGTCTATGTCTACGTGACCCTTGGCTCGCCCGCAATCGCCACAGCATTTCCCGCTTTCCTGCCGACAGCCTGCCGCTGTCAAACGGGCATGTCCGATCCGGGCAGGGGGTACCCCCCTCGTATATACATACTGTATCTATACTGTTACTCAAAACACAGGGCAACTTTCGAGAATTGGAGGACGAATTGCGCATCAAGCTTCTAGTACCGGACAAGCCTTACAATGCTCCTTTTATGCAGATAAGCGGTTAAATCTCGGTGCTTAAGAAAAAACTGGTGCGGCTGCCCAGGGCAATAAGCCGTCGCATAGTCAGGAGCGAGATATTCCTGTACACTTAGCTAAAGCAAAATGGCCACCCGGCGGAAGGACGCGACGTGTCGAAAAAGAACAATGAAGTAAAGCTTGGCGGCGGCACGAAGGAAGACGGCGTTTCTCGCAGCGTCTTCAACTACGCGCTTATCGCCGCAGTGTTCATGTTGATCGGAATCATGATAGGCAACTATCTCTGGAATACTGATAAAGAGAAGAGCGTCTATGTCAACGAAGCGCAACTGCGCAGCGTCATGCGCAATGTGCTTGAAGAGAGCGATATCGCGCGCGCCAGCGACATGGCGCTGGCCGTTGAAGACGAAGAATCCGACCGATTCGCCCTGGTTGATGACGATCCCTACCTGGGCGAGGAAGACGCGCCGGTGGTCATTGTTGAATTCAGCGACTTCTTCTGCAGTTACTGCAAGCGTCACTTCGACCAGACCTTTGCGCCGCTGCTGGAAAACTACGGTCAGCATATTCGCTACGTTTATCGCGATTTTGCGCGCTTGACCCAGGAATCGACGCCAGCTGCGGCCGCCGCGCAATGCGCATTCGCCCAAGACAAGTTCTGGGAATTCCGCGAAGACTTCTTCAATAATCAGGGCGCGCTCAATCGAGACTTTTACATCCAGACTGCCGAAGCCCATGAACTGGATGTCGCCGAATTCACCGACTGCATTGACGAAGGTCGCTTTGTTGGTGAAGTTGAATTGGATGGCTTCGATGGGCAGATTGCCGGGGTTCGCGGTACGCCGGGGTTCTTTGTCAACGGCCAGATCTTGAGCGGGGCGCAGCCTTACGTGATCTTCGAAAGAATGATCCGGTTGGAACTCGAAAAAGCCGGCATCAGCTTTGACATTGCGAGCTCCGGCGACGGTTAGGCGTCCTCGTCAAACGCCTGCCTGTCTCTATATGATCATTGGGCGACGGCGGAGTCCGACGAGCGATTTCGGCCTGGTCAAGCAGGTGACTTTAGCCGGTCAATGCCGGCCACGCTCCCTGCGCAAGTTCTTGGCCGGGTTCGGCGCGGCGCGACATCCCGCGCAAAGGCGAATACACCATGGCTAGAAAGACCAGGCGGCAGCCGCGCGGCGGCAGCGGCAATAGCCACCGGACTCATGATAATATACGAACTCGCTCATCTACCTCAATCGGTGGTCCGAGAAAAACAAGACGAACTGCCAGGTCCGCGCTGGTTGGCAAGACTATCAAACTGGAAATCACCGATATTGCGCAGGGCGGCTTCGCGATGGCAAGGCATCGCGGGAAAGCGGTGTTTGTGCCCTATACGCTGCCCGGCGAATCGATCAGCGCGGAAGTCATTGAAGAGCGCGGCTCGGTGATCTTCGCGCGCGGCAAAGACCTGTACGCCGCCTCGGCTGATCGCGTATCCGCTCGCTGCGCCCATTTTGGGCCCGGGCGCTGTTGGGGTTGTCAATTCCAGCACATAGACTATCAAGCGCAGCTATTGCTCAAGCAAGACCTGCTCGCCGATCAGCTATCGCGCGTCGGCAAGCTGCCAGACAGTCTTATCGACGGCGTTATGCGTCCGCTGGCGCCGGCATCCGAGCAATGGGGATACAATCATCGACTGACATTGTCGCGTCATTCGTCCGGCGGATGGGGCCTGCCGCAGCAAAAAAAAAGCGGCATTGAAGCGCTTGCGGAGTGTCACACCACCCACCCTGACCTGATGGATACGCTTGGGAAGCTCGATCTTGATTATGAGCAAGCGCGCCGTCTGACGCTTCAACGAGGTTCCGACGGCCGCATCATGATCATATTCCACGTTTATGAAGAAGAAGCGCCTTCGCTGCATACGGATTTGCCATTGAGCGTCAATCTGGTATTGCCGGACAATTCGCCAGTTAACCTGATTGGCGACGCCCACAGCACCGTTTCCGTCGCCGATCGCGCTATCCGCATCACAGCGGGAACTTATATGCGTCCAAATATCAGCCAGATCGGCGCGCTGGCGAAGGAAGTCATGGCGGCGCTCGGACTTGGCGGAAGAGAGCGCGTGCTTGATCTCTACGCCGGCGCCGGCCTTTTCAGCGCTCTTATGGCAGATCACGCGGAGCTGATTTCGCTGGTTGAGAGTTATCCGCCAGCCGCGAACGACGCCGAATTCAATCTGCGCGAATTCGACCATATTGATATTGTCGAAGGACAAGTCGAAGCCGTTTTGTGGGACATGGCGGCGAAGTCTGCCCGCTACGATGTCGCTCTTGTCGATCCGCCGAGCAACGGCATCAACGATGCGATTGTCGATAGTCTACGCGGGCTGGGAGCGCGGCGTCTTGTCTATGTCAATGGAAATCCGGCTTCTTTGGCCCGCGATTGCCGGCGTGTAATTGACGCCGGTTTTCGGCTGCAATCCTTGCAGGCGGTGGATATGGCGCCGCAAACGTTCTACCTTACCGCCGTCGCGGCATTTGAGCGCTAGTTAAGGATTTCTTCAAGCGCCTTGAACAAGAACTGTAATTCTTCCCTTGTGTTGTATGCCTGTACCGATACGCGTATGGCGCAGTGCTGCCCGAGCCTGCCGACGGGCACTTCAATGCGGTACTCGTCGTACAAGCGATCTCTAACCGCGCCCACATCACAGTCTGGCAGCGGGATGGTCACCATTTGCGCGAATTGATTGACTGACAGCCGCGGTAAATCGTAGCGATCGCATAACTGCGCCTGCAAGTCGGCAGCGAGTTGATGACAGACGCGGCGCACGTTTTGCCAGTTGCGCTGCCGCTGATACGCTATGGCGGACGGTACGCTCAGGTAGGCGGCGATATCTTTGGTACCGAGCCACTCAAGACGTTCAATGAAGTCGGCGCCGTCGCTACAGCCATGTGAAATCACCAACGGATCAACCATCTCCTGCGACTCGGGCCGAACGTGCAAGAATGCCGAACCCTTGGGCGCGCAGAGCCATTTGTGGAAATTGCCGCTGTAAACGTCCGCGCCGATGTCCGCCAGGTCCAAGGGGATCTGGCCGGGCGCATGCGCGCCGTCGATGACGGTTAGAATGCCCATTTCACGCGCCCTTTGGCAGATCTTCCGGACAGGAAAGATCAAGGCCGTCGGCGATGTGATATGGCTGACGAGGATAACTTTGGTTTTCACGGTCGCGGAAGTGAAAAACCCCTCGACAAAGGCGTCGTCGCTCTCGTATGGCAGAGGAATCTGGTGCCTTACAATATCTGCCCCAGTACTCTTGGCGACGGTTTCCATCAGTCGATCGACGGCGCCGTATTCGTGATTCGTAGTCAGGATCTGATCCCCGGCCGCTAATGGCAGGGAGCGCATAGCCGCGCTCAACCCGAATGTGACGTTGGTCACGAATACGACTTCATCATCGGGCGCGTTTAGATACTCGGCAATCTCGCGCCGCGCATTGGGAATCAGTTCGCTGCGGCGGCGCAGCAAGAATTCAACAGGCTGCCGCTCCAGCTCCAGTTGCCAGGCTTGATATTCCGCGAACACGGGTTTGGGGCAGGCGCCAAAGGAACCGTGATTGAGAAAAATGATGTCGTCACGGATTAGAAAGTCGTCGCGAACCGGCATGGGATCAGGGCCTCCGGCACGATTGAATATATTGCCGGATTATACCGCATGTCACGCGGCCGAGACGATGCGCATGTAAACGGGCAATTCAAGGGCCCGCGCCAATTTGGAAGCGCACAATCCGGTCCAAACCAGCATAGTCTGGCAACACATCGCAGCGCGCGTTCAGAGTCTCTCCCACCAGGCGACGCACAATGTCGGCTTGATCCGCGCCGATTTCCATCAATACCCAGGCCCCGGCATGGCAGCACTGCGGTATCTGCCGGAGGGCGCGCCGAACGCAAGCCAAGCCGTCGACGCCGCCGTCCAGCGCTAGTGCAGGCTCATATTTGCTTACAGCCAAGTCGTCAAGGTCGCTCGTGGCAATATAAGGGAGATTCGCCATAACCAAATCTACGGTAACGCGGCGCTCGATCAGCGGCTGCGTCAGATTGCCCTGAAGAAACTCTATACATACGCTGTGCCGCTTGGCGTTCTCCTGGGCGATCTTTAGCGCGTCTTCGCTGATATCCGTGGCGTAAACGCGACTGCTCGGCATGTGCTTCGCGAATGTCACCGCCAGCGCGCCGCTGCCCGTCCCGATGTCGGCGACGTGACGTGCCGGCGTCAGCGCGGCCAGGCGCAGCGCTTCTTCCAACAGCAGTTCGGTTTCCGGACGCGGAATCAAGACCTCCGGTGTCACCGTCAGTTCAAGATCGTAGAATGATTTACTGCCGAGGATGTAAGCCACAGGCTCGCCTGCGGCGCGGCGGTTTATCAAGTCCGTAAAGCATCGCAGCTGCATGGCGCTAAGCTCAAGCTCTCCGTTCGCCAGCAAATAAACACGCTCCGCGCCCAGCGCATGCGCGAGCAAGACTTGCGCGTCGAGGTCGGATGTTTGGAAGCTTGCAAGGGCGCTCGTGGCAGCGCGCAAAGCAGACCGAATTATGATCATGCGGAATCCGACTCTGTAATCGACTCGACACCATAGTAGAACTTGACGCAATCATGCTCTGGATCGCCGGGCGACTCCTCCGCGGAGGCGAATCCAGAGGCGCTGATCAAAGGCGCGACCACAATATTCTTTTCACCGGCATCGCGCAGCGCGATTATCCGCTGGTGGCGGTCATCCCACTCGCTGGCGAAACGCGCATAGGCCGATATGTGTGAGGCTTTGCCGAGCGCAATACTGGCGGCGATGAAGCAAATGATCCCGATGCACCCGATTTGGATGGGACGCATCAGGATCACATCCAATGGAGCATATCGCCGCATCAGCAAGCCGAGCCCCGCGCCCCAAGCCAGACCTGACATGACCAGAAACGTCGTACTCATAGTAAGAATTCGCGGCGAAACGAATCCTCTGCCGAGCAACGCGACATAGACGACAACAAATGCCAATATGACGGAAAAACAATAAGCAAATGGACCGGGGAGCGCGATCTTCCAATTGGCTTTCCCTCCAGCCAACATCCAGGTAATGATCCCGAGCGTCATAATCGCGCTTACGAACAGATACGAGGCTGCGATGTGATGAATGCTGCGTAACTGCGTAAGGGCGAACAGAATCAAACAGACTGCTGCGAGCATACCCATGACAAGTTCAGGCCTTCGGTATTGCGGCGAGGGACGAGCGACTAACCACAAATGCGCGATAATCGACCCGAAAAGGAGTGCAATATTTAGAAAAATGACGATTGCATACGCTGGGCTAAAGCGTCCGAAAAATGTCAGACTGTCGCTCGAATGACTCCACAAAACGGGCAGAAACAGAACCTGCGAAATTGTCAGCAGCCACAGCGGCGCCGTCGATTGACTGCTGCCCGAGGTCACGGGCGGGTTTGCGCCTGGCTTAATCCGCATGAGAGCGACCAGTAGGCCAAGGCACAACAATAACACAAAGCCGGCGAATGATTCTTCTGTACCCACATACCTCAGGGTTTCTTCCAACGCCTCCGGTATCAGTCGTAATGCGCTGCTCAGCCTGTCCATTAGGCTCAAATCCGAACGCAGCACCGCGTCTCCGAATTTCCATTGGTCATGCTGCATTCGAGCCAGTACCCCGGGCGACTGCAGTTGTATTATCAGGCTGACACAAGTACCGATCCAGACACCCAAAGCGCAAAACCGAATTCGTCGCGTCAACAAGGGAGACGCTATCAAGAAAAGCGTTGAGAGGAAGACTTGGGATACTAGATACATCTCGCTGAATCCGGCGCTAAGAAAACTGCTGATGGCAACGCCAACGACTCCGACACGGTACAAGCGGGTGTCGTTCCGTTGGACTGTCCAAGCCGCCAACGCGGCAGTAAAAGTCAGCACAGCGAGCGACATGCAATAACTCTGGTTGGTAGTAAGCCAATAAAAAACCTGACCGGATGGGAAGGCGTTGACGCAAACAGCCACGGCTAAGCCGGCGATAGACAACGAAATAGTCATTCGCGCGCTTCCCATGCCGAGGATCGTCAAGCCCTGCCAGGCGAGCCACGAAGCTGCAGCAATCCACAGCGTCATAGTCAGCGCTGGCCAGATCGCCGGAAGCGCGACATCCACAAAGGAAAAGGAGTTTTGAATGAAGACCCCGACGAATCTGGACGACCAGGTGTTGAACTCACGAATTGTTGATTCCCACGCGCCGAGTTCTTGCCCAAGTCGGATGTGGCAGTAATCGTCATAGGTCATGCGCGAGAAATGCCCGAGATAGGCCATCATCGCAGCTGGTATGAGCGCCAATGCAGTGCAAAACCAGGGCAGAAAACGGTCAGTTTTCGGGAGCGTCATGCTTCGTTGGGTCCCCCGGCGGCTAACAGCTCGGCCTGCTGCTGTGTCGCCAGTTGGTCGATGAAGACATCCAGATCTCCGTCCATGACCGACGGCAGGTTGTAATTGCTGTAGCCGATGCGATGATCGGTGACGCGCCCTTGCGGGTAATTGTAGGTGCGAATTTTTTCGCTGCGGTCGCCGCTGCCGACTTGCCCGCGGCGTTCGGCTTCCCGTTCGGCTCGCTGCCTTTCCACTTCGGCCTCATAGAGCCGGGCGATCAGCACTTGCTTGGCGCGGATCTTGTTTTGCAGCTGGCTGCGTTCGTCCTGCATTTCGACGACCAGGCCGGTCGGCTTGTGTATGAGGCGGACGGCCGAATCGGTCGTATTTACCGATTGTCCGCCGGCGCCACGCGCGCGGAAGACCTGCGTTTCCACATCACTCATGTCAAGCTGTACATCAACATCGTCCATTTCGGCCAAAACTGCGACGGTGGCTGTGCTGGTGTGAATACGGCCCTGGCTTTCGGTCGTGGGAACGCGCTGCACGCGATGAACGCCGCTTTCGTACTTCAGGCGGCTGAACGCGCCTTCGCCCTTTATCTCGAAGGTGATGTTCTTGAAGACTCCGTTGCCCTGCTCGTTGACATCGAGCAATTCCACTTTCCATTTGTTGGATTCGGCGTAGCGCGTATACAGGCGCAGCAGATCCCCGGCGAAAATGCCGGCTTCGTCTCCACCAGCCCCGGCGCGAATCTCGACGATCACGTTTTTGCCGTCGCGCAGATCCGTCGGCAGCAGCATGACGCGCAGTTGCTCGAGCAGATCCGTGCTACTCGTTTCCAATTCCGCAATCTCCAGGGATGCCAGTTCCCGCAGTTCAGCATCATCCGCGCTGGCCAGCAGGTCCTTCGCCTCGTCCAACTCCTTCGCTTGCTTTTGATAGGCGCGGTAGGCATCAACCACATCCTGCAAACTGGAGCGCTCCTTCGCCAATTCAGCCACTCTCTCATAGTCGGTGGCGATGGCAGGATCACTCATCAGGCTTTCTATTTCCCGATATCGATTTTCAACTTCAGCAAGTTTTTCCAACATCAGATCGACTCAATTTCTGTCTAAGCGTGTACCAATGAGATGCGCGCGCGATTGCTCGGCGGGCGGCTGGGGCGGAAGTCCTGTGAAAAAGGGAACAGGCCTGTTAATATTCGTCGAGGCGATTTGGGGCAAGGGAAACCGGTCGCGTAGTCATTCCGCATATTATACAGCGGGATCCCAGCCTGCACAGACAGATCTGCGCCAGGTCCCGGCGCTGGTAGCGGCGGAAAGGAATGCCAATGCGCGTCTTGCGTACACCCGAGGAAAGATTCGAAAACCTGCCCGATTACGACTTTGAGCCGCATTACCTGCAAGTCGGCGATACGCGCATGCACTATGTCGATGAAGGCCAGGGTGAGGAACTGATTCTCTGCCTGCATGGCGAGCCGACCTGGTGCTATCTCTATCGCAAGATGATTCCGCCGCTTTCCCGCCGCTATCGGGTGCTAGCGCCGGATATGATTGGCTTTGGCAGATCCGACAAGTACGCGGAAGCGGAAGCCTACAGTTTCCACATGCATTACGACAAGCTGCTCTCGTTTATCGCGCAACTCGATCTCCGCAACATCACGCTGATCTGCCAGGATTGGGGCGGCCTGCTGGGACTAACTATTGCAGCGAATCACGCCGATCGGTTTTCCAGGCTGGTTATCTTGAATACATTTCTGCCAACCGGCGAGGAAGAATTGAGCCCCGCCTTTATGCAGTGGCGCGCTTTCAGCCGGAAAGTCGGCAACCGCATGCAGGTTGGACGCCTGATCTCTCAAACCATTAACGGTTATGAACTCAGCGCCGAGATCATCGCCGCATACGACGCGCCCTTTCCCGACGACAGTTACAAGACCGGCGCCGCCGTTTTTCCGTCGCTGGTACCGGTATCTCCCGAAATGCCGGGCGCAGTTGAAATGAAGGCTGCGCGCAAGACCTTGGCCAGGTGGCGGAAGCCCGCGCAAGTTATGTTCAGCGATGGCGACCCAGTTCTTGGTGGCGCCGCAAGTTTTTTCCGGCGGCTGATCCCCGGTGCTGCGGATCAGCCGGAGATTGTCATTCGCGGCGCCGGGCACTTCTTGCAAGAAGAAAAAGGTGAAGCGATCGCGGCGGAAGCGATCGCCTTTATGGAACGCGCCGGCGCGTGATCGCCGGGGCGAGCGACTATATTTGGAAGTGACACTACAAGCGATATAATCGAGTTGCCGGTACAAACAGCGTGACAGTGATGAGCAAATCCGAGATTGAACGCAATCCCGGCATCCCGCTGGAAATGGGCTGGGTGCGGGACACCAGGGTCAACTTGAGCGCGACGCAGGACCGCGCCAGGACATTAACCACGCGGCGCAGTATCAAGAACGATTGGCAAGCCGCCTGGCTGCTGCGCGCCATCACTATGATTGATCTTACCACGCTCGCCGGCGACGACACCTCGGGCAAGGTAACTCGGCTTTGCGCCAAAGCCAGGCAGCCTCTGCGCCAAGACATCATCGCGGCGCTGGACGTCGGGTCCTTGCAGCCAAAGGTTGCCGCCGTCTGTGTATATCATCAGCGCGTCCGCGACGCCCGGAAGTCGCTGAAAGGCAGCGGCATTCCTGTTGCCGCTGTATCCACCGGCTTCCCCGCCGGTCTCAGCCCTTTTGAACAGCGCATTGCGGAAATCCACCAGTCGGTTGAAGCAGGCGCGGAAGAGATCGACATCGTCATTTCACGAGAGCGCGTATTGTGCGGCGATTGGCAAGCGCTCTACGACGAAGTCCGCCAGATGCGCCGCGCTTGTGGCGAAGCGCATATGAAGACGATCCTGGCTACCGGCGAGTTGGGTCCGCTGTGGCAAGTAGCCAAAGCGAGCAAAGTTTGCCTGATGGCGGGCGCCGACTTTATCAAGACCAGCACCGGCAAGGAAACCGTTAACGCGACTCTTGAAGTCGGATTAACAATGGCGCGGGAAATCCGCGCCTATCAGGAAATGACCGGCTTCAAGGTCGGCTTCAAGCCGGCCGGCGGCATACGAAGCGCCAAAGACGCGCTAAACTGGTTGATTCTCATAAAAGAAGAGTTGGGTGACGACTGGCTGCGCAATCGCTTGTTTCGATTTGGCGCCTCCGGCCTGTTGACGGATATCGAAAGACAGCTCTCCCATCACATCACGGGCCGCTATGCCGCCCGACATCACATGCCGCTCGCTTGAAATGCTCCGGCGCGAGCGCCATTTCTACTATTCAATTTGTACGCTGTTACTCAGTCGTTATTATTATCTAACGGTACGCAGATTGCGCGATTCTTTACGCTAAATCGATTTTTTGGTATTCTATGCACAGGCTTGGCTTGAGGGAAGGAGGCAAAAATATTCAGTAATTGCTTTATGAGCAACACGTTTAAGCAGTATCCTTATCCTGATTTGCAGACTCGTAAAAGGAGCACAAGAGTCATGAAAAGATTGAAATTCCCCCTATCCGCGATCTGTTGTTTGATGTTGTTCGCCTTGCTCTTCCTTTCCCTGGGGGCGGTTAGCGCGCAATCAATGGAAGACACGGACGACATGGGCGAGGACGATATGATGATGGATGACATGGCGATGGATGACATGGCCATGGATGACATGACGATGATGATGGCGCCGCCGAGGATCTGTACCGATTTGGCTGCCCATATCGCCGTCTATAGCAATTCAGATGGCATAACTTGCACTGATGTTGGAACGGCTGGCATCGGCGTAATGTCCGTCGTTGACGCGGGCGTTATCTCGGCGATTGATATTTGGAGTCCAGTGAGCGTCGACGCCGAAGTCTGCTTCTCGATAGCTGGTCCGATCACTGTCCTCGATTCGTCCACAGCCCCGCGTATGGCGATGTCGCCCGATGTATATATGAGCAACAACCTGAATTGTGTGCATCTGAGCGCCGCAGCCACGGTAGTGTTGGGCACTCCCTCGCCTGACGACATGATGATGGATGATGACATGGCCATGGACGACGACAAGATGATGGACGACGACAAGATGATGGACGACGACAAGGCCATGGACGACGACAAGATGATGGATGATGACATGGCCATGGACGACGACAAGATGATGGATGATGACATGGCCATGGACGACGACAAGATGATGGATGATGACAAGGCCATGGACGACGACAAGATGATGGACGACGACAAGGCTATGGACGACGACAAGATGATGGACGACGACATGGCCAAGGATGACGACATGATGATGAAGCGGGCGCCGAGGATTTGTACCGACCTGGCCGCCCATATCGCCGTCTATAGCGATTCAGATGGCATAACTTGCCGGGATGTTGGAACGGCTGGCATCGGCGTAATGTCCGTCGTTGACGCAGGCGTCATCTCGGCGATTGATATTTGGAGTCCAGTGAGCGTCGACGCCGAAGTCTGCTTCTCGATAGCTGGCCCGATCACTGTCCTCGATGCGTCCACAGCCCCGCGTACGGCGATGACGCCAGATGTATATATGAGCAACAATCTAAACTGCGTGCATTTGACCGGCGCAGGCACAGTTGTGCTGGGGGAGTCCTCCTGACGCCATAGTCCAGGGACGTCATGATTATGGACAGAGACCCTTCGCTCGCCTACGACAGCATGTCCGCTGGAAGGCTGCAAGCTTGCTGCCTGCCGCAACCTCAGCCTTCGCGCGGCAACCGCAGGTGAGACCATCGGACTCGTAGCTTGCGTGGCCGCCATGACGGCGATTGCGGCGGAATCACCATTAGACAGGTCCATGAAGGGGCGCCAATTCGGCGCCTCTTTCTTTATTCAATGTGGCGCCCGCCAACTGTATGCTTTGCATATATGCCGCGTCGTTCATGCGACGAGAAGGCTTACTATTCTGCGTGAGCGCGGCAGACTTTTACGCTGCCGCCGAGAGCGGCTACATGGCCATCAGCGCTGGCAGACAAGCGATTAAATCTCAGTGTTCTCGGTAGTTAATTGCCAGTAATCTGAAATTTACCCATTTGGCGTTCGGCCTTTGCGCTTTTCTGACTCGGATCTTATACTTTTCAAGGGTGTTTGCACCGGAATAAGGTACAAGAAATCATGCTGACGCTTCGCGAAGCCTTGAAATTGCCGATACTGCAGGACGCGCGCGTAGTAGCCGGCGCTGCCGGGCTTGAGCGCGATATTCGCTGGGTTTATATCGTCAGTGTGCCCGATGCCGCGAATTGGCTACACGGTGGCGAAATGGTGCTCACGACCATGTTCAATCTGCCGGACGCGCCAGACGCCCAATGTGAATTGCTGCGCCAATTGGCGGAAAAGGGCATAGTGGCGGTGGTCATCACAGTCGGCAACATACTGGATCAGATTCCCGATTACCTGCGCAAAGCCGGGGACGAACTTGATCTGCCGCTGATAGAACTTTCTTATGAGACTCGTTTTGTCGATATCGCGAAGTCTATCAACGAACGTATTTCGGAACAGAACCTGGACAAGTTCAGCCGAGCCCTCAACATTCAGCAGCGATTGACAAGGCTGGTCCTGGAGGGCGGCGGCTTCTGGGAATTGGCGGAAATGCTGGCCGATCTGGTTGGGCATTCGATTAGTATCGAAAACGATCGCTTTGAAGCCATCGCCAACAAGAACATCGCCGAGGTCGATTCGGCGCGGCGCTACACCATCTTGCACGGCCGCACCAATCCTCAATTGATTGAAGCGCTGGAGGGCGAGTATTTGCCCAGGATCCGCGAATCGCTGCGTCCGGTCTACTTGCCGGTTATGCCAAATGTGGGATTGGAAATGGAGCGTCTTCTGGCGCCCATTGTCGTACACGGGGATATCTATGGCTATATGTGGATCATCGCCGATGTTCATGCCCTGTCGCCGATCGACATGATGGCGATCGAAATCGGCGCGACAGTGGCTGCTCTGCTGATGCTCTATCAGGAGTCGCTGCAAGCTGCTGAAGCATCGCTCAAGGGCAACTTGATCGCGCAGCTGATTGAAGGAGATGACAGCCGCCAAACTCTTCTAAGCGATCAGTCGCTGCGCTACGGCGTGGACCTCCGCCAACCATGTCAACTCTTGATGATCGGTCTTCGTCATGGGCAGCCGCCGCAGGTCGCCAACATCTACCGCAGCGTAAACCAGATCTTGACCCAAACCGAACAAGATGCGGTCGCCGCGCAATTCGCCGGCCAAGTCCTTGTTCTAGTTCAAGCCAACCAGGACGTTAATGACCTGGCGACGACGCTGGCGCAGCGGCTTTCGCGCGGCAACGGCGATATGCGCATCGGCATTAGCGCGGTATTCAGCGGCGCGGACCAGGTCGGCGCCGCGCATCAGCAATGCAACGAAGTTTTGGAAATCGCGCAGCGCTTGCGTAACCAAAATCAAATACAGCGCTTTACCGAGTTGGGCTACATCCATACGCTGTTTCAGGCCGGGCGGCCAAGCCTGGAACGAAACTTGCAAGTGCCCATCCTGCGACAACTGCTCGCGGAGAAGCAAGCGGATCTTTTCCATACCTTGGAAACCTATCTTGATGCCGGAGGAAACAGCGTACAAACGGCCGACTCCCTGCATATTCACCGCAGTACGCTCAATTATCGCCTGGCGCGCATTCGGGAATTATGCGCTGTCGACCTCTCCTCGCCGGGCGCGCGGATCAACTTGCAGATCGCGCTTAAGCTCATGCGGCTATTTGATGACTTGCCGGATGAATGTCCCTCCACCTAAACGACAACCGCGTGCCGCGCTTTCAGCCGGTCATATTGCTCAGCCTTGCATCCCTGGACTTGGCGACGACAATCGCCATGGCCAAATCGTCCGTATGCGACAGGCTGACATCCCATTCATCCAATTCCAAGCTGGCAGCCAGCGACTTTGCCGTACCGTGCAATATTAGCCGTGGCTTCCCTCGTTCAGCGTCGATCCGGATTTCGATGTCGACCCAGCGCATATCACCAATGCCAGTGCCTAGCGCCTTGCCTGCCGCTTCTTTCGCCGCGAAGCGCGCGGCAAGTCGGCAAGGCTTGTCCCCGCAGTCCTCGCGCTCTCCCGCCGTGAAGAATCGTTGTAAAAAGCGTTCCCCCAAGCGGTCAATGCCGTCTGCAATCCGTTGGCATTCGATCATGTCGACGCCGCAGCGTATCATCGCGCGTCTTTCAGTTATCGACAACAGATAATCATTGTACAACAAGACGCCGTGCGCGCCTGCGCAAATCCTGCTAGCGCAAATGAACGTTCTATGTACAATGACTTTACTGGATGATTCAGGGTTTCAGATTTGCAAATGGTATTTCGCGCGGCATTTGGTCCCCTCGTCCTGATACTCGCATGGTTGCTGTCGGCCTGCGGCGGCGAAAGCAGCGCGCCAGGGGCGACGCGGCAATCGCTGCAACGGGCATCCTTTGCGAGCAATGGACTCAGTCCGGGCTTCGCGCTGGATTTTCCGGCATCCTGGCGCTACCAGGCATCAGAAGCGAGCATCATGTTAAGCAACGACCCGGAGCTCTTGTCCAAATCGGATGATGACCCGGCGATACCAAGCGGCGCGTTGGCGGTGAATATTTCTCTGCTCAGCGAAGATCAGGCGCGCGCAATTGGCGCCCGCGAAGCGGCGGCAGTCATCGACGCCTTCGGTGGCGCCTCAACCAACGACGCGCTGAGGCGCCGCTATCGCGATACAAATGCGATCACGATCGAAGGACGCGAGGGCGCGCAATCACTTGTGAGCGTCGCTGGCAGCGATAGCCTTCTGCTCGCATTGGAACTTGAAGGCAATTTCGTTCTAGCGGTTGCGGTCGCGCCCGAGGGCGAACTCCAGCAGCATACCAATAGCCTGTACGCCATCTTCGCCTCTGTCGAACCGCTCGCATCATCGTAAGGCGGGTACTTGCAGGTCAATGGTAACATGAGCGCGCGTTTGCACTGGTTTCCACTCCAGCTTCCGGTAGCCGGGCTCTCGGATGCCCGACAGCATAGAGACGTTAAACCGAATCCCGGCACAAACAACTGCCGGCCCGACGTCATTGTCGTCACAGCCGTCCGTATATACAGCCGCTCGGCGGCAGCGAAAAGATCTGTCGCGCTCACGCAAAGTCGTAAGCCTGCTCATCGCATGAGCGACGCGGTTAACGTAAAAAGGAGCATTGATGGCTAGCCTGCGCTTTCGCTGCCGGCAATTCTACTGGAGCTGGGTCGCTCCGGGCAGAATTCGCAACTACATGAAATGCAGCCAGATCCGCAAACTGCAGATCGGATCCGGCGCCAATCTGCTGCCTGGTTGGCTGAATACTACACTCTACCCTATTACGCCCGGCACAGTCTTCTTGAACGCCAGCTTGCCCTTCCCCATTCCTGACGACTCCTTCGACTACATCTTCAGCGAACACGTGATCGAACACCTGGAATTCGAAGAATCCTCACGGATGCTGCGAGAATGCCATCGCATTCTGCGTGAAGGCGGTCGCATCAGACTCGCGACGCCGGATTTGGAAAGGATCATCGCATTGTACACGCAAACCGAGGGGGCGGCGCAGCAGAATTACATACGTTGGATCATGGACAACTTCCGTTCCGAGGTCGGAGAACATAGCCCGGCGCACGTGATCAACCAGTCATTTCACGGCTGGCGTCACAAGTTTATCTACGACGCGGCGACGCTTATCGAATCGCTGGAAGGCGTGGGATTCGTCGGCGTCGATCGCGTCCAACCAGGCGATAGCGGCGACGCCAACCTGCGTGGCGTTGAACAACATGGCCAATACGTCGGCAGCGAGGAAGCGATGCGCTACGAGACGATGGTGCTCGAGGCGATCAAAGCATAGGATCCGCGCTCCTAGCGCCGGAAGCGCCATCTATTGAAGAATGTGAAGAACGCAAAAAATGCTTGCGCTTGCGCTTTTCGCTATCACGATTCCGGTATACGTCTACTACAGCAATGATTATCAATCCTGCGGCAACTATCGGTAACAAAGCGCCGGGCACAACGATTCCTTTCGCTTCAGAATCCCGCCTGCAAAAAGCTGCGATTCTCTATTATGATAGCAGGATTATCGCTTAAGTACGACAAGCTGTGGTGAAAGCGAATGCCAGTCTATACCTATCGCCGTGAGGACGGCAGCACCTTCGATATCCGACAAAGATTCCTGGACGATCCGTTGCTCAGTTGCCCGACGACCGGTCAAGCGGTCAGCCGCGTTATTCAGCCGGCTGGAATCATCTTCAAAGGCAGCGGCTTTTACGTCAACGACAACAACAAGGCGAATAATCCGGCCAATCCGTCTTCCGCCAACGGCGACGAAAAGAGCGCTGGCGACAAAGACAAGACTGCCAAAACAACTGAAACCAAGTCCGAGACCAAATCCGAAAAGAAGCCCGAGGCCAAAGCACCCGCCGCAGCGGGCAATTAACGTCGTTTTGCGCCTTCTTCATAAAGACAGATTATCAGTCGCGGAGACAATATGCGGATTTATTTTGTGCGACATGGTATCGCGGAAGACTTGTCTAGTAGCGACTTCGCGCGTGAGCTGACAAAACGCGGGCGGGTGCGCCTCGCCACTGCTGCCAAAGTCATGAAGCGGGTAGGCCTCCGGCCCTCGGTGATTCTCACGAGTCCGCGGCTGCGCTCTCTACAAACTGCCGAGATCATCGCTGCGGAACTCAAGGTCGACGTGACGGTAAACGAGGCGGTCAACTTCGGTTTCAACCTGTCCGATGTTCAGGCATTAACCGACGATATGACTTATGATGACGAAGTCATGTTTGTCGGTCACAATCCGGATATGAGCGAACTCGTCAACGAGATGACCGGCGCCGATGTCGCCATGAAAAAAGGCGGCTTGGCCCGCGTCGATGTCTACGACCGCAATACCGCTCGGGGAGAATTGGTTTGGCTGATCGCCCCTAAGGTCTTTGATGGCTTAAGAAAGCAAAGCTCGAAAACAGCCCGCGGCGACGAAATAGCATCGGCAATACTGCCCGATAAACCGGCTGTGACGCATTCGTCTTTGCATGGCTTGATCAGAAGGCGCTGGAGTCCGGTCTCATTTGATCCGATGCGACCCATCGAGAAATCCAAGCTTCTCAGCATTCTGGAAGCCGCGCGTTGGGCAGCGTCCTCGTACAATTTGCAGCCCTGGCGTTTTATTGTTGCGCCTCGGGGCAACAAGCATGAGTTCGAAAAAGTATGGTCCGTTTTGAAGGAAGGCAACCAATCCTGGGCGAAGCAGGCTGGCGTGCTGATGATCGCGGTCTCGCAGACCCATCGCGACACAGGTGAACCCAACAGCCATGCCTTCCACGATCTGGGATTAGCGATCGGGCAAATGGTGTTGCAGGCGCTGGATCATGATATTTATGCCCATCAAATGGGCGGTTTCTACCCTGAGAAGGCGCGCGAGCTTTATCGGATACCGGCGAACTACGAACCCAAGACCGCTATCGCCTTCGGCTATCGCGCCAGCGACCTGAGTCGCGTGAGCGATGCGCAGCGCGAACGAGACGCCTCGCAGAGACAGCGCAGCCCGCTAGCTGAAATGGTCTTCAACGGCGCCTGGGCGCGGCGCGCCAGTTTCCTCGATTGACTCTTCTGACGTAAAATACGGACGAGCGAGGAAAGCGCCTTTTGGTGACACAGCCGTTCGGCGCGTAATTGGCGAACGGGTCTGCCGCGCTCACACAAATCAACGAGCCTATTCCTTGCATCAGCAAGGGGTTTGTTACGTTAGGAGACGCGAGACAAATGGCACGAGTATTGTTGACGGGCGGCGCCGGATTCCTGGGCATCAATCTCGCTCGTTTCTTGCTGGCCAGGGATCACGAGATTGTCTCGCTTGATATCGAGGATTTTACCTATCCCGAGCGGGACCGAATCAACGAGATCACCGGTGACATCCGCGACCGGACGCTGGTGGATCGTGCGATGGACGCTGTCGATTTTGTCGTTCATTGCGCGGCGGCGTTGCCACTATATTCTACCGAAGAGATCTATTCAACCGATATTGACGGCACGCGCAATGTGATAGACGCCGCCAGGCAGAGCGGCGTCCAGCGATTCATCCACATTTCCTCGACGGCGGTTTACGGTATTCCCGACCATCATCCCGTGTACGAAGACGATGCGCGCGTCGGCGTCGGACCCTATGGCGAAGCCAAGGTGGAAGCGGAAGACATCTGCTTCGATTACCGAGACAAAGGCATGACCGTCCCGGTAATCCGTCCCAAGTCCTTTGTCGGGCCGGAGCGCCTCGGGGTATTCGCGCTCTTATATGATTGGGCCAAAGACGGTCGCGGTTTCCCCATGTTAGGCGACGGCAGCAACCGCTATCAGCTTCTGGACGTCGATGATCTTTGTGAAGCGATTTGCTTATGCATGACCCTGCCCGAGGAAGCAACCAACGACACTTTCAACATCGGCGCCGAAGACTTTACCACCATGGGCGAAGATTATCAGGCGGTACTCGACTACGCCGGCTTCGGCATGAAGGTTACCGGCTTGCCCGCCGAGCCCGCCATTTGGTTGTTACGCCTATTGGAATCGTTGCAGCTTTCCCCACTTTACAAGTGGGTCTACGAGACTGCGGCAAAGGACTCTTATGTTTCGATCAAAAAGGCGCAAGAACAACTGGGCTTCAGGCCGATGTTTTCTAACAAAGACGCCCTGATACGCAATTATCAATGGTACCTCGACAACATCGATGACATCGAAAGCCAATCGGGTATTTCGCACCGGGCGCCCTGGAGCCAAGGCATTCTAAAGCTGGCCAAACTGCTGTTTTAGGGAATCGTTTGAACCAGTCGCCGGGACCGGCTTCCAACGCGAGACAGCATGGGACGCGAGACATGGACAAACTGAAGCGTGGCGGAATCGCGGTCCTTGACTACGGCTCGCAATATACGCAGTTGATCGCCCGTCGCATTCGTGAATTGGGCGTCTATTCAGAGGTCTACGCTTTCGATGGCAGCGCCGCTCACATTAACCGGCATCAACCTGCCGGCTATATTCTTTCAGGCGGTCCGAAAAGCGTTTACCAAGCGGGAGCGCCTAGCCTGCCGCGCTTCCTGTTGGCTTGCGGCAAGCCTGTACTGGGCATCTGTTACGGGATGCAACTGCTAACGCATGCCCTTGGCGGGATGGTCGACAGCGCAACCCAAAAGGAGTACGGACCGGCGACCATAACTCACGCCGTGCCAAGCCCGCTATTCGATAATTTGCCGGGCGAATTGGATGTGTGGATGTCCCACGGCGACCGCATAGAAGCGCCCCCCGCGGGCTTCACCGCCCTGGCGGCATCTGATAACTCCCCCTATGCCGCGATTGGAGATTTGAGCCGGCGCTACTATGGCGTCCAGTTCCACCCGGAAGTCAATCACAGCCCGCGGGGCAAGGAAATTCTCGCCAACTTTCTTTTCGAGATTTGCCGCTGCCGCGAGCAATGGACACCGGCAGCGTTTATCGACGACTCGGTTGCCGGGATCCGCGATATGGTGGGTGACGAGCAAGTTTTGCTGGCGTTGAGCGGGGGCGTGGACTCCGCCGTAACCGGCGCGCTGATCCACCGCGCCATTGGCGAGCAACTCACAGCCATCTTCGTCGACCACGGTATGCTGCGCCTGGGCGAAGCCGATGATGTCATACGCGTCTTTCGCGACGAACAGCAAATGAACTTGGTCGCGGTCAACGCGGTAGAACTGTTTCTTGACGCCCTTTCCGGTGTGACGGAGCCCGAAGCCAAGCGCAAGACAATTGGCAGGCTATTCATTGATGTCTTCAGCGCGGAAGCCCGCAAGCTGCAAAATATCCGTTTTCTGGCGCAAGGCACGATCTACCCCGATGTCATCGAAAGCGCCGCCGGTAGCAAGACGGCCAAGACGATCAAGTCGCACCACAATGTCGGCGGGCTGCCCGCCGAGCTGAACTTCGACCTGATAGAACCTCTGCGCGACCTGTTCAAAGACGAGGTTCGCAGAATAGGTGAAGAGCTTGGCTTGCCGGATGCGATCGTCTGGCGTCAACCCTTCCCCGGGCCCGGCTTGGCCATTCGCTGTTTGGGAGAACTATGCTGGGAACGGCTGGAGAAGTTGCGAGCCGCCGACGCAATATTCGCTAGCGAACTTGCCGACGCCGACCTGCTGCGTCGAGGAACCGCTCAAAGTTTCGCCGTGCTGCTGCCCGTCAAGAGCGTCGGAGTAATGGGCGACAACCGCAGTTATGAAGAAGTTATTGTATTGCGCGCGGTGACCACAGACGATTTCATGACCGCGGACTGGGCGCGCTTGCCTTACGATCTGCTGGCGCGGGCGAGCGCGCGCATCGTGAACGAGGTAGCGGGTATCAACCGCGTCACATACGATATAACCAGCAAACCACCCGGCACGATCGAATGGGAGTAGTTTCTCCATCGATTGTCGCTACGGACGAAACAGGTAAAAGTTGGATGGCAATCGTATCATGAGAGGTTAAGCTATGCCCGCTGCCTATGTTCTGATTCACTTGACCATATCGGTCGACTTCGCCGATTCACTACGCGACATCCGGGCCATTGACGGCGTCGAGCGCGCCGATTTGGTCGTTGGGCCCGACGACTGTATTGCCTATGTGAAAGCCGAAGACTATGCGAAGCTTATGAATACGATCCGCGCCATTCGCAATGTCATCGGCGTAAGCAAGACCGACACCCGTTCTATTGCAGAGATGTAAGCGATTGGCTGGATTGCACCGTTTGAACCGTCTCATGTCTTGGCGCTACCTCGTTTGTTTTTTTCTGTTCGCGAGCGCGTGTTCGCCATTGCCGCCTGCCAAAACGCCGCCACAAATCAAGCATACGCCGGGCGCTTTCGTCACCGTTAGCGAAACCCGCTTCGACGCCGGCATATTTCAACTCGACTACCCTTCAAACTGGCGTATTGTAAAACTCAGCACGGCCGACGCCAACTACTTGAAAGTGGCGTTCGTAGCCCCGGATCAAAGCACTGTAACACTGACTCAGGTTGAGAACGCAGACAATAGTGTGGTACGATTAGAGAATGGTGACGAGATTATAGTGGAGATCAACGCGACTGCTGCCGCGGTTGCCAGCTTCTTTGACCGTGCCGAGCGACTTGTCAAATCGATGCAGATTTAGTCGTTTGTCGAAAACTCGCGCAGCGATATATTTCTCAAACTGCAAAGAACCGGGCCTGTCAACGACGCAAAGGGCAAGAGCAAATTCGAACGCCGATTCCGGAAAGGCAATCGTACCAATTCCGTGCCAAGAGCAAAGCAAACTCGAAATCCTTGCGGGACAATTCGAAACATTTACGCTCATAACACCTAGGAGCGAAAAGGAGGCTATTCATATTTAGTAATTTTTGTTATAAAGCTATTGAGATTTAATCGCATTAACATTATGACAATCCCCGTAGTACTTCGTTGTGGCGGCAAGTGGCGTGGATTGTCTGATTCAGTGAAATATTATACGGGCTCAGGAGTTAAACCAAATGGCTGAGAAAATACTGGTTATTGATGATGAAAAGCCTACAGTTCAAATTGTTTCCATGCTCTTAGCGCGGCGAGGTTTTGAAGTATTCAAGGCCTATTGCGCGCAGGGCGGCTTGCGAATGGCCTATCATCACCAGCCGGATTTGGTTTTGCTCGATGTCGTGATGCCAAATACCGACGGCTGGGAAGTTTGCAAGCGGCTGCGCGAGATGTCGGACGTACCTATAATCTTCTTGACTGCCCGGGGCAATGCCAAAGACGTTGTAAAAGGATTGGACATCGGCGCTGATGATTATATTGTCAAACCTTATGATGACGATGAGCTAGTTGCGCGAATCCGCGCGCGTTTGCGCCGCTCGCCCAGGCCCAACATGAGCGAAGAACTTGTGTTCAACCGGGGAGAATTTCGCATCAACTTTATGAACCGCGAAGTCTGGGTAAAGAACACGCACAAACATCTGACTCCCAAGGAATTCAATCTGCTGGCAGTACTTGTTCGTAACGCGGGCCGCGTGGTCACGCGCAATGAATTGGTCACCGAAGCCTGGGGAGAAGAATACAGCGACGCCATCGACAGCCTCAAACTTTATATTCACTACTTGCGGCAGAAGCTTGAAACAAACCCGCAGCAGCCCGAGTACATCCTCACCTCTCGCGGTGTTGGCTACCGCTTTATCAAGCGTTAAGCGACATCATCTTAATAGCGATCTGAGCAGCCTGTCCGTTTGCGCCACCATGTTTTCAAAACTGAAACGTTCCATGCCGTTCAACGTATTGGCCGCAAATCGATCGCGTCCCCTTAACAGCCTTTCAATGCCATGCCGAAGCGCCTCAAGATCCACATACGGCACGAGAACGCCGTTGCTGCCGTCTCGCACCAGTTCCGGATTGCCGCCCTTGTCGCTGGCCAGGACGGGCGTACCCAATTGCAGGCATTCTAGCAGCGTATGAGACAAGCCTTCATAGCCGCTATAGAGGGCAAGACCATCGGCCGCCGCCATAAGTTTGCGCACCTCCGCATGCGGCAAGTAGCCCAGAAATCGTACGCGGTCGCCAAGCTCAGCGGCCATAGTCTGCAGCCTGGACAAATCCGGGCCTTCGCCGATAACGACCAAATGCAGATCAGGCAATTCTGATAGAACTGTAATCAGATGATCGATCCCTTTCCAAGGCTGCAAGCGCGCCGCGGAAAGCAGGACCGGGCGACTATCCCAGCCCAATTCAGCGCGTAGCGCGGCACGATCCATGCTTGAGACTCCCATTTGAGGCAGCGCATTATAAATGAGGTGAGTTTTGCCTCCCGCTACACCCCAGCTCTGTACCATACGACGGAGATAAAGACTTGGCACGATCACGGCGTCCATAGACATTGCCTGGCGCGAGCGAGAAGCCTGCTGCCAGCGGACGCGCCAGCCGCCACGGTAATTCTGGAACCGGTCGATGTTCAGCTCGGGCGGGATCCAACGCTTGCGTACGCAGCGTTCCCAAGCTTGGTCGCCAACTACTTTGAGGACACGAGGCCCGCCTGTTCCCCAGAGCGGCAGATCGATAGTATGTACGTACGTCAGATCTGCCCAATTCGCATGTTTTCGTATTTCGGAGCCGTATTTGACCAAGCGGAGCGGATATACATTGCGCTCGACGCGCCTGACGAGGTAGGGATACCCAGTCGCGCCGCTTTCGCCATAACTGACGACCCGAACACCCCAGCCGCGCTCTTGCAGCGCCGGCAAGATCTGCTGCAGATATGTGGACGGCCCGCCCGGCTCGGGATGGAAGATTCCCGCTGCCACCAACAGATTCGGCACCGGACGCTCCAATTAATTCGCGCGGCCGCGCATCAAAATGTGTCGATTGACGAAGGTCGCCGCCTCCGTCCCCCAGTCGATTGGGTCCATCCAGTCTCGCGCGATCGGCGATGTCTCGCGCAACATCCGGATCAACTCTGCAATTGTTTCTTCATCATTGCCTTGCCGCCTCGCCCAATCGAGAAAGTCATGGCGCTTGATGTATTCTTCGCTGTGCTCAACAACGATGCCGGCCTCGGCAAACATCGCATGCCACTCGGCGCTGTTGAAGGCGCGATGATGGCTGGGATCGCGCAGGCGCTCGAAGTCATCAACGAAACGAGCCGCCCCTTGATCATCCGGCAGTAACTGATCCTGAAGCAGCAACAGGCCTCCCGGTTTCAAAACGCGGGCGCACTCGCGCGCAAAGGCTTTCGCGTTGGGGAAGTGATGGGGGGCAATGCGGCAAGTCACCAGGTCGAAGCGCGCGTCTTCGAACGGCATGTTCTCGGCGTCAGCCTGCCGAAAAGAAACGTTGCCTGCGCCCCGCTCCCCGGCGATAAACTGTTCCGCCTTTTCCAGCATGCGCAGCGTCAAGTCGCTGGCGATCACATGCTGTACATGTGGCGCGAACTTGAGCGCCGTATGCCCGCCACCGGTGGCGACATCGAGCATTTGCCAGTGCGGTTGCGGTTCGGCGATCGCCAGAAGACGATCCAGGTCCGAGCCGCGTGCGTGAGTCTCGCTGGTGATGTAACCATCGGCGTATTGTGTGTAGCGCTGTTGCGACAGGGTCTTGGAGTCGGGTGTCCGGGTCATATTGCTTTCCTTTGCTGCTGCGTCCGCCAAGGCTATCATACAGCAGTTTCTGCATATCGTCAGCGCGACGGCAGACGCCAAAATGACGTCCTGGATAACAGCGGTTGAATATCGTGTTTGCGCTATGGATGCAAATACACCAATGCCGCCTCGAACGCGCAGCGAATCGCGTTCTGCATATGATGAAGCTGTTACAATTGGCGCAGCTTAATCCGTCCGTCAAATCCGATTCCCAGAGGTCATTATGCCAGACAAACGCCCGATCCAACCGGAAGATCTTTTTAATCTGCGCTTTCTCAACGGTGGCAAGCTGTCGCCCGACGCCTCCCAAGTCGTCTACGCCGTTTCGCAGATCAACGCCGAGGAAGACAAGGAGTATGTGACGATTTACCTGCTCGACCTCGACCGCCGATCGACCAAACAGCTAACAAGCGGTGTAGCCAAGGACAGCAATCCGCAATGGTCGCCGGATGGCGGGTCAATCGCGTTCGTCTCCGACCGCGCTGGCGAGCAGCAGCTATTTCTGATTCCGGTTGATGGCGGCGAGGCGCGTCAATTGACCGAAGCCGAGCGCGGAATCGGCGGCGGATTCGCCTGGTCGCCCGATGGCGGCAGGATTGCCTTCAGCGCGGCGCCCGCCGGCGAGACTCTCGACCTGGGCAAAGAACCTTATCGCGTCGATCGCACAGTTTACCGCTTCGACGCCATCGGCTATCTCGATCAAACGGTTCAGGACATTTACGTGCTTGAGCTCGCAAGCGGCGAAACGCGTCAATTGACTGACGACCGCAGCAACAACGTTAACCCGCGCTGGTCGCCCGCAGGGAGCGAGATCCTATACGACGCCGCGATGCAAGCCGACGCCGCCCGCGCCATGACGCCTGATCTGATGACGGTGGATCTGGGCGGGGTTCGAAAGACGATACTTCAGCGATGGGCATCCATTCAGGGCGCTAACTTCACGCCGGACGGCAAGCGAATCGTATTTGTCGGTCGACCGGATGACGGCAAGCCGATCGGCAGTAAATCCGATCTTTATGCGCTTGATCTCGCAACCGGCGACCTGGAAAACCGAACGACGACTTGGCTAATCGGCGTCGGTGGCCGCTTGTCGCTGGATATGCCCATTTCCGGATTGAGCGAATGGAATACCGCGATCACGGACGACGGCGGGACGGCAATAACTACGGTGCAAGAGGGCGGCGCCAATCACATTTATCGGATCGCCCTAAGCGGTACGGAATTGTGCCTGGCCCTCACCAAGGGCGAGCGCGCCCTTTTCCCCCTGGACCTATGTGGAGATCAACTGCTCTATGCCAGCACCTCGCTCAACGCCCCTCCCGATCTGCACCTTGCCAACATGACCGTCGGCAGTCATCGGCAACTCAGCCACTTGAACGGCGGTCACCTGTCGGCCCTTGATCTGCCTGGCGCCGAGCGCCTGCTTTGGGAAAGCGTAGATGGTGTCGAGGTTGAGGGCTGGTATATGAAGCCGGCTAGAGGGGAAGCGCCTTATCCGACGATTCTGTATATCCACGGTGGCCCGCACGCCGCCTATGGCTATGGCTTTCACTTCGATTTTCAAATGCTGGCGGGCGCCGGCTATGGCGTGCTCTTCCTCAACCATCGCGCATCCACCGGTTATGGTGACGGCTTTTCGACCGCCATCAAAGGCGATTGGGGCAATCTCGATTATCAGGATCTGATGAGCGGCGTCGATCACGCCATTTCCCTGGGGCTGGCCGATGCCGACCGGCTTGGTGTCTGCGGGACGTCCGGCGGCGGGAACCTGTCCTGCTGGATCGTCGGGCAGACGGACCGCTTCAAAGCCGCGATTCCGCAAAATCCGGTCACAAATTGGCGCAGCTTCTACGGTACCAGTGACATTGGCATATATTTTGGTGTTGAGCAGATGGGTGGGCATCCTCACGAAGTTCCGGAAACCTATGACAAATGCTCGCCCATAAGCTATGCGCATAATTGCAAGACGCCGACCTTGCTGGTACAAAGCGAGTTGGACTGGCGCTGCCCGGCCGAACAGTCCGAACAGTTCTATACTGTGCTCAAAGCCAACGGATGTATTGTCGAAATGTTGCGGCAACCGGGCGGCTCTCATGGCGCGTCGATTTATGGCGCCATCAACCTCCGCAGAGCGCACAACGATGCCATGCTGGACTGGTTTGCGCGTTATGTATTAGCGGAAGCCATGTAGAGCCGCTGTCTGTGTAAACTGCGGCGCTCATGCAACGAGCAGGCTTTCAATTCTGCGTCAACATAGAAAACCTTTTCGCTTCCGCCGACCTGCTCTAAAGAGGCGAGCGGATTCGTTAACGCCGGAGCGCTAGGACGCTTTCCAGGTGACGGGCTTGAGCAGGTTTCTGTCAAATAAGTCCAGTCGATCCGGACCCAGTCTTTCCAGTTCGGCACGGACGGCGTAGGAATCGCGCCGCAGTTGCTCGACGTCGATTCCCTGGCATGTATCGGGCATGATATGCAGCCATTGTACACTCCGCTGCAGCATTTTTAGCGCGCCGCGATAGTTGTCGTTTTCGATCTGATAATATGCGACGCCTACCTGCAAAATGGCGCGATACAAGTCGCGAACCGGTCCAGTTTCCGTTACCCACTGCTCCTCCATCAAGTCATGCTGACGGTAATAGTTGCCCTGGTTGAATTCCTGCAAGCCATTCTCCGCGAGCGCAGGCAAGCTCTCCTGACATTCACACGCCAGTTGATCCAGCATCATCGGGTCGGGAATGCGCGCGAAGTCATTCACCAATTTAAGGCCGTTCCGCTCAAACTCGCTCCATCTTGCGGTCAAATCAGCCCCGGCGAGCGTCGCCTCTGCGCGTCGTTTTTCGCTGTCGCACACGAATAAAATGGGGATGCGCCGCGTCGCCGCGCTGGATTTTGGCGCGATTACAAAGTCGCGCCAAAGCAAGTGTACGCCGTCGATCACGATCATAGCGGCGCGGGTTTCAATCAGTGTGTTCATGAAACCCTGATTGCCTGTAATCTCGACAATTTCGTAAGATGAAATTGTCGAGACTGGCGACGAAAACGATCGCCGCTCCGATACAAATACTAGGGTGCCAGACATCGATCTGTGACTTGAAATACTCAATACTCAATATGTGTTGCCGCGCTCGGATTATACGCCAGAACAGAATTTTTTTTAGTCCGCGTCGCAAATGATATGCGCTAAAGGCCAATATGTTTTGTTTTCGTATGTATCACTGCAATTTGCTTGACATTGATTACAACTGTTGCATATAATGCTAGAGGCTTGAATTAGGCGTACATAATACAGCTTTCAAAACGACGTTGCTACGAGGAGCATCGTGGATGGGTACCGATAGCAGCGGTTATCTGAATAAGCGACTACTCAAGCTACAAGTGGGATTTCTTTTGTCGGAAGGACCGGGCAACTCAAGAGCGATTCCGATTCACATTCCTCAGCGGCTGAACGTCGATCAAGACTTGTATCTGGAGTCACTTTCGGGCAACCTGACCTTAACGCGCACCAAAGAGGGTATCCTGGTTCAGGGTACATTGCGAGTGCATCATCGGCGGGAATGTGACCGATGCCTGAACGACTACGTAGATGAGTTTATGATTCCGCTGGCAGAGTTGTTTGCGGTGCCGCCCGATCCGAACAAATGCGTCTTTAGTGTAGATAGCAACGGTGAAATTGATCTTGGACATTTGTTACGAGAAGAAGTTATCATCGAAGAGAGCTATCGCGCCGTTTGCCGCGACAATTGTCGCGGCTTGAGTGCCGAGAGTGGTGTTAATCTGAATTATGAGTCCGATACAGCGACAGACGACAGTCAAGACCTGGGGAGTTACGCGGCCTGCGATCCGCGGCTGTCGATCTTGAAGCAGTTGCTGGACGAATAAGGGTAATACTGTAGCAACCGCGAGAGCGAATTTCTGATCGCGCTCGCCACAATGTTTGGGGGGGAGATCGTGAGTGATTTTGATAACAGGTATGAACCTGATATTGATCTGATCACTTATCTAGATGAGGATAAGGGTCAAAAGGAAGATTTTGAGCTTTTCTTCGACGATGATATTGACGCCTTCGCCGAAGCTTACGAAGACGATGCCGATCTGGTAGAGGATGAAGACGAACACGACCTGGGCGAAATCGCGTCCAATGATACGGTCGGCCTGTACCTCAAGGAGATGGCGCGTGTGCCACTCCTCACCATCGAAGAAGAAGTGCAACTTGCCATGCGTTTGGAGGCCGGCCGCAGCGCCGAGGTCCAGCTTTCGCATAGCCCAGATCATATCCGCAGCGCCGAATGGAAGTTCCTGGCCCAGGATGGCCTGAACGCGCGCGAGCATTTGATCAAAGCCAATACGCGCCTGGTGGTGTCGATCGCCAAGAAGTATATGTCGCGTGGTGTTCCCTTTCTGGACTTGATACAAGAAGGCAACCTGGGTCTCATGAAGGCCGTGGAGAAATTTGACTATCACCGCGGCTATCGTTTCAGCACCTATGCCACTTGGTGGATCCGACAAACGATTACGCGCGCCATCGCCGATCAGGGCCGTACCATCCGCGTGCCTGTCCATATGACCGATCGCATTCGCCAGTTGTACCGTATCGCGCGCGACCTGGAACAACAGCGCGGATGCAAGCCAACGGTAGAAGAAATCGCCGAAATCATGGACTGCGAGCCGCGCAAGGTGCAATGGATGCTCAAGGTCTCCTGGCAGCCGCTCAGCCTGGAGCACCCCGTAGGCAAGGACGACGATAGCGAGCTGGGCAACTTCATCGAAAACGACCGCGAACCAACGCCTTCTGATAGCGCCTATAACAAGCTGCTCAAAGAGAAAATCGACGAGTTGCTCAATACACTGTCCCCGCGCGAGGCGCGTATCCTGCGCCTGCGTTTTGGCTTGCAGAACGGGCACAGCTATACACTGGAGGAGGTCGGTCAAAAATTCGGTTTGACCCGCGAACGCATCCGCCAGATCGAGGGTCGGGCGCTACGCCGGCTGCGTCACCCGCGCCGCAGTCGCAAATTGCGCGATTATCTCGATTAACCGGATTCGGACGCTACCCTCTCCAGTGCCCGCGCGCTGGAGGCTTGCCGCCCTTGTCGCCGGTAACGCGCTCTGCGCCTGTAGATCCACACTGGCACGTCGGATATGGCCAAACTCGTTCTGGTTAAGCACAGCAACAGCAACCATAGTCCAGCGCAGCCGGCGCAAGACTGGGAACTTACCCCCGATGGCTATGAACGCTGCAAGCCCTTGGCGAAGCATCTTGCCAGGTATCGGCCGCGCCGACTGTTTTCTAGTACAATGCCCAAAGCGCTGCAAACGGCCAGATCCGTTGCCGAGGGCCTCGATAATATTCCCGTAAATGAAAGTCCGCTGCTTGCCGAACATAGTCGCCGGTCAAATGCTCCCTATGGTTCGGCTGCCGCATTTGACGCGCGCATCAGGCGGCTGTTTGAAGCGCCCGATGAACTAGTCTTCGGCGATGAAACCGCCAGTCAAGCCAGACAACGATTCCAAAACGGTATCTTGTCACTGCTCGAATCTGCCGACCCCGAAGAAAACATTGTGGTCCTTACGCATGGAACTGTTGCTGTATTGTTCGCCGCGCAATACAACAGCATA
The DNA here is from genome assembly GCA_026713245.1 of Chloroflexota bacterium. Taxonomy (GTDB): domain Bacteria; phylum Chloroflexota; class Anaerolineae; order Aggregatilineales; family Phototrophicaceae; genus UBA6055. The sequence continues at coordinate 29,411 of JAPOOU010000221.1, forward strand.
GACAGTTACGATCTCTGGCGAAAGCTGAAGATGCCATCAATTATTGAGATGGAAGCATCCGATTTTCGCATTTCCCAGGTAATCGAAGACGCCGGCATCCTCTAATCTGCGATTGCGCCAAGCAACGCTTGCTCTTCGCCGGGGGAAAGATCCGCCGGCTTTGTCATTTCCTGCGGCGTCGACTTCGACCTTAGGCAGGTACCGATTGCGGTCGTCATGAGATGACGGAAGCGCAAGCCTGCGGTAAGGGCCCTCGCGCGATCAAAGGTCTTCAAGCTTTCGGCCAGTTCTTGATAGAACCATAACGGCGACTCCATATTTTCCCCTTCTTAAGTAATCCGTTTCTCTCATGCAGCCATACGGCTTAATATTGTGGGTGAGCGCGGCATTCCCGGGGACCTTTCGCTGCCTGCGAGCAGCTCTGTGCCCTCCGTAGTCCCCATAAAGCAATGCCAAGAAACCGAAAACATAGCGAAAATGTTGAATCTTAACCAAATCCCGGCAGAAGCGCTCATTTCCCTGAGGCCCCGAGTAAGGGGCTGGGGAGTGGGGTTGGAAAATCTGTCGTGTCCTCAGCATGAGGCGGTGGACCGACGGAGCAAAGGGGCGTGGGACCGCGGCACGTTTTCAGCCGAGACTATCAGGTCGCCCGAGAATACCCTACAACGTACATGCTTCAGGACGTATTTCTGCCCTAGACATACTCGTCGCCTCCTCAGCGCCTCGCGGGAAGTCGCGCGGGGGCTTGTCACGCTAACTTTTAACCACAAGCCCGCTCGTCGCCTGAACGCGCGCCAAGACAAGCCAACCCGCCTTGCTAGCGAATCGCGGCGACGCGTCTGGCAATCATACTGTTCTCGGACGCTTCGTCCGCGGTGACTTCGCAACTACCGAACTATGCTAGAATCACCCTCATGGACAGGCATCGAAACACCATCGCCGTTTTAGGCGGCTTCTTGCTGCTCCTGGTCGCCTGCAACCTAGGCGCCGGCACGAACGCGCCGCCTACGCTGGCGCCTCTTTCGACGCGGACTCCACCACCCACGCTGGGATACGTAGCTGCAGGGCCAGCGCGCGTTAGAGGCATAGGCGCAACGCCGGCCTCGCCCTCCGACATAGAAATCAATCGCATCCTCGATCAAGTCGAATCCGACCGCCTGATGACGCATATTCGCACGCTGCAAGATTTCTATACCAGGCATGTTAACTCTACCCAAGCTTCTATCAGCCAGGGCATTGGCGCGGCAAGGGCGTATATTTCCGGTCAATTCGAGACCTATCGCCAGGCATCCGGTGGCAACCTTTACACGTTTGACCTGCCATTTGAATCGATCACACCGGAGGGCGAGCGGCGATCACAATTCAACCTTGTCGCCGTCATTCAAGGTACAGAAGTCGGGGCTGGCACGGTTCTGGTCGGCGCCCATTACGATAGTATCGGCCGTCCGCTCGACTCAATAGATGTGTTTGCGCCCGGCGCAAACGACAACGGATCGGGCGTCGCGGCCGTACTGGAATTGGCGCGCATCATGAGCCAGTCGCGTTACAAAGCCACTATCATGTTTGTCCTCTTTTCCGCCGAGGAAGTTGGCAGGCAAGGCAGCAAGGCCTTCGCTTCATGGATTCGCGAGGATCAAACCGATCTAATAGGCATGATCAATGTCGATACCATCGGCAATGTGCACGATCGAAACGGGCTGGTTAACGATCGCGAATTGCGCGTGTTTTCCGCCGGACCCAACGAAAGGTCTGTTTCGCGCCGTCTGGCGCGCATGGTTAATTTCATCGGCTTCAATTATGGCGTCAATCTGGATCTAGTCGTGCAAGACGCGATAGATCGCGAAAACCGCTATGGCGATCACTTCTCTTTCAGCGAGTTGGATTACCCGGCGATCCGCCTCATCAACGCCTACGAAGAGAAACTCAATGGAGACCCGACAGACACGATCGACTATATCGAAGCCGGTTACCTCCAAGAGGCCACCAAAGCGATCCTTGCGGTCCTGACCGCCCTTGCCGACGGTCCGCGTCCCCCGAAAAACATCGTCCTGCGAACGGGCGGGGGCCAGCCCGAACTGGTTTGGGAGCCGGTGGCCGACGCCAGCGGATACATTATCGCCTTGCGACGCCCCGGTGGGCTTTTCTACGAGCGTCAGATTGTGCATAGCGAAACCAGCCTGGTATGGGACGGTTTCTCCAACTACATCGGCATCGCCATCGCAGCCAAAGACGCGCAAGGGCTGACAGGACCGCTCTCGAAGGAAATTGCACTGCCATGAGCTGACTTAAAACTAGCCACTGGCGGCGCCGTCTGCTACAGTGGCCGCGCCAGCGCCCACCATCGGAGCGTCTCATGCGCGTCGCGCACGTCATAAAAGTTACGCGAATCAGTGGCGCCGAACGCCATCTGCTGGTTTTGTTGAGCGCCTTGCGCCGGCATGATGTCGACGCTCATTTGCTCATCCTAGTCGAAGTTGACAAACCCATGGAGGACATGGTCAGCGCGGCGAAAGACCGCGGCATCCCCCTCCGCCGATTGACAATCCATAGCGACTACGATCTGACCCTGTTGTTCAAGATTCGACGCGCCTTGCGCGAGATCAAGCCGGACCTCGTTCACACGCATTTAATCCATGCCGACCTTTACGGCTTGTTCGCCGCAAAGCTTGCGGGCATCCGCACTGTCATCAGCAGCCGTCACAACGATGATCAATTCCGTTTCCACCCAATTTGGCAGCGTATTAGCCCGGTGATTTGGCGCCTGACCAGCGGCGGCATCGCCATTTCCGCGGCCATCAAAGATTTCATGATCGAGGTCGAAGACGCGCCGCAAGAAAAAATCACTGTGGTCCACTATGGCTTGGAGCACAAATGGGTAGCCGATGAAGAACTCCGCGCCTCCCGCCAAGACTTGACCGCGGAGCTGCGCCTGGATTCTGACGCCCTGCTGCTAGGTATGGTATGCCGAATCGTTGAACAAAAAGGCATCGCTTACGCCTTGCGAGCCTGCCAGCAAATCCGGGACCGATTCCCGACCGCGAACCTGATCATAGCCGGCGACGGCGACCTGCGTCCGCAACTCGAAGCGCTCGCGCGGGAACTCGGCATCGACGCCAACGTCCACTGGCTGGGATGGCGCAGCGATGCCGTCAAGTTGATCGGCGCCTTTGATGTGCTGCTGATGCCGAGCCTGTGGGAGGGATTTGGATTGGTCCTCTTGGAGGCGATGTCGAGGCGGGTGCCGGTGATCGCGAATCGCGTCAGCGCCATTCCCGAGATCGTAATTCATGGCGAGACCGGGCTGCTTGTCGAGGCGCGCGATGTCGATGCCCTGGCCGCGGCCATGACACGGCTACTGGACGACCATGCCTTGCGCCATCATATGGGATTGCTGGGCGCCGCCCGCTTGGAAGAACGCTTTAGCGTCGATCGCATGGTGTCCGGGACGGTTGGCGTGTACAAGGGCTACACGCGCTAAGTGCGGAGACTGCTTGCCGAGATTCTCGGCTAGGACACATGCGTTGTTTGCAATAGCTCAAGGCGACGCGTGGTCAGCAGCACTTGCCGATTGCTGGCGTTTATCAGTCGCATCGGTCTTTCGCGCCGGGCGGTTCGTATACATTATCGATCCTACAATGATGACAAACATGACAAACAGATACGGGATTAACATATCAGAGGTCATGATGGTGATCCTTTGCTCTCAATTGCCATTTGCCGACGAATACTACGTTGAATTAATGCGCACATCCCAAAAACAAATGTGGCGAGGATGACACCGAGATTGGCGGTGGCCGTCTGAGAAATCTGCACGCTATTGATATTCGCGTTAAAGAAGATCACGCCATATATCATACAGATCACGATAAGAGTCGGTGTTAGCCATTCCACTAGTCTTCCTGTTACGGTTAACCTCTTTGCGCCAATTTGAGCATTAGACAAGTCTCGTTTGGTTGACGCCAGCATGATTACGGACACCATATATATTTCGGTTCTTCCCAGAATCTCTTGATATTCTAAATCCGTGCCTTGGAGAATTGCAAAACCAAGGGCAGCTAAAATCGGCGACAGTGGAATAATGACGGAATTGACGATCCATTTCTCGATTCTTCTTTCATAGAGGTTCATCCGTTTCAGCTCCAGTTCATGTGAGTACCATGTCACGGCATGAACGCTATTATAACATAACTTTCACCTCATCTCAACTAAGTAACATGTCATACATGCTTCACAGGCGTGTGACGGCTGATTTCATGATTTGTCGTCGCCAGGTCTTCGTAGCTCAGGTCATGGACGCTGCGCTTGCCGCACATGCGCGCGAACTCGCTCATCTGCTCGGTCATCGCCTCGAAGAAGTTCACGAGCCGCTGCTTGGACGTCTCTACGTCGAAGCGCGCTCGCAAATTCATCTTCTGTGTGGCGATGCCCACCGGACAACTGTCGCTGCTGCAAGCCCGGTATTGCTTGCAGCCGATGGCGATCATCGCCGCGGTCGCCAATGCAACGGCATCCGCGCCCAAGGCCAGCGCTTTGGCAACGTCTGCGCTGGTGCGCAAACCACCGGTTGCGATCAGACTGATCTCCCGGTGTCCATTCTCATCCAGCCAACGGCGCGCCCGCGGGATGGCGAAAACCGTCGGCACACAGATATTGTCCATGATATGCTTTGCCGCCGCGCCCGTGCCCCCGGCGCGGCCGTCAAGCGTGATCCAATCGATATCCAGTTTCACTGCCTCCGCCAAATCAGCCTCGATTCGGCTGGCGGCCAACTTGATGCCGACGGGCATATCGGGTTTGACCGAGCGGATCCAGGCTATGCGTTCCTGCATGTCCGCCACATTATGAATATCGGCGAAACGCGATGGGCTTCGCGCTTCCTGCCCTTCCCGCAGGCCGCGCAGCGTCGCAATATCCGCCGTAACCTTGTGGCCGGGCAGCAGTCCGCCCAGGCCGGCTTTGGCGCTCTGGCCCATCTTTATCTCGATGCCATCGGCCTTGGCGATGTTCTCCTCGTTCCAGCCGAAGTAGCCCGAAGCCATCTCGAAGATGTATTGCCCGGCGGCTGCGCGCGCCTCCGGCAGCATGCCGCCCTCGCCCGAACACATCAAAGTGCCAAATTCGGCGGCGCCCTTCGCCAGCGCCAGCTTTGCCTCCCTGCTCAAGGCGCCGTAGCTCATGTGACTGACGAATATCGGCGCTCGCAACTTCAAGGGCCGCTTGCGTTTGGCGGCAATTACCGTTTCTGTGCTGATCGGCACGTCGTCGAGCAAGGGCAGTACAGCCAATTGACCCGGCAGAAAATACAGGTCGCCTAAGTTGGCATAATCGCGCTTTTCGCTGCCCATGCCCTCGACAAATGCGCGCCGTCCGCGCGAGTAGCTGTGGATATCGTGCATCTCGGTTTCCAGCGGGTCGTTTCGCCTCGCCCACAAACCCAAATACTCTCCTTCGTAGCGCGGTTTGGGTGCTACGGCATCGGCGTCGATCTCGACCGTTCCGTTGACCTGGCGCACTGGATATACCGGCACCGTTTCGTCTTCGGTATAGCGGCTTACGCCGGTCCTCACATCGTAGTCCCACTTGTGCAAAGGACAGAATACATTGGGTCCCTCCATATAGCCGTCGCCAAGCTGACCATCCCGATGAATGCAGCGATTGTCCAAAGCATAGAAATCGCCCAGATACTTGTACAGCGCGATATCGCGCTCGTTTACAAATACCGTCGTGCCCTTGCTTTCTTCAAGTTGATCGGCCTTTAGCACTTCAACCCAATTCGCCATACGTCCCCCTTGCTTTGCCGCAATACTCATCTAGTTCCTATTGTATGACACATGAGCGGCAAACAGAAGTCGGCGGCGGGCCCGGGCCGGATTTCAGATTATTGGCGAGCCCTATCCCTCAAAAAGCGAAGACTCGCTAGGGGCGAGCCGCCGGCTCGCCCAAATGTGAGATGCTGGTTTCGGGCGACCTGATAGGTCGCCCCTACAAGGCTTGATTGGTATTGGGCTAATGTATCTCAACGTAAATTCAAAGAAGGCGCTAACTTTGAACAAGTGTCCTGATTTACGGAAAAGGTACTTGCTCATGAATTTA
>JAPOOU010000275.1 GCA_026713245.1 Chloroflexota bacterium
GCAGGGATCTGACGAGTTGGAAGTCGCCGTCGTGTCGATCGAGCAGGTTGAGAGCCTCGATTTTTGTATCGAGTGTGTAGCTTGCTTGCATGGTGGGGAGTCCTCCTTTGCTTGCGTGATAAAGGGAAGATAGCATAAATGTTCTAGCAAGGGGCGACTATATGTTCGCGGTTTCGGCAGCGAGTCAGTTGACAAAACGTGTCCGCTCCTCAGCCCGCTAAACGGGGGGCGGAAACCCCGAGGCACCAGGGAGGGGGAGCGCATTTGCCGGGAATTGGATTAACTCTATAATTCTCACAATAAATGCAATTATGTCGCATTACTTTATTGGTACTACTGAGAAAAACCATCGGAGGAATATAGTCTGCGGGCGTTTCGCCGAAACGCCCCTACGGTGCTTCCGTGTTGATGATTCTCATTACTTACTTGCACTTTCTTCTCCGCGTTCTTTGCGCATATATTAGTGACAAGAACAACTATATTTTCAATCGAATTCGATACAGCACCGCTTGGCTGTTTTGGAAATCGCGTCCGCTTTAGCTATAATCAGCGCAGTCGGATGGAAAGCAGCAGATGAATCGTCATAGAACAGCAGATATTCCACGACTGGGCTTCTTTGACACGCGACGCGGCAGAATCGTCCTGGAGAATCTGACAGCCTACGCGTTCCTGGCGCCGGCCGGCTTGCTGATTGCCCTGTTTGGACTGTTCCCGGTGGCATTCGCCTTCTTTGTAAGCTTGCACCGCTGGCGACGTTTCCCGGACCATTACAATGGCCTCGCCAATTATGAAAAGGCGTTGGGCAACCTGTCGTATATATTGTTTTTCTGGTTCGCGCTGGCCGCCGTTGCCCTGGCGGCAGTGATGATTCGGCGCACCCTGCGCGCGCTGCGACAATCAGAATCGCCGAGCGATTCCTTGAATCTGATATCTGGCGTTATTTGCGGCTACGCGGCGCTGCTGGCCGTTGACTGGTTCTTCAAACTCATCCCGGCGATCATGCTCATCCCGCGTCAAGTGCGCGGACAAAATACCAGTCTTGAGCTGTTCATGGCTAAACTCGGCGAGAGTTTTGCCATGCCCGAGGTGCTCGCCGCCGGCAACCTGATGATTCTCGGGCTGCTTGGGGCGGTTGGCGTCACTGCGCTAACGGCCTGGTTTCTTCGATCAGCCCGCAGCAATGACTTGATCGTCTGGAGCGCCCTGGCAACGGCTTTAGCCGTCAGCGGCGTCCTCTTGCTACAGCTCACGCTGACCGAAATCGGGGCTGCGCTTGATGTCGCCCGCGAATCCGGCGAAGCGCTGCCGATTTGGTCCCAATTGGTGTTTGTCAGCGCCGGCGCCATACTTATTGGACTGGCCTGGAGGATATTTCAGCGCGGCATCAAAGCCCAGGAAAACAGGCGCTTCGCGCTTATGGCATTCAGCGGTCTGGCGCTGGCGGTCGGCGGATACCTGCTGATGGCGGAATTGCCCGCCGCCCTGGCCGAGGCCGATGACGACCTGCTGCAAGGCTTCTGGGTTACTGTTATGTACGCATTCGGGACAGTGCCGGTTCAATTGTCCGTAGGCTTGGCCCTGGCTTATTTGCTCTTCCAGCCGATTCGTTTCCGCGCCTTCTTCCGCATGGTCTATTTCATACCCTACATCACGCCCTTTGTCGCGACGTCGATCGTCTTTCGCGTCATGTTTGACGCGGGCAAAACCGCGCCGGCGAACCGCGTACTCTCGCTCTTTGGCATAGAGCCGCAGCGCTGGATTTTGGAGCGAAACTCCATTGGCGAGCTTTTCGGGCTGCCCGATTTTCTTGCGGGCCCGGCATTGGCGCTGGTCGTGATCATGATCTATTCGACCTGGACTTATATCGGCTACGACGCGGTGATATTTCTGGCCGGCCTGGGCAACATCCCGGGCGAACTTTACGAAGCCGCTCGTATTGACGGCGCCAGCGGCTGGCGCATTTTTCGTCACATCACCTTGCCCATGCTGTCCCCCACCGTCTTCTTCCTGTCGCTGGTGGCGATAATCGGAACATTCCAGGCCTTTACGCAGATCTGGATCCTGCGCACTGGCGCGGTGGGCAGCAAGGTCAACACAGCCAGCGTCTATATCTTTGACGAATTGCAGAACAGCAACCGCTACGGTTATGCCTCGTCGATGGCTTTCGTGCTCTTTGCGCTGATCCTGTTGATGACGCTATTCCAAAACCGCGTCATGGGAAGACGGGTCTTCTATGCCTAGTCACAGTCGCGACCCTGAAGCAAGCAAGGCGAAAAAGTTGCCGCCGCCGCGCGTCAACCGGAGTCAACTCGCGATATACGCGGTCTTGTTCGCCGGCGTCATCATTGCGGTGGGTCCCTTCCTTTGGATGATCAGCGCTTCCTTCATGACGCTGAGCGAGGTCAATTTAACACGGCTGCTGCCGGAGAATCTGCTTTGGGAGAATTACGCCACCGCTCTGCGCCGGGCAAACTTCCTCGATATTGAACTGAGCGCAGATCCGACTACCGGCGTCTTGCAGTCCATCGGCGTATCGGGCTATTTGTGGAACAGCCTGCGCATTACCCTGATCAGCGTTTCCGGGTCGCTCGTCGTTTGTATCCCGGCCGCGTATGCTTTTGCGCGCATGAACTTCATCGGGCGCAATTTCATATTTGCCCTGTTTTTGTCCACCATGATGATCCCGGGCATTGTGATGCTGATACCGCATCTTCTAACGGTTATTTGGCTAGGGCGTTTGAGCGAGAGCCTTTTCGGTCCGGCGGGCGCCTGGTTCAACAATTGGCCGGCGCTGACCATCCCTTTCTTCGCGTCGGTATTTAACATCTTTTTGCTGCGACAGTTCTTCATTCAAATCCCGAATGATCTGTGGGAGGCAGCGCGCATCGACGGCGCGGGCCATTTCAAGTTCTTAAGGAGTGTGGTTCTTCCATTGTCGAAGGCGCCCATCATGACCATCGTAACCTTGGGTTTTATCGGCTCCTGGAACGCTTTGATGTGGCCCTTGCTGGTCACAATCAACGACGATTGGCGACCGATAGCCGTAGGCTTGTCCAATTTCGTAACAGCCGATACCCCTGGAGATTTGAACTTGCAGATGGCGGCTTCCGTGATTACCGTCATACCGATCCTGATCTTGTATTTTGTAGCGCAGAAGCAATTCACTGAAGGTATCGCGCAGACAGGTATTCGAGGTTAGTATTGAACCCTCCACCGCATCAGGTAATGCGGTGTTCGTTTCGCGGCTGAGTCCCGTAAGAGGGGGTATGGAGCAGCCGACTATTTCGAAAGCTCATATTATGCGAAGGAGACTCGCAAGCTATGAAGACGAAAATGACCATCGCGCTCATGTTCTGCGTTCTAACGCTTGGACTGGTTCAAGCGCAGAGCACAACCGACTATGAGGGTGTTGATCCCAGTGGACAGACGGTGGTCTACTGGCATCAGTATTCCGATGACAGTTCCCAGGCCGAAACGATGTCGGCATTGATCGAGGAATTCAATAGCAGCAACGACTATGGAATCACGGTAGAAGCTATCCATCAAGGCAGCTACAGCCCCATTCAAGATCTGATGAATACGGCCATTCTCTCTGGAGAGCTGCCAAACCTGGTTGCGGGATATGCCAATGCCATCGCCGGCTGGGCCAACGAAGGCGTTGTTGTCGACATCAACGAATTGCTCAACAGCCCGATGTGGGGGATCGCGCCGGACGAGCAAGCCAATCTCAACTTCGATTTGCTCGACGTCAACCAACTGGACTTCGCGCCGTTTCACGGTATGCGCGTCGCCTGGGCGAACCAGAATTCGCTGAACGTTTTCTATACCAATCTTGATATCGTCGAAGCGCTGGGCTTTGATCGTCGTCCGCCCGAGACGCTGGCGGAGTTCGAGGCGATCTCCTGCGCGGCCGGCGCCAGCGAGATGTACCAAGGTTATCCCCTGGATACCGGCACATCGCACTTCGAGAGTTTTGTCGCCGCGCATGGCGGCGCGATATTTGACGCCGAGTCCGGCGAGTACATCTTTGATTCCGCCGAAGTGGCTGCCGCCCTGGAATTGTTCACGCGCATGTTGGAAAACAATTGCGCCTATCTATTCGCGGAACGCTACCAAAACACGGGTGACTTCGCCGTGGGCGTAACACCGTTCGCAGCGGGCAGTTCCGCCGGCATTCCCTTTGTCACCTGGGACGCCGCAACCGCTGAGATGACCGACGAATGGGTGGTTACCGCATTCCCTGGCGCCGACGGCGTTGGCCCCACGCTGCAGCTCTTCGTGCCCAGCCAGGCGATCTTGACCGCGACGCCCGAACAAGAAGTGGCCACCTGGCTGTTTGTGAAATTCCTGGCCGGCGCCGAGGCGCAGCTAGCCTGGTCCGGCGCGACCGGATACTTCAGCATACGCAACGATATCGAGGTCACCGAGGACGATTTCACCGAGCCGCGCATGCCCTTTCATCGTTTTGTCGAGGTACAGGGCATATTGGCTGACGAGATGGTCAGCATTTATGCCTCCCCCGGTCTTCCCAGTTATAGCGCCGTGCGCGGGCTGGTGCCCAACATGATCGCCGAAGTCGTCAATGGCGATGCCCCGGTCGCTGACGCATTGGCGGAATTGAACGAGGAAGTAGCCGAATTGCACGCCGACCTGGACATGTAAGCATCCAACAGCAACACCTTTGATCCCCGCTCGCGGGCGGGGATCAGTCCACGAAATACAGTTTCGTTTCAATTTTGCAGAAGCCAAATACTGATTCAATAAACAATTGACGCCTTCCCAAATCTATGCTATAGTCTTGGGTACAGGTTCCTTTTTCCACATCCGTACCCGTAAACGTTATAAGTGTGGAGTGTCAAAAAACCTCTTTTGGCTATCCGCGTAGCGAGTAAATAAGTGAGAATGCCTTGAAAGTCGCCCGTCGGTCACGATTCCGCTCGGTTGAGTATCTCCAAACCACTTGTCCGTTACGGCGACAGTGCGCAGTTCCCAGAGGAAACTAATTTCCAGCAATCTTCCGGCAAATCACTAAACACGCAAAGGACACAATCTTTGTTCGCGCGGCGACCCCAGCATACACCCCTGCCGCAACAAATTAATCCAGGACGATCAGCATGAATATCGCAAAACTTGAAACGAAGACCCTTCCCGAATTGCGCAGTTTGGCGCGCGACCATAATGTGCCGCGCTTCAGTCGATTAAAGAAGCAGGACCTGATCATAGGTTTGCTGCGTCAAGACGCCGTGCGACGAGGCCACGAGCTTCGCGGCGGTGTTCTGGAAGTGGTGGATGACGGCATCGGTTTCCTGCGCGCCGAAGGCTACCTGCCGGGCAAGAACGATATCTACGTCAGCCAGACGCAGATCAAGAAGTTCAACTTGCGTACTGGCGACATGGTGATCGGCCAGGTCCGCCCGCCAAAAGACACGGAGCGATACTTCGGGTTGCTTCGCGTCGACGCCGTCAACGGTCTCAACCCCAACGAGGTCCGGCAGCGCGCCAATTTCGAACGCTTGACGCCCATCTTCCCGGAAGTCCGCTTCAATCTGGAAACGCTGCCGCGCATCATGTCCACGCGAATGCTGAATTTGATAGCGCCGGTCGGATTCGGGCAGCGCGGTTTGATCGTATCCCCGCCCAAGGCGGGCAAGACCACCGTTCTTAAGGACATCGCCAACGCGATCAGCCACAACTACCCCGAAGTCCACTTGATGATCGCCCTTATTGGCGAGCGCCCGGAAGAAGTGACCGATATGGATCGTTCCGTTGATGCCGAGGTTATCGCCTCCACCTTTGACGATCCGGTACATCATCATGTCCGGGTTGCGGAAATGGCGCTGGAGCGCGCCAAGCGATTGGTCGAAGTCAGGCGTCACGTCGTGATGATGCTGGATAGCGTAACGCGATTGGCGCGCGCTTATAACCTTGTCGTTCCCACCAGCGGACGCACGCTTTCCGGCGGTTTGGATCCCTCCGCGATTCACCCGCCAAAGCGTTTGTTTGGCGCGGCCCGCAACGTCGAGGAAGGCGGCAGCCTGACCATAGTCGCGACCTGCCTGGTCAATACCGGCAGCAAGATGGACGACGTCATCTACGAAGAATTCAAGGGCACGGGCAATATGGAACTGCACCTCAGCCGCAAGCTGCAGGAGCGTCGGATCTTCCCCGCCTTCGATATCGAACAGTCTTCTACCCGCCGCGAAGAGCTGCTGCTCGGTCCCGATGTCTTGCAGCGGGTCTATACCATGCGCCGCATGTGGTCTCATTTGGCGGAGCAGCCGGAAGGCATCGTCGGCGCTACCGAACAGTTGCTGCACAGCTTCCGCTTGTATGACACCAACCAGAAGTTCCTCAACAGCTTGAGCGGCTCAAACGGGCGCTAGGCATCCCGGCCTAGCGACGAGTTCCTCGCGAAGCACGGCGGCCGAACGGTGAATGCGGCCGCGGCGCTTTGCGTCCCTAAGTCTATCGGGAGCCAAAATTATGAGAATGGATGAGGTTGTAGCGCTTGTCACCGGCGGCGCGTCGGGATTAGGCGCGGCAACCGCGACGCATTTCGCCGAGCAAGGCGCCAGGGTCGTGATCCTTGATCGCGATCTTGAAAATGGGCGCGAACTCGCGGAGGCCATAGGCGAAGCCGCGCGCTTTGCCGGGGCGGATGTGACCAGCGAGTCGGAGGTTCAAGCCGCGTTGGATTTGGCAGCGGCGGAATTCGGCGCCCTGAATGCGCTCGTCAATTGCGCCGGAGTCGGGCTCGCTATCCGCACGATCAGCAGCCGGGGCGCGCATCCGCTGGACTTGTTCGAGACGGTCATTCGCGTCAATTTGATCGGCGCCTTCAACGTCATTCGTCTTGCCGCCGCGATGATGTCGGCGAACGCAGCCAGCGAGGGCGGCGAGCGCGGCGTGATCATCAATAGCGCTTCCGTCGCCGCATTCGAAGGCCAAATCGGTCAAGCCGCCTATTCGGCCTCCAAGGGCGGCATCGTCGGCATGACCTTGCCAATCGCCCGCGATCTCGCCCGAAATGGCATCCGTGTCTGCACGATCGCGCCGGGTATTTTTGATACGCCGCTGCTGGGCAGCCTGCCACAAGCCGTGCGCGATTCGCTTGGCGAGCAAGCGCCCTTCCCCTCGCGCCTGGGTGTTCCAGCGGAATACGCGCAGTTGGCGCAGCAAATCGTGGAAAACGAAATGCTCAACGGCGAAACGATTCGCCTCGACGGCGCCTTGCGTATGGGTAGCACTTGATCGACTCCGGCAGGCGGCAAAATCCGCAAACCGCCTCATCCAGTTTTCTACGGTTTTCTTGCTCAGTAATCCCAAGTAAACAATTAAGACGGTAGGGGCGACCCGCTGATTCGCCCGATCTGTAGAATTCAATTGACATTGGGCGAGCCACAGGCTCGCCCCTATGAATCCACACATATATTGGAATTGCATTACTTACTCGGTTGAAGTAAAGAACAAGAACCGCATGACAGCCGGTAGCCGCTCGGCGGCAGCGAAAAGGTCCCAGGAATGTCGCGCTCACGCAAAATCGTAAGCCTTCCCGTCGCATGAGCGACGCGGTTTACGTAATCAGGGGCGATCTGAAGTAGTCTGTTGAATTATTACTCTAATCCCTCCCCCGGCCCCTCCCCAAAGCATTAGAAAGGGGTGTGAACAGTTCAAAAGAGACTACTATTGAAGACGAAGTCCTATTTTTCAACAGCGCCTGATGGATAGCCCAACGAGTTGATTCTGCATGAGTATCGGGCGACCCAGCGCCGCGCGTAGACACCCACTAGGAGGTCAGTCGTCCCTACCAACGTCGTTGGTAATTTGAGTTTAGGATCTCATGGCGAGGACCGGCTACGAAGTATTTCAGACGAAAAAGATACACTTTCCAGCAATGAGTTGACAAAGGCGCGCACATGCGCTAAGCTCTGCTGCAATCGGTCAAGAAGCTTGGAATTCTCGATGTTCCGCAACTGCTGTTCCACCTGTTGTTGTCAGACTCTATCTTCCGATAGTCGTGCGGTGGGACGTTGCTAGGTTACTAAAGGCCTGGATCAATCCGAAACAAACAGCCCCGTTACGACACGGGGCTTTTTTGTTGCAAGACACTAAGGGACGATTTTGAAGATGCCAGAACGCAAGCACCGTTGCCATCGCGTTTGTTGTTGTTGCTGTACCGAGCCGGGGAGGCAGGGTTATCCGATGCTGGCGCTTGATTGTCGCTGGCAGAGTCGTTCAGGAATCTTGGGGCGCTTCGGATAATCCGAAGCGTTTTTTGTTTAGGGGTTCATTAGCGGAACAGGAGTTCAAAGTGCTGGATTTGAACGTGGGCGCTGCACAGGTTAGCCGATTAGCGGAACAGTTTGAGAGCGCGGATCCACGCGAAATCTTGTCATGGGCCGACCGGACCTTTGGCGAGGCGCTCGCCATCGTGACCAGTTTTCAAGCAACCGGGATCGTTACGCTGCACATGATGCAAGAGATTGCTCCCGCTACGCAGGTGCTGACACTTGATACGGGCTTTCTTTTTCCCGAGACTGTCGAACTGGTGAATGCGCTGGACGAACGCTTCCAACTCAATCTGCGCCGCATCAGACCGCGCCAGACGCCGCGACAGCAAGCGCGCGATTACGGCGACCGATTGTGGGAGCGCAACCCCGACCGCTGCTGTCATATCCGCAAGACGATTCCCTTGCGAGAGGCGCTTTCGGGTTATTCGGCCTGGGTGACCGGTCTTCGCCGCGATCAATCAGCTAATCGCGCCGATACGGCCATCATCAGCCGCGATTCGCGAACGGGCCTGATCAAGATCGCGCCCTTCGCCAATTGGAGTGCAGACAAGATCTGGACCTACCTGCGCGCCCATGACTTGCCCTACAATCCATTGCACGATATCGGCTATCCCAGCATCGGCTGCTGGACCTGCACCAAAGCGGTCAATCAAGATGCCGACGCTCGCAGCGGCCGGTGGTCCCAGCGAGACAAAACAGAATGCGGCATCCATGTTGAGCATGTCGCCGAAGCAGCGCAGGCAGGCGCCCATGCCTGAGCCGACGGTCGGATATCCCATCTTGCTTCACCTGCAAGACAAGCAAGTCGCCGTCATCGGCGGCGGCCGAGTTGCGACGCGCAAAGTCAAGCATTTGCTCCATTCGGGCGCGCGCGTTCTGGTTATCAGCCCGGCCGTATCAGCAGAGCTTCTGGGGCTGGCGAATGAGGACCAGATTGAGTTGATCCATTCGGAATACCGGCGCGACATGCTGAACGAACATATGCCTTTTCTGGTAATCGCCACAACTGACGATGGTGCTGTCAACCAAATCGTGGCTCAAGACGCGCATCGCATCCGCGCCTTAACGAATGTCGCCAACGGCAGCGGCGATGAAAGCGATTTTAGCAATATGGCGGTTATTGACCGGTCCCCTCTGATAATCGCCCTAAGCACCAATGGCGCATCGCCGGCGATGCTGCGGGGGCTCAAGCAACAACTGGAAGATGCTATCGGCGATGAGTACGCGATTCTCGGCGATTGGCTGGGCAAGTTGCGGCAGCCGCTCAAAAACCAGCTCGATACCCAAATAGCCAGGCGAGCGCTTTATCGGCGCATTCTGGATTCGGACGTACTCCCGCTATTGCGAGACGGTCAGCATGAAGGCGCCCGACGTATATTCGATGAGATTATAAGTCGGGATCTGGCTCGATGACTGACTCTGCGCTGATACTCGCCGGGCACGGCTCACACATCAGCCCGAACACCGCCGGCGTCGTCTGGAGCTATGTCGACCGCCTGCGGGCGCTGGGGGCAGCTAACGAAGTCACGGCCTGTTTCTGGAAAGAGCCGCCGGCTTTGAGCCAGGTACTCGATACGGTGGAGGCGTCTCAAGTCTTCGTCGTGCCCGTATTCACGGCACAGGGGTATTTCACGGCTTCCGTGATTCCGTCAGAGATGGCTCTGCGCGGACCCGTGACCATGCGCGACGGCAAGACGATCACGCTGACGCGGCCGCTGGGCGAACATCCGGCGATGACAAGAGTTGTGCGGAACATGGTGCGGGCGCATATTGATGAATACGGCCTGGATCGTACCGATACCGCCGTTGCAATCATCGGACACGGCACGCGTCGCAATCCAGATAGTCGTGATACAACCCGCTATCAGGCGAAAGTCCTGCGCGAAATGAATTGGGTCGGCGAGGTAGTCGATGTTTACCTGGACGACGAGCCCGACATCCCAAGCATTTATCGGACAACCTTTGCCCGCAATGTCATCGCTATACCCTATTTTCTGGCGCCCGGTTCTCATGTCAGTACTGATGTGCCGCGCGCGCTGGGCCTGTCCGACGGCGCCGGGACGCAAACGGTCGCGGGACGCAGAATCTTTTACACGCAATCCCTGAGCGGGGATGCATCCATCTGTTCGGCGATCCACGAATTAGCTATGGAAGCCGGGCTTCCTCTTTGTCGCGGCTCGGACAGCCGCCCTTGGAATGGCTTCCCAACGGCCGGCCGCGACCCGCTCATGAAGGCGCTGAAGAAGGAGCTGCCGCTTCGATTCGGCCAAGTGATGGTAACGGAAAAACGTGTCTGGCATTGCGACAATGAAGCATGCGGTACGCCCATGTTATCGGCGGCGCAGCTTCGCGCTTGGCTTCGCGAAGATCCATTCCGTCCCTTGCCCACATCCGCGGACTTGCCCACTGGTTGGCACGTTGATCTCGACAGACCCGCGGATGCGCATGCCGTGCTGGAAACCGTTTATCCGGGATTGGTCGCCGATTGGGCGGCAAAGCATCAGGGCGAATTCCTGGCCGAGCCTCTCAAAGTCACTAGCGAGCGACAAGTTGGCATGTTCAAGGGGATCCACAATCTGGCTGCTGAACTCATTGAAAGGACCGTCGCCACGGTCTGCGGCGCTTGCGTCCGCCAACCGACCTGGTGGAAGAAAGATCCGGCGTCAGATCTTCCCTGCAAGGCCGCCTGCAACTACTGGTTGTCAAGCGCCGCAAAACTGGGAGAATCAGCGTTATGAAACTTGGCAAAGTTTATCTGGTCGGGGCAGGACCCGGCGATCCGGACTTGATTACGCGCAAGGGATTGCGGCTGTTGGGAGAAGCGGATGTCGTTATATACGACCGTCTGATTCCACCGGAACTGCTATGGGAAGCGCGCCCCGACGCCGAACTGATCGACGCCGGCAAACAGCCGACCAAGCACCGGTTGTCCCAAGAGTCGATCAACCGGATTATTGTCGATCGCGCCATGAAGGGCAGATCGGTTCTGCGCTTGAAGGGCGGCGATCCGCTGATATTTGGGCGCGGGAGCGAAGAAGCCCTGGTCTGCCACAAGTACGGCATTCATTTCGAGATCGTGCCCGGCATATCCAGCGCCTATGCTGTGCCCGCCTATGCCGGCATCCCGCTGACGCACCGCCATCTCAGCAGTTGCTTCACGGTTATTACCGGCCACGAGGATCCGCAGAAGCCCGAAAGCGGTATTGATTATCAAGCGCTGGCGAACATCGGCGGGACTATCGTCATATTGATGGGCGTCAAGCGCTTGACGCCTATAACCCGAACCCTGATCGGGCATGGCCTCGATGACAGGACCCCGGCCGCGATCATCGAATGGGGCACGCTACCGCGCCAGCGCACTATGATCGGAACCTTGTCCACTATCGCAGATCTGGCTCGCGACGGGAATTTTCAGCCGCCCGCCATCACTGTGATCGGCGAAGTTGTTCGCTTGCGCGAGCGCGGCCTGCAGTGGTTCGATCTTTTGCCGGCGGATCTTGTCGCGCCAGGCCAAAGCGCAAACGGAATCGTTTAGACGACCGGAAACTCAAGTCTCAACGGACAATGTTGGGAACGGAAGGAGAAATCATGAGCACGTGGAAAGAGCAACTTGCGGACCAGATTCCAGCCGACATGGGCAATCTGATCGATACCTTCGAAGCGCAGATCGAATTGCGCAAGCAAGGCAAGCTGGATGAAAAAGTTTTCGCCGAGCAGCGACTGCGCAAGGGCGCCTATGGGCAGCGTTATGACAACGGACAGCGCCATGACGGCGTCCGCACCCGGGATTTGAGCTATCCGTCAGGCGACCTGGTCAAGGGACCGGATACGCTCTGGGACGCGCCGGGCATGCAGCGAATCAAAATTCCCTATGGCGGATTGACGGCGGATCAGCTAGAAGTATTGTCGGAGCTTGCCGATGAATATGCCGATGGCATCTTGCCTTTCCCCACGCGGCAGGACATTCAACTGCACTACGTTCATATTGACGACACGCCCGATCTCATGCGCCGCCTGGCCGCGGTCGGCATCACCACGCAAGAAGCCTGCGGGAACTCGGTGCGCAACATCACGGCCTGCACGCTGGCCGGCGTCTGCCACGACGAGGTATTCGACGTCAGCCCATACGCCGACGCCATGACGCGCTTTTTGCTCGATCATGACGACGTGCAGGACTTCGGGCGCAAGTTCAAGGTGGCCTTTTCGGGCTGCGCCGGCCACGCCTGCGGCTTGGTCAAGATGCACGATCTGGGTCTGCTGGCGCAGACGCGCGAGATTGATGGCGAGATCAAGCGCGGATTCACCGTCTTCGTCGGCGGCGGCCTGGGCACCGTTCCCCAACAAGCGAAAGTGCTGGCGGACTTCGCCACGGAAGAACAACTGCTGCCCCTGGCGCAGGCGGTATCGCGGGTATTCGCGCGGCTGGGCGAGAAGAAAAATCGCAATCGCGCCCGGATCAAATTCCTTGTGAGCAAGCTGGGCATCGAGGAATTCCGGCGCCAAGTGCAGGAAGAGCTCAAAACTGTACCGCACGATGATCGCCACACCGCCTACCTCGACACTCTGGGCGACTTCGAGTACCAACCGGCCAAGGCCGGCATGGCGCTGAACGGCACCGCCCTGCCCGACGGTTTCTCCGACTGGTATCGCACAAATGTCTATCATCAGACGCAGAGCGGTTACAGCACGATCACGCTTAACACGCCGCTGGGCGATTTCACCGCCATGCAAGGGTTCCAACTGGCGGAAATCGCTCGGCGATATGTCGGCGACAACATACGTCTGTCCGTGGAACAGAACATCGTACTGCGCTGGGTGGCTGACGCCGACCTTCCCGCCATTTATCGCGAGCTCCGCGAGATCGGTTTGGGTGATTCCGGCGCCGGCACAATTGTCGATATCACCGCTTGCCCGGGCACGGATACCTGCAAGCTCGGCATCGCCTCGTCGCGCGGATTAACTGCCGAGCTGCGTACGCGGCTGATCGAAAGAATCAATCTGCTGCCGGACGCTGTCCGCGAGCTCAAGATCAAGGTCAGCGGCTGCTTCAATTCCTGCGGACAGCACCATGTCGCCGATATCGGTTTCTTCGGCAACAGCAGGCGCTCTGGCAATCACAAGATGCCGCATTTTCAGGTTGTCCTCGGCGGCCAATGGCAGGAGAATGCGGGCAGCTACGGTTTGGCGGTTGGCGCCGTGCCAGCAAAGCACATCCCGGAAGTGCTGGAAGCCTTAACCAATCGCTATGTCGACGAGCGCGCGGAAGAAGAAGTTTTCCAGACCTGGGTGAAGAACCTCGGTCGCAAGGAAATCAAAGCCATGCTGCAGCCCTACATGAAATTGCCGAGCTTTGACGACAAACCTGAGTTTTTCAGCGATTGGGGAGATTCTCGCGTTTACACCATCGACGATATCGGCGTCGGCGAGTGCGCGGGCGAGGTGGTTTCGCTCTTCTCCCTGGAAATCACCCGTGCCGAATCCGCGCATTTCGAGGCGCTGCTCGCCCTGGACGATGGCGACTATCCGCTGGTCGACCAGCAGGCCTACAAAGCGATGGTGCTGGCTGCGCGCGCCCTGGTGCGCACCAAGTACCTTGATGTGGGCGATGACTATGGCAATATCGTCAACGAGTTCCGCAATCGATTCTATGACACCGAGTTGGTCTATGATCGCTTCGCAAAGGGCAAATTCGCCCGTTACCTTTTCAAGCGGCACGATCGGCCGCCGACGCAGGTCGGCGAGGATTACGCGCATCAATTGATCGACGAGACGCAACTTTTCATCGAGAACATTCACAGCGCCGAGCAGCGCATCAACGGCGTCATCGTGAGCTAGCGGCGTCGAGAACTGTTGGCAAAGCGCCTGGAGAAAAAGCAAATGACAATCGTTCCCAATCGCCTTGGGGTCAAATTCAATTTGAAACGCGAACCTGCGCTGGCGGCAGGCGAAATCGTACCGATTTTCCAACGCTGGATTCAGGAACACACGGTCGACGGTATGCTGATTGATGTCATCGACTACAAACATGTTCCCGAAGGGCCGGGCGTGATCTTGATCGCGGACGAGGGCGACTACGCCTATGACTTCAGCGACGGCCAAGTCGGCTTGCACTATATCCGCAAGCGCAATCTGCCCGAGATCTTGTCCGATGCCCTGTTGCTGGCGTTTCGGCTTGCGCTGGGCGCGGCCCTATGCCTGGAAGACGAGGCGCCCGGCGATATCGAGTTCGATTTCAGGGGCGCCAAGATTAGTTTCCTGGATCGCCAGCGCTACCGCAACGACCAGTCACGCTATGCGGCGCTGCAAGATGAGTTAAGCGCAATCTTTGCGGAGATCTACGGCGGCGGCGTCACGCTCGAACGAGCCTACGACGATCCACGTCTCAGTTTTGCCCTGCGCGTTTCAGCGCAAAGCGCCAGCGTCGACGGACATATGCTGCTCGCGCGATTGTCGGAACGCACGCAAATTTAAGGTCATTAGACAAGGGCGTCTCACGAGACGCCCCTACAGTTTCGCTAGATTAATGTGACATTCGGCACATAATGATCCTGGTAAATTGCTCTGCTGATGCGAATTGCATAGAGTCCCGCCGCCATTTTCTCTATGCTCTCAGTAGAACCAATAGAGTAATGCAACTCTCGCTAAAGCAACGATCGGTAGACCCTCGCGCTGCACAGCAGCGGCCCACGCAAAATACCTTGCGTCACGCTGGGTCGTAGCTCCCCTTCCTAGCTCGCTGGGGAAGGGGCTGGGGGATGGGGTCTGACGCTGGCAACGTAAACAGAGGCGACATACCATGTCGCCCGAAACCACAAGTCGCAGCGGCAGCGGGCGACCAGATTGGTCGCCCCTACACGGTCCTTGAAAATGGTGTAGGGATTTATTGGCGGGGATGGTACGGGTTTGCTTGGGCTCGTGGGTCGCGTAGGTCGCGTGGGTCGCCCCTACGGGTTTCGTATGGGTGGGGGTTTAAGCGGTTTTTCAACAGAGTCTATCAGGTCGCCCCTGTTTACGTTGCCAGCGTCAGACCCCATACCCCAGCCCCTTCCCCAGCGAGCTAGGAAGGGGAGCTACGACCCAGCGTGACGCAAGGTATTTTGCGTGGGCCGCTGCTGTGCAGCGCGAGGGTCTACATAGCTACGGATATTTGGATTACCGTAGAAAATGGGCAAATGCGACTCTGTTATGTAAGTACCAATCAAGCCTTGTAGGGGCGCCAACGGCTATTTGGCGCCGTTCCTTTTCGACTTGCCAAATCGAGTCTGGCGGACGATTGGCCAAGACTGCTAGCATAGGCGATCCTGACTATCCTATGGAGATGGTGTTGTGCAGCGACAGTTGATCCTGGCTATTGTTATCGCCCTGTTAACGACGGCAGCGGCCGCGCAAGCGCCGGAAGTGCCGGTAATGCTGCCCGAAGTCGTCAAAATCTACCCCCACGACGATGCTGCTTTTACGCAAGGCTTGCTCTGGGACGGCGGATTTTTCTACGAATCGACCGGATTGCGCGGCCAATCCACGCTGCGGCGGGGAGAAATTGAGACCGGTCGTCCCTTGGAAACGGTCTCGCTCGAAGACGACCTCTTCGCCGAGGGCCTGGAACGCGTCGGCGACAAGCTCATTCAGTTGACCTGGCAAGCCGGGCGCGCCTTCATTTACGATTTCCACACCTTCCAACACCTCGACACCATATCTTACGACGGCGAGGGCTGGGGACTTTGCTATGACGGCCGCTACCTGTTCATGAGCGACGGCAGCTCCTACCTCAGCATTCGCGATCCCGGCAGCTTCGAGTTGATTTTCCGCGGCGCGGTCACCTACAACGGGCAGATCCTGCCGGCTTCTCTGCTCAATGAACTGGAATGCGTCGACGATTATGTTTACGCCAACGCCTGGAATACCGATTACATCTTCCGCATTGACAAGTTCACCGGCGATATCGTCGCCGTCATAGACGCCTCATCGCTACTGTCTGAAGCCGAAAAATCCGCGCTGGACAGCGGAAGCGTGCTCAATGGTATCGCATACAATCCCGAGTCGATGACCTTCTACGTAACCGGCAAGAAATGGCCCAAGGTCTTTGAAGTCGTCTTCGTCGAAAGCTGAACCGCGCTTTTTTGAGCAATCGCACCGGAGTCATTTTGCGTCGAATGTCGCATAAAACGAAGTGACCGTAGGTGCGACTCTGTGTGTCGCCCGCTCTTGGGCTAGGAACGGTTTGAATACCGCATTGATAATGTACAGATAGAACACTCTCTCCAATCGCGCACACGACTTGTAGGGGCGACCAATCTGGTCGCCCGCTGCCGCTGCGACTGGTGGTTTCGGGCGACATGATATGTCGCCCCTGTTTACGTTAACCGCGTCGCTCATGCGACGGGAAGGCTTACGATTTTGCGTGAGCGCGACATTCCTGGGACCTTTTCGCTGCCGCCGAGCGGCTACAGATCCTTGCTTTAGCGAAATCAGCATTACTATATAGGTTCTACTTCTATCCTCTGTGCCCAATACTCGATTTGACGCTTCGCCACGCCACGCCCCACAGCCAAACAATCTAACAAATTTCTTATAGACATCGGACTCAAAACCTGTATAGTTCATATATGGATAATTCAGACATGAACTATTGCGAACCGCCTGATTTGGGCGAAGCGCAGACTTTTGAAGAAGAATTCTTCCTGCTCTTGATGCGCATCAATCGCTTGTTGCGGCAGCTTGCCGATCAGCAGATGGAAATCTGCCGCTTGACGCCGACGCAGCTTTTCTTCCTGAAACGTCTTTTTGAGGCCGGCGCGCCTCAGCCAATCAGTTTCTTCGCCGATGGCGTCTTTTCCAACCGCTCCAACGCTACGCAGATGATAGACCGCTTGCAGGCCGAAGGCTATGTCGAGCGCGTGAAGAACCCGAAAGACCGTCGCAGCGTGCTGGTGCAATTGACCGCCAGCGGCGCGGAGGAACTGGAAGCCGGGCATGCCCGCCATCAGCAGTTGGCGCAAGCGCTATTCGCGCCATTTAGCGCGGAAGAGCGCGACGCCGCAATTCGCACTTTGCGGCGCGTGCTGAGCCTGCTCGAAGCGTACCAGAGCGCGGGTTCTCAAGGGCTGGAAGATAACCTAAGCAACCGGCCTTGAAAGAGGCATTTCATCAAACAGAACGCACAGGAGGTCAACATCGTGTCAAACCATCACACCATCGTAGCGGAAGATGTCTATAAACACTTCGGCGATGTCAAAGCGCTGGACGGCGTGTCCATCGCCGCCGAGAACGGCAAAGTGCTCGGTCTGCTGGGACCGAACGGCGCCGGCAAGACCACGCTTGTACGCATCCTCGCCACCTTGCTCAAGCCGGACCGCGGCGAAGTCCGCGTCGGCGGCTTTAATGTCCTTCGGCAGAAACAGCACGTCCGCGAGATCATCGGCTTGGCCGGCCAAAATACCGCCGTCGACGAAATCTTGACGGGACGTGAGAATCTGGTCATGGTTGGGCAGCTCTATCACATCCCCCGGCAACAGGCGAAGCAGCGCGCCCAAGAGCTCTTGGAACAATTCTCTCTGACCGACGCCGCCGATCGCTCCGTCAAGACTTACTCCGGCGGCATGCGCCGTCGTCTCGACTTGGCGGCCAGCATCGTCGCGCGTCCAAGCATCCTCTTCCTTGATGAACCGACGACCGGTTTGGATCCACGCACGCGCATCGTCATGTGGGATACCATTCGCAGTCTCGTTTCCGACGGCGCAACGCTCCTGCTTACCACGCAATACCTGGAAGAAGCTGATGAGCTGGCTGACAACATTGTCGTCATTGATCACGGACATGTCATCGCGCAAGGCACCGCTAATGAACTCAAAGCCAATATGGCCGCCGACTTCATCGACATTACCATCGCCAATCCTCTGCAGACGGCGCAAGCATCGGACTTGCTGGGACGGCTTTCGTCCGAGGCGCCCCAGACCGATAACCGGCGCGGCCATGTCATCCTGGCTGTGGAAAACGGCGCCCAGAGCATTGCCGAAGTTGTGCGCCTGCTCGATGGCGATGATATTCATATCGCCGAACTCAACCTGCGCCGCCCGACCCTCAACGACGTCTTCCTCAGCATCACAGGCGAAGCCATCGTGGAAGAAGAAGCCCAACCAAAACGTGGCCGCTTCGGCCGTCGCCGCAGCGCTTGACCGCCCCCGTTAATTCGCATTCAGAAAAAGGATAAAACCTGGCATGACTCAAAACGCATTGAAACCGCTAGCGTCGGCATCACTTATTCCCGCAGCCAGCGACGTCGGCATGCTGCGCCGCTTCCTCTGGAATTTCACCGATACCTACGTCGTGATGCGCCGCAATCTCGTGCAGCTTTTCCGTCAGCCGCAACTGCTCGTCTTCGCCACGATTCAGCCGGTGATGTTTCTGCTGCTCTTCACCTACGTCTTTGGCGGCGCGATTCGCTTCGCCACCGGCGGCGACTACATCAGCTTCCTCTTGCCCGGCGTCATTATCCAAACGATCATTTTCGCGTCGACCAATACCACCGTCGGGCTTTCAGTTGATCTGTCAAAAGGCATGATCGACCGTTTTCGCTCGCTGCCCATGTCCCGGGCCGCTGTGCTGGCCGGGCGGACCACCGCCGATACCGTGCGTGGTACCGTGACCATTACCATCATGATGATCGCCGGTTTCGTCATCGGCTTCCGCTTCGAAGATTGGGGTACCGGGCTGCTGGGCATCCTCCTGGCCATAGCCTTCGGCCACGCCTTCACCTGGATCGGCGCAACCATCGGCCTCTATGTCAAGGATCCCGAGGCGGCGCAGGTAGCGGGATTCATCTGGATGTTTCCCTTGACCTTCGCCAGCTCCATCTTCGTGCCCACGCAAACCATGCCCGATTGGCTGCGCGCCTTCGCCGAAAATCAGCCTGTCAGCGTGGTCGCTAACGCCGTCCGCGACTTGATGACGGGCACGATCAATCCCGACGATATTTCCATCGCCTTGATCTGGATCGTCGGCATTATCGCAGTTTTCATGCCTCTGGCAGTCTGGCAATATGCCAAAGTGTCATCGCGCTAGGCCAATCGCATCGGCATATGAAACATTGACAAGCAATGTAAGGGCGGCCGACCTGCGGTGTCTGCGCGCAGCGCCGAGCCGCCCATTCCCTTCCTGGCGCATTCTGCGTTAAACTTGCCCGAAACCTTGCCTCCCTTGCGAAAGGACACTCCATGACTTCAAATCTGGTCTACATCGCCAACGGTGGCGGCGGACCCTGCGGCATCACCGTTGCCGAACTCGACTATGACAACGCGACCCTGCGGCCGGTCCAGCATGTCTCTGAAATCAGCGAATGCCACTATCTCAACTTGCATCCCAATGGCAAGTTTCTGGTCGCAACCACCATGGATGACGATGTGCGCGTCTTGTCTTTCGCCATTGATCCCGGCAACGGCCGCCTGCGGCTAATCAACAGCCAGCCTGCGGCCGGCACATCGCCGGCCTATGTGGTCGTCGACGATAGCGAGAAAAACGTGCTGATGGTCAATTACATCGTGGGCAAGACGCGCGGCAATATCCGCGTTTATCCCATCAACAGCGACGGACTGATCGGCGCCAACACCGAGATGATCGAGCACGACGGCAATAGCGTGAATCCCGAGCGGCAAGAGGTCTCGCATCCGCATATGATCGTGACCACGCCCGATAATCGCTTTGCGGTGGTTCCGGACCTGGGCACGGACAAAGTTTACCTCTACGCCCTGGATACGGCCCGGGGCAAGCTGAGCTTGGCGCGCACCCTGGATCTGCCCGCCGGCGCCGGACCGCGCCATGTCGCATTCCACCCGAGCCTGCCGCTGATGTACGTCATCAATGAACTCGATTCCACTCTGGCGACATTCATTTATGACCGAGATGACACCTGGACGACGGGACCCATTTTGACGACCTTGCCCGCCGGCTATCAACAGCCAACCGCGCGCCCCAATACCACCGCGGACGTCCATGTCCATCCCAACGGCAAATACCTTTATGGTTCGAATCGCGGGCACGACTCCATCGTGATCTACAGCCTGGATGCCGACGGTATGCCGCGCTGCCTCGCTAACGAATCAACCCGCGGCGCTTGGCCCCGCGCCTTTATGATTGATCCTCGCGGCGAGTATCTGGTCATCGGCAATCGCCATACCGATAACGCCGCCGTTTTTTCAATTGACGCCGCTGCCGGATTGCTCACCTTCCGCTCGTCGCTGGCCTTGTCCGCGCCCATCGCATTCAAGATGCGGGCTTAGAGGTGGACAATGCGCGTTCTAATCACCGGCGGCGCGGGTCACGTCGGTACACCCATATCCGAGCGATTCGCGGCCAGGGGCTGGGACGTCAGGGTTATCGGCGTCGATCCCACTTGCGACCTGAGTGGCGTCAACTACGCGCAATGCGACATTCTGGACTACGAGGCGCTGCGGAGCCATGTTGAAGGCTGCGACGCCATCGTGCATTTGGCGGCTATTCCCACCACGATCAGTCATCCTAATCACGCGCTTTTCGAGATCAATGTCGCCGGTACCTATAACGTGTTTGAAGCGGCCGAGCGCGCCGGGGTCAAGCGCATCGCGCAAGCCAGCTCAATTAACGCCCTTGGCGGTTACTGGGGCTGCGACGACCGTCAATTCGAATACTTCCCGTTGGACGAAGCGCATCCGCTGCACACCACCGATGCCTATTCTTTTTCGAAGCAGTTGGTCGAGGAGATCGCAGCCTACTACTGGCGCCGCTCCGGCATCAGCAGCGTCTCATTCCGGCTGCCGGGGGTCTGGTCCGATGCCTTGATCGAGAAGCGCAATCTGCGCGAAAATCTGCGTGAAAAGCGCGACGCGCTGACCGCCTTCCAGCAACTACCCAAAGACGATCAACGTAGACAATTGGCCCTAGCCCGCGAAGCAACGCTGAAGCTGCGCGCCCGACACGCCATGGAATACGAGGCGGTTCAATCTGGCGACTTCGATCGCTATGCGCCCAGTCAAGACCCGTTGTTTTCATCGTATTTCTTTGACCGTTACAATTACTGGACCTTCATCCACACCGATGACTCGACGCGGGCCTTTGAGCGCGCGATCAGCGGCGATTACGTCGGCGCCCATCCGCTCTTCGTCAACAGCGACCGAAACTTTCTTGATTACGATTCCGAAGCGCTGCTCTCGATCTTTTTCCCCGATGTGCGCCGCCGCAGCAAAGCGATTGCCGGCGCCAACGCCCTGGTCAGCTACGACCGCGCCCGCGACCTGCTGGGATACGAACCGACTGTGCACGCGGTCTAGGCGAGAGACTACTCGCCCGCATACCGCCCGGAGCTAAAGACGTAGACCTGGTTCACGATGTCGCCGAATTCATCCGCTTCTGTCTCCGCCGTCCATTCATACAGCCAGCGGGCGTCGCTGACGCTCAAATTGACGCAACCGTGACTGCGTCGATAGCCGAAGTCATCATGCCAATAAGTGCCGTGCAAGCTGATGCCCCCGTCGAAATACATCGTCCAGGGCACGTCCTGTAAAGCGTAAGCATCGGGCGCGCCGGTGGCGCCGCTCATGGAATCGCGATCCAGCCGCGCCCAAATCTCGAAAATACCCTCGTTGCTTGACCATTCGGGCAAGCCGCTGGAAACGAGCGTGGCGAAAACCGGACTGTCGTCCTGGTAAGCGATGAGCGTCTGCTCGAATAGATCCACCGCCACCCAGCGACCGGCGACCCCCTCCGGTTTTTCGGCCGGCGCGAACATGGCGACGAACTCTTGCCGCAGCCACTGACTTGGGCCGATCAAGTACCAGACATTGCCGTCGCTGTCTTCCTGGCGGGCGAAGATATTGACCAAATCGTACCGCCGCGTGACATAGCCGCTTTTCGCGCTGCCACTCTCTCCGGGACGCAAAGACGTGTAAATGCCGGTCTTGTCCAGGATGATGGCGAAAGGATGCCGCCAGTCTCCCGGCAGCAGGTAGCCCGTGAAGTTCGAGGCGCGCGCGTACTCGGCGTCATCGCGCGCGATCCATTCGCCGCCCAACCGCTGAATCCAGCCGTCTATATCAGTATTGGTGGCATGGACAAAGTTGAAACCGGCCGGGATCTGCCCAATCACATCCCCGCCGGGCGCGTCAAAAAGGTTCACCGCTTGCGGACCCACCCGCCAAAAACTGAACTGACCGAGCGTATAGCGATCTTCCAGAATCGCTTCTAATTCCGGTCGCGGATGCGCCGCCATCATTGCCAGGCAGGCGGCGCTTTGGTCCTCGCCAGCCCAGCAGACCGAAGGGTCATAATCAATATCGACAGCCGATTCTTGTGCCATCAAGCGTGTCGGCGCGAAGAAAATCAGCGTGAATAGGGAAAGAGCGATGAAGCGGCGCATCGGGACTCCATCATGCATTTTATGAGGTTGCCTTGCCACAAAAGCGAATAAGTTGGCAGATTCTAGCATACAGCCTCGCTTCACAAATTCAACGATTACCCCCCGTTCGTTGTATAATCTTCACAAGGAACTTGTCTTGCACAGACCGGTGATGCCTTGTTTGAAACAGTCCGTATTGGAACGCGCGCCTCCAAACTGTCTCTATGGCAGGCGAATCACGTCGCCGATCTGATCCGCGACTGCCACGGCGACCGGATTGTCGAAATCAAGACCTATCGGACGCGCGGGGATCTGAATCAGAAGGCGGCGCTGCCCTTGATCGGCGGCAAGGGAATCTTCACCGAGGCGCTGGAGAAGGCGCTGCGGCGACGCGAAATCGACTTCGCCGTTCATAGCCTCAAAGATCTGCCCGTAGAGAACGCCGACGGTCTGGCAATCGGCGCCATACCGGAGCGAGGCGACCATCGCGATGTATTGCTGAGCCGCAGCGGAGCGACGCTTGCTCAACTCCCGACAGGCGCTCGCCTTGGTACGGGCAGCCTGCGCCGCCGAGCGCAGTTGCTGGCGCTGCGCCCCGATCTGCAAATGATGGATATCCGCGGCAATGTTCCCACGCGTATCGGGAAGCTGCTGGCGCACGACAGTCCCTACCATGCCCTGGTATTGGCGGCCGCCGGCTTGCATCGCCTGGCGTTGACGGACCATATCAGCGAGCTCTTCGATTCGAAACAAATGATTTCCGCCGCCGGGCAGGGCGCCCTCGCCATTCAATGCCGCTGCGAAGGCGATTCACTGGCCTTCCTGGCGCGACTGGACGACGCGCCAACCGCTCGCGCCATTGAAGCGGAACGGACTTTTCTCCACAACCTCGGGGCTGGCTGCTCCCTGCCGGTCGGCGCTTACGCTTATGTTAAAGATAATACGCTACGTATGCGTGGGCGCGTAACATCCCTTGATGGCAGTCGTCAGATTGATGTCGCCGGCGAAATTCATGCCATTGACGGCCCTGACGGCCTGCTTATGGCGCGGGAGCTTGGATCGAGCTTGGCGCAAGAGACGCTGGAAAAGGGCGGGCGTCAAATCCTTGACGGCATAGCGCCCGGCGCTTTATCAGCGAGAGAGGAATGAAAACAACCATGTCTGATCGTCGTGGGCTGGAAGGCAAAACCATTGTCGTGACACGCGCTCTCAATCAAGCGGCTTCCCTGGAGCGCGCCTTGCGAGAACGAGGAGCAGTCCCGATCAGTTACCCCTGCATCGCCATCCAACAGCCGGCGGACACGCGAGAATTGGATGCGCAACTGTCGGACCTGGCGCGCTTTGAGGTTCTGCTGCTTACCAGCGCCAATGTCGTCACGACCATCGCCAACCGCCTCCAGGCGCTGGCATTGGATCCCGACTGGACGCGCATCCGCATCGCTGTGGTGGGTAAATCCACGGAAGAGGCCTTGCGCGAGCAATTGGGACCGGCCGCCGACTTCATTCCCGCAGCCGGTACCGGCGATGCGCTGGCGCGCGCCTTGCCCATCGAAAGCGGCAGTCGCGTCCTGTTGCCGCAATCGACCGTGGCCGGCGACTATCTGGCCGAGCTCTTGCGCGAGCGCGGCGCGCAGGTGAGCAAGGTAATCGCCTACGAGACGGTCATGGGGGTTGGCGGCGCAGATTTGCCGGCCATGATCGCCGCCGGCGCCGTCGACGCGCTGACCTTCGTCAGTCCCTCGGCCGCGCGCAACTTCACGCGGCGCTGCCCGCTGCCCGCTGCCAAAGCCCTGCCCGCCGCTTGCCTGGGACCGGTGACGGCCGAACGGTCCACTGAACTCGGATTCCGCGTCGTCCTTGCCCCGTCGGTAACGGGCGCCGAAACCATGCTGGATGCCCTGGATACCTACTTCGCGAGCAAGATCGGCAGCGATGCTCCCTAACTGCAAGCAAAGATCTGACTGCGACCACTGGCAGCCCTATAGTTGGGATAAACGGGGTCCGCGCTTGCAACTTCATTCTATTTTTACTGTTGCAATTGCATTTTCGCATATAATGAAATTAGACGAGTTAATGCGAACTTAATTGCGATTGCTCGTAGGCGGATTAGCATCAGGGCTATGGCGCATATTAAGGGGACTACATCGAGCGGGCGCAACATAGCGTTTGTGGCTTTTTCAGTAGCGTTGTTAAGTCCTTCTTTTCTGGAGGCGCACCATGGAACCAGGTCACACAAATTATACACATGAAAAATTCACCGAAAGCGACCAATACTGGAGTCCCGAATCCGAAGACTACGCCGCTGCCAGTCAATTGATCACCGCTATGCGCTCCGGTTGGGTATTGGCGCTGCCCCGCGTGGGCGCGCGTCATGTTTGGAACAGCGGCAGCCGCCCGCGCACAGTTTACGATTTCACGCTGATGCGCGACGCGCAACTCATGATCATGCCGGTGTTGACCAATCCGTACATCGAGCGCTTCATCGTGCAAAAGGGCATTCGCATTACCTACGATAACACCCCCGATCATATCGTCATTCCCGAATAGACCTGTTCATGTAAACCGCGACGCTCATGCGACATGCAGGCCTACTCTATTTGCGTGAGCGCGACAGTCCTTTTCGCCGCCAAGCGGCTATTAACATCACTTTTAAGTTAGAAGGGCACTGTTGCCGTCTGGTATCGGGCGTCTTATAATTGCGCCTGACGCGATCAAGTTTTGGGGAATGATGACATGGTGAAGCAGAACGAGCAAGATCTCCGCGTTCAGTATCAAGATATTACCTCGCAGCACTGGAGTTATTCCTCCGAGCGCTACGCTGGCGGGGACAACCTGCTCACCGCCCTCGCCCGCGGCTGGGAGATCGACCAAAAGGTGACGCTGCGCCGGCACTGGTTCGCCGGCATGCGCTGCATCGAGATCTTCCACTTCACCATCCGTCGCGATGAGGTCGTCGCCGACATGGCCGTCGTCGGCAATCCCTACGTCTACCGCTACCTGGCGTCCAATCCCCACGAGCTGGTCGAGGAGGACGCGGCGGCGGCGTAGAGCAATTAATCATCGGCGCTCAAGTCAAAACAAGCCCTGCTGAGACTCGCCGTCGGAATTAATGCCGTCCGACTTATGGCGCTCGGCTCGTTTGAAATCACTATACTGTCCGGGCATATCGACGCCTACACCCTCCAGCAAGTCGCCGATGCTTAGAATCTGTATCTTGCGATATCGCTTTCCTTGCCTGCTCGGTGACTCGTAGTATCCTGCCGCGAGCGCTTCCTTCTGCATTGGCTGCGTCGGCTTCTCCAGTGTGATGAAAACGCCGATTGCCGCTCCCTCCCGCTCGACCGCGCCTTTCAAATCGCGAATATCACGGGATGTGACCCGGCCCGATTTGACTTGCGCCACGACAGTAGCCGCTATAGGTTTGCCGCTCGCCTCTTCTTCAAAGAAGTTGATGATGCCGTCAATGCCTCTGTCCGCTCCTTTTTTCCCTTTGCGCGAGCCCGATTGACCGTTTGTCGGCTTCGCCCCGATCAGCGACAGAGCCCACCACTCAAATTGATAGCGGCCTTCGTTGTCCGGATCATGCGCCAATGCGCGCGCCGCATCCACTGTCACTGGTTCGCCAATAACGTCGTAGTCGCTGCCGGAAACCAACTCGAATTGATTCTGCAGGCGGTATTTCTGCAGGGCGATGCTCAAATGGGTGATGTCAATGCCGATCCAACGGCGATTCAGCTTGTGGGCTGCGGCTATCGTCGTGCCGCAGCCGCAGAAGGGATCGAGAACTATGTCGCCTTCATTGCTGCTGGCGCGGATGATGCGCTCCAAGAGGGCTTCTGGTTTCTGAGTCGGATAGCTTAGTCGTTCTTTGGCATGCGAGCCAAGAGGGCGAATATCACTAATGATGTCCTGTATCAGAACACCTTCCGCTTCGTCAAGATAGCGCTTTTGCTGCGGCACTTTGCCTTGTTTGGGCCAATACACCAAGCCTGCTTCATCCAATAAATCAAGCCGATCTTGCACTGACAAAGCGGATAAATCACGGTCTGGATATGCCGCGAGAAGTGATGCTTTTGGAATCGCCCAATGTCGTCCCGAATCTGTAGGATCTACGCCGCGCCATGGCCGTCCTGAATCACCCTGGCGCGTTCCTGCTCCCGTCAATGTTACTAGCCGGTATTGCCCTCTTTCATCATCATAACGATAATAAGTGTCGATATATTGTTGATCATACGCTTGATAGACCTTGTTCCACACGTAACTCTCGTTTTTTGTGTAGAAGAAAATATTATCCGAGATAGGACCCCATTTTCTTGAACCGCCGTGAGAGCCTGTCCGCTTCCAGGTGATATGGTTTCGATAATTTTTTGTGCCGAAAATCGCATCCAGCAGAATCTTCAAATAATGACTCGCCGTCGGGTCGCAATGCAGATAGAGGCTGCCGGTCGCTTTCAAGACCCGCTGCAATTCAATCAGCCGCGCCGCCATCATCACCAGGTAAGCCATCATTTGATTGTGCCCGATCAAGTCCATCAGCGCCTTGATTGCTGTTGATACCTGCGCCGGCGCATCCTGAACCAAGTCGAAGTAAGTCGCCAGCGCTGTCTCGCCCCAATGCCAGGTATCCTCAAATGCCGTGATCTGCGCTTCGCTGTCAGCGCCGCTCTCCGCCTTGAACAGTACATTGTAATTGCGATTGCTGTTGAAGGGCGGGTCAAGGTAGATGAGGTCAACGCACTCATTTGGAAAGTATTCGCGACTGCGCAGGATATCCAGATTGTCGCCGTAGTACAATGTATTCTTCATGTTTCAGACCCCGCGGAATCCGCATTGCCAATCCAGTATACCATTCTCGGGCCGAATCGGTCATGACTCTCGACTCGAAGGCGACGCTAGACCCAGTTTCCCCCAATCCTCACATTCCACTATAATGAAACCCGAACTCAACAGCCAATCACGGGAAGCCGCGCATGCCCGACAACCCTGTCAAACCGCCTGCGGACGACAACTCAACAGACGACGCGCCCCTCTCTCCCGAAGAGATGATGGGGCGCATGCTCAACCCAGAGCCGAAACCGGCGGAACCGCCCCCGCCCGAAGACTACTTGGAGCCCCCCACCGACGCTGAAGCCCACGCGCCCACGCCGCCGCCGCGACCGCAAAGCGAGCCCGGCATCCGCGCGGCCGTCGAAGGCTTCATCAAGATGCAGAATCAAGCCGCGACGCTGGCCGACATGCTCAAAAACGAAGAGATTAACTTCGAGGAATACCAGCGCCTGCTCTATGACAGCATGGCGCAGGACGAGGACGGCGCCTGGTGGATGATCGATGCCGAAAACGCCCAGTGGTACCGACACGACAGCGCGAAAAATGAATGGATCATCGATTATCCCGCTGCGCTGCGCGAATGGCAGGCATTCCATCAGGCACAAGAAAACAAGCGCCCACCCGGCGCGGAAGCGGACCTGCGCACGGAGACAGTTTACGATCTGCCGCCTTCTTACCTGGGCCCTACCGAGCCGCAGGGCGGCGCGCCCATCCTCGACGACAGGGGCGTCGAAATCGGCAGGATGCCCCCGACCAAAGACAAACTCTATACCATTCCCAGCACAGCCGCCTTCAAAAACGAACTGCCCGGTCAGGAGCGGACCGCCCCCTCCGACCCGCAATATGCCGAGACTCAGCCCGCGCAGCCCGACGTTGACGACGCCGGCGATCACGGCGAAGTGATCCCGCGCGCCATCGACAACGGCTATGAATTGGAGCGCTCGCCCATCGTCGAAGAATTGCTGGAATCGCGGCGGCAAAACACGCTGCGCTTCTTAGCCAGTGTGCTGGTGCTGCTGCTGGTGATCGCTCTGGTCGGCGCGATCGTGGGCGCGGGCGGCATCATGTTCTGGTATAGCGACACCGTCAAGCCATTCCAGGGGCGGATCGCCGCGCTGGCGGATTACTCGCCCGAGTATCAGACGGCGCGCATCTTTGACGCAGATGGCGGCTTGATCGCCGCGCTCAACAGTCAGGAAACAGGCGCGCGCACCACCATCCCGCTCGAGCGCGTCAGTCCCTACATGATTCACGCCATCGTCGCGCAAGAAAACGAGCGCTATTATGAAGATCCCGGTTTTGATCCCATCGCCATCGCCCGCGCCTTTATTCAGAACATCAGCGGTGGCGGCATCGAATCCGGCGCCAGCACGATCACCCAGCAGATCGCCCGCAATCTGGTCCTGCGCGACAGCGAAGTCACCGTCCAGCGCAAAGTGAATGAGATCCTGGTCGCGCTGGAAATCGCCAATCAATACGACAAAAATTTCATCCTCGAGCTCTATTTGAACGAGGTCTTCTTCGCCAATCAAAATTACGGGGTCGAGGCCGCCTCACAGTTCTATTTCGGCCACGGGGCTGATGAGCTCAATTTCGCGGAGGCCGCACTGTTGGCAAGCATCGTGCCATCGCCGGCCAGAAACGACCCCGTCGCCAATCGCCCGGGTGCCGTGGCTGGCATGCGCGCCACCATGCGCAAGATGATCGACATCGGCTGCCTGCAATTCCAACACGGCGACTGGCCCCGGCGCGGACCATTCTGCCTCATCGACGGGCGCGAGACCGAGATTGATGGCAGCCCGCAAGTGCTGGTGCGCGCCAATGACCAAGGAAAAATCGTCGGCGGCGCGGCCATCGTACAGATCGCGGAAATCGAAACGACTACATTTGAACCCTTGACCGTGCGCTTGCGCTATCCCCATTTTGTCAATTTCGTCCGGGCGCAGCTAGAGGTCGAGATCGGCGCTAATGGGCTATTCCAGCGCGGTTTCAATATCTATACGACTTTGGACCCTGCCCTGCAAGACGCGGCGCAGCAGGCCTTGAGCAACCAGGTGAATCATCTGGTGGGGGCGGCCACCGGCGTCAATACCGGCGCCGTGATGGTCACCGATCCCCAGACCGGCGCCATTCGCGCCATGGTGGGCAGCCACAATTTTGACGATGATTTTGCCGGGCAAGTCAACAACGCCCTTACCTGGCAGCAGCCCGGTTCGGTAATCAAACCCTTCATTTATGCCGCCGCCCTACAGAGCGTAGAAGGCAATTATCACACGCCCGCAAGCATCGTTTGGGATGTGCCGACCACCTACGATATGGGCGTTTCCGGACCCTACTCGCCCGTGAACATCGACGGCAAATTCCGCGGACCGGTATCCCTGCGCGCCGCGCTGCAAAACAGCCGCAACGTCGCGACAATCAAGGTTTATGAGCAGGTCGGCAAGATCCGCTTCGCCGAAATGGCGAGCGCCGTCGGCCTGCAATTCCCCCAAGACTCGCTGATGACGCTATCCAGCGCGCTGGGCGCGAACGAAGTCACGCTCTACGATATGATGGGCGCTTATGGCGTATTTGCCAATCGCGGCCGGCACATGCCCTTGTATGCCATTGATCGCATCACCGAAACGATTGATGGCGAAGAAGTCGAGCTCCCGCGCGAGCGAGCGGACGGACGGCAGGCCATCTCTCCCGCGCTGGCTTATCTGATGCAAAATATCCTCAGCGACGACCCTTCCCGCCAGCCGAGTTTCAATCCCGGGTCCGCCTTGACCCTGGCGCATATCGGCCTGCCGACACAGAATGTCGTTTCGGCCAAAACCGGCACATCCAACGGCGCGCGCGATCTGTGGACGATGGGCTTCACGCGCGACGCTGTAGTTGGACTGTGGCTCGGGACTTCGGATAATTCGCCAACCTATAACACCGCCGGCATCACCAGCGCAGCGCCGGTTTGGAATGCCGTGATGACCGCCGCTTCGTTGCAGAAAGCGCCGCTGCCATTCGAGAATCCCGGTGGCGTGGTGGCCCGGGAGATCTGCCGAGCGACCGGAACGCTAAACTATGCCGCCTGTCCCGATCCCAGCACCGGCCTATTCTTGCACGAACAGTATCCCCCGCCCGCCGAACAAGCCTGGATCAAACGGGTCGCCGTCGACAGTTGGACCGGCTTGCTCGCCAACGAATTCTGCAAAAGCAATGTCGTCGAGAAGACCTTTGTCGCGGTCGATGATCCGGCCGCGCTGGACTGGCTCGCGGGTACCGCCGAAGGCCAAGCCTTTGCCAAAAGTATTGGAATCGATTTGCCTGTGGCGCCCGTGCCGCAAGCCGCGTGCGCGCAGGGCCAGTCCTTGCCGCTGATCAACATCAGCGCCCCCAACAACGGGGCTGTACTTCGCGACGTAGTGGAGATCCGCGGTCAAGCGCGAGCGCCGGATTTCGACCGCTACGAACTGGCTTACGCTTATCGCGACGATCCCGACAAGTTCCTGCCCATCAGCGCGGCACTGGTCGAAATGCCCAATTACGGCACTGTCTTGGCCCGTTGGGATACGCGGTCATTGGGCGTCCCGGACGGCGAATATATCTTGCGCTTGGCGGCCTATTCAAACAACGGCGGCAACATCAATTTCGACATCAACCTGCGCGTGGAGAACCCAACGCCCACCGCGACGCCGGAACAAGCGATCTTCCAGCCGACGATCGTTTCCATCCCCTTGGCCACGCCCACGCCTTAAGCGGAAAAAATCGGACATAGCGGTAGTTCAAACCAAGTAATGAATATCCCAAATGCCGCTTATTGATCCCTCCCGCTAGCCCGCAAAATTCATTCCTCCATTGGATCTTCTCTGTGCCCTCTGTACCCTCAGTGGCCAACGAAAAACCTGTACTGTGCTCGCCAACAAACCATCCCCGCCAAAATATCCCTACACCTTTTACAAGGACCCCGTAGGGGCGACCGGCGGTCAGTGTCGCCGGTCTGTGTCTACGCGACCTACGCGACCTATCAGGTCGCCCGCCATTCATCCTCTGTGCCGGCGGGCTGTGTCTACGCCCCCCGCGCCTCTTTGGCCAACGAAACCCTGTACCAACCCCCGCCAAAAAATCCCTACACCTTTTACAAGGACCCCGTAGGGGCGACCAATCTGGTCGCCCGCCGAAAATCCTCTGTGCCCACTGTGCCCTCTGTGTTCAACGAAAAACCTGTACCATCCCCGCCAAGAAATCCCTACACCTTTTACAAGGACCCCGTAGGGGCGACATACCATGTCGCCCGCCAAAAATCCTCTGTGCCGGCGGTCAATGTCTACGCGCCCTCTGTGGCCATCGAAAAAGCTCTGTGCCTCTGCGCCTCTGTGGCTAAAAACCCAACGTTATAATCCCCAAACTCGCGACCAAATCTTCACCCTTCCACAGAACAGCCGTGCTAATTTAGTGCCGGGCTAGAAAAGA